>JACNGB010000027.1 GCA_014384345.1 Candidatus Thioglobus pontius
CAAAATACACCATTGCTAATTAAACTTAGTTGTGCACTTATGATGCGAATTTACTAAATACAATTGAACATAGATAAACTATGTGATTGAGTATTTTCTTAATACTTAACAAAGTAGAAAGAAAAAAGAAGATGTAAGAAGTCGGTCTATAAGCCGGGTTCTGTAATAGATAGCCATTCATCTACGCGCCGTGTCGCCAAGACGCTTTAGCACTCTACCCGCTACCTTATGCGAGCCACATCAATGGTAGCCTATTTGAGCTTGCTCCAAGTGGGGTTTACCTTGCCACGGTTGTTACCTTCCGTGCGGTGCGCTCTTACCGCACCTTCTCACCCTTACCTGTTAAAAACAGGCGGTCTAAATCTCTGCAGCACTTTCCATTAGGTCACCCTACCTAGCTGTTAGCTAGCACTTTGCTCTATGGAGCCCGGACTTTCCTCTGATGAGTAAACTCACCAGCGACTATCCGACCAACTTCAGCTGTTAATTATACTTGAGTTGCAACTCTTGAAAGATGCCATGAATATTGTCACCTTTATTATCAACTGCGACAGTTACCGGCATATTCTCAACTTCAAATTCATAAATGGCTTCCATACCCATCTCAGCAAAAGCAAGTTTTTTGGCCTTCTTAATGGATTTGGAAATTAGGTAAGCCGCACCACCCACAGCAATTAAATAACTGGCCTGATGTTTTTTAATACTTTTAACAGTTTGCTCACCACGCTCAGCCTTGCCAATCATGCCGAGAATATTAGTATTTTCAAGCATCATATCGGTATAACGATCCATTCTTGTAGCCGTGGTTGGCCCTGCAGGGCCGATAACCTCATCGCCAACAGCATCCACCGGGCCAACATAATAAATAAATTTATTATCAAAGTCCACACCTTTTGGCAAGCCTTCGCCAGCATCTAACATTTGTTTAAGCCTTGCATGCGCTGCATCACGACCGGTAATAATTGTGCCCGTTAATAATAGCGTGTCGCCAATATTCCAATCATGCATTTGGTTGCGTGTCAGTGTATTTAAATTTACTTTTTTATATTGTGAATAATCCATCTCCAGGTCAGGATAGATATCCATATCCACTTCTGGCAATGCAGCCACACCCGAACCATCCATTGAAAAGTGCAAATGACGGGTTGCAGCACAATTAGGAATTATGGCAACTGCTTGAGAGGCAGCATGGGTTGGGTAATCTTTAATTTTAACGTCCAATACGGTTGTTAATCCGCCCAGACCCTGGGCACCAATACCAAGGCTGTTGATTTTTTCTAATAACTCAAGGCGTAATCGTTCAACATTTGTCGGATTATTTTTTTGAGCAACTTCAGTAATATCAATAGGTTCTAATAAGCTTTCTTTAGCCATTAACATGGCTTTTTCAGCTGTGCCACCTACACCAATACCAATAAGTCCTGGCGGACACCAACCAGCACCCATGGTTGGCACCATCTTAAGCACCCAATCAGCAACACTGGCAGATGGATTTAAAATGGCAAATTTAGCTTTATTTTCCGAGCCACAACCTTTAGCAGCAACGATAAAATTAACTTTATCACCTTTAGCAACTTTTGAGTGAATAACCGCTGGCGTGTTATCCTTGGTGTTTTCCCTGGCGAACAAAGGATCCTTGACAATCGAGGCGCGTAATGGATTTTGGGTATTCGTAAACGCCCTTCTAACACCCTCATTGATCATTTCGTCAAGCGACAACTCTGCATCCCAAGACACATTCATGCCCACTTCCACAAAGACATTAACAATACCGGTATCTTGACACATTGGCCTTTGTCCGAGTGCCGCCATTTTTGAATTAATTAAAATTTGCGCAATGGCATTTTTTGCACTGTTGTGCGTTTCTTTTTCATAAGCAGACGCCATGGCTAGGATAAAATCTGGCGAGTGATAATATGAAATATATTGCAGTGCATTAGCAACACTTTCAATCACGTGTTCCTGCTGAATTTTCATATTTTTACCGCCTTTAGGATTGTTGTATTTTTGCCAAATATTTATAGTATTATATCTCTTTATTTCACCAATAATTAATCAGGAATATTTATGTTTGATTTTTTCAAAGCGCAATGTCTTTCAATTGACCTAGGTACTGCTAATACGCTTGTTTACATGGATGGCGCAGTGGTATTAAACGAGCCTTCAGTTGTGGCTATTCGTCAAGATCGTGGCTCCATGGAGGCAACGGTTATTGCAGTAGGTCAAGATGCTAAAAACATGTTGGGTAGAACACCTGGATCAATCGAAGCCATTCGCCCAATGAAAGATGGTGTGATTGCTGATTTTAAAGTAACTGAAAAAATGCTTCAGCATTTCATTCGCAAAGTGCTACGCTCTGGCTTTTTCTCACCCAGTCCTAAAGTATTAATTTGTGTCCCTTGTGGCGCTACCCAGGTTGAGCGTCGCGCTATTAAAGAAAGTGCAGTTGGCGCTGGTGCACGCGACGTGTACCTTATTGAAGAGCCAATGGCTGCCGCCCTAGGCGCTGGCATGGCAATTGAGGAAGCTTCTGGTGCCATGGTAATTGATATTGGTGGTGGTACAACAGAAATTGCCATCATGTCTTTAAATGGCATTGTTTATTCTGACTCACTACGTGTTGGTGGCGATGTATTCGACGACACCATTATTAAGTTCGTTCGTCGCGAGCACGGTATCATTATCGGCCCTGCCACTGCAGAACAAATTAAAGAGGAAGTAGGTTCAGCTTTTAAAACCAATGTAGTTAAAAAGATTGAATTTAGAGGTAGAGATGTTGCCAAAGGTATTCCAGTTAGTTTTGAAATTACCAATACTGAAATCTTAGAAGCACTACAAGAGCCACTAAAAACGATCATTAGCTCAGTTAGAACCGCACTTGAAAAAACACCGCCTGAACTTAGCTCAGACATCGCTGAAAACGGTCTGGTATTAACTGGTGGTGGTGCATTGTTAGACGGGCTTGATAAATTAATTAATCAAGAAACCAATCTGCCAGTACGAATTGCTGATGATCCACTAACCTGTGTTGCTCGTGGCGGTGGTGTTGCACTTGATATGATTAGCAAGCACAATATGGGATTCTTGGCAGCTGAATAAAATCGTTCTGCAATTAATTGGACAAGGCTAATGAACTTTTTTAAAACCTTTATCCCAGTTATTATTGCCATATTTTTAATTCTATTTGACTACAAGCTTTCCTATCTTAACAGCCTTAGACAAGGTGTTGCGACACTTATTTCTCCGGTTTATATGCTGGTTAGCCTACCGGAAAAACTCTACACCTGGATTAACGAGCAAGGCACCGGTAAAGATCAGCTGCTAAGCGACAACCAAAATCTCAATTCACAACTGCTCAAACTAAAAGCTCAACTTCAACAAACAGAACAGTTAGCGCTTGAAAACACCAAGCTTAAATCACTACTTAACTCAAGTCATACCCTACAACAGGCAAAATTTAGTTTAGCGCGTGTTGAGCACGTTAGACGCTCACGCTTGAAAAAACAATTAATTATCAATAAAGGCAGTGATGATCAGTTGCGTATCGGCCAGGTAGTTTTGGGCGCTCAAGGTGTGGTTGGGCAAATTACCGAATTAACCCCCATGAGTGCTAGTATTTTAATGGCCAGCGATCCAACTCAATACATTCCAGTAAAAAGTGCTCGAAACGGTATTCAAGCAATCAGCCAAGGACTGGCAGAAAATAAATATCATATGAGACTTAACTTTGTTGAGCCTGAATTAGATATAAAAATAAATGATTTATTTTTAAGTAGTTCATTGGGTGGAAAGTTCCCAGATGGGTATCCCGTCGGGCGAGTTATCCATGTGGAAAAACATAAGAACGAATCCTTTTTGCACGTTATTTTGGCACCTATTCAGCAAACCTCAGATTTGGAGTTTGTTATTATTTTAGAAAAGTCATGAATACACAGCGACCTTATATTTTCTTACTAAAGATTACGTTATTTTCACTCATCTTAAGCGCCTTACCATTTAACGAGGTTATGTTAGATATATCGCCTTTTTGGATGTTGCTACTATTTACTTATTGGTTGGTTTATTTTCCTGTTAAAGGCAGTTTATTTGTTGCTCTAATTTTAGGCGTCCTGCTAGATATTCTTCAAGGTGATCTTTTAGGTCAAAATGCATTAGCATTAATTCTAGCCGGTTTATTCATCAACAATGTTAAACAGTCATTTCATGTATCCAATTTAAGCACTCAGCAAGTGTATGTCTTTTTCTCAAGCTGTATTTATCTTGTCTTTTTCTTGTTGACCCATGTATTAGTACATGGCACCAGTAATAATTACTACCTATTGTTAGCACCCTTCACCAGTGCTCTTTTTTGGCCGATAGTTCGCTTTTCGCTCGCCAAATGTAGGCACCAATAGCTATGGACAGTATTGGCAACGCTCAACTTGAGAAGTTACTATTATCATCCCGATTGAAACTGGCGCTAATTTTTATATTTTTACTCGCTTTGTTGCTGGTCGTTCGTGTATTTAATCTACAAGTAACTAATCATGAATATTACCAAGAAGAAGCGCTCGGTAATCAAATGCGTAGTTTGCCAATCACCCCAGCTCGAGGCAAAATTTTTGATCGAAATGGCGTACTACTTGCCACTAACCAACTAACCTACCAATTAACACTCACGCCTGAAAAAGTGCCTAACATTAGTAAAGTCCTAATCGAGCTACAGCGCGCTGGGTTTATTGATGAACAAGATGTCAAGCGTTATCACAAGAATAGAAAACGCTTTCGAAAATTTAACAACATTCCTATTAAGCACAATTTAAGTAAAGATCAAGTGGCTAAATTTTTAGTCAGTAATCAATTCCCAGGTATCGAAGTAGAGCCCTATTTTCATCGCGTCTATCCACATGATTCATCTAGCGTTCATGCACTTGGCTACGTTTCCAGGATGAATAAAAAAGATAAATTACAATATGATCGGCAGAACTATTCTGGCACTCAGTTTGTTGGAAAAGTTGGCATTGAAAAACAATACGAAACCTTGTTACATGGAAAAACTGGTATTAAGCAAATCGAGCGAAATGTCAGTGGCCGTGTGGTCGATACAAAAATCATCACACCTTCAATTGCAGGTCAAAACTTATATCTAAGCCTAGATTTAAATATGCAAAAAATGGCTGAATCAGTGCTGGCTGGAAAACGCGGATCAATTGTTGTGGTTAATGTTAAAAATGGCGAAGTGCTTACTTTGGTCAGCACCCCGACCTACAACCCCAATTGGTTTGTTAATGGCATTTCACATGCTAATTATGAATTATTACAAACTTCAAAAGATATTCCTCAGCTTAATCGCTCCATTCAAGGGCTTTACCCACCAGGCTCAACCGTCAAACCTATGGTTGCTTTAGCTGGACTTGAAGAGGGTATCAATACAACAGACAGCAAGACTTTTTGCCCGGGATTTTTCAGATTGCCAAATGTTAAGCGAAAATTTAACGATTGGAAGAGAGATGGCCATGGTCATGTTGATATGAAAGATTCTATTGCTCAGTCTTGTGATGTGTTTTTCTATGATTTGGCCGACAAAATGGGTATTGATAAACTACACAAAAATTTAACTTTATTTAATTTTGGGCAAAAAACAGGTATTGATATTCCAGGTGAGAAAGGCGGCATTATGCCGTCCAAATCATGGAAAAAAATTAACCGTAACGAGCCGTGGTATCGTGGTGAAACCCTTATTGCTGGTATTGGACAAGGCTTTATGACTTCAAGCCCTTTGCAGCTTGCTGTTGCTACAGCAGCACTAGCCAACAAAGGTCAATTGTTTCAGCCCAAATTATTAAAAAGCATTCAAAAGCCTGGCGAATCTATTGTTGAGGCCAACAATAAGCACAGTCGACAAATCCCTATCAAAGATATCCATCATTGGGAGGAAGTTCTTGAGGGTATGAAAATGACGATTTACGCTCCTAAAGGAACTGCCAGACGCTTAAACAAAGGTCTAACTTATACCATGGCTGGAAAAACGGGCACTGCACAAGTGTTTGGCCTTGATCCTGAAGAGCAATATATTGCTGAAAAGTATGAAGAGAAACTCAGAGATCATGCGCTTTTTACTGGCTTTGCGCCCATTGAAGAGCCTGAAATTGCCATTGCCATTATTGTTGAAAATGCGGGCAGTGGCAGCTCCAAAGCTGCCCCACTAGCACGCAAAGTGCTAGATGTATATTTTAATCAACGTTCAGCTGATGGCCTGATGAAGTAGCACCTTATCAATTGGAAACGACAAGGTAACATCCATTCGATATCTAGCCTTTAATTGATCCAATTGCGGTTGATTTAGCTCATCATACAAAATAACAATTTTGGCATCGGGTGAATTTCCTTCCAAAGTAGCTAATAAAGATTCAATGTTGCTAACTCGGTCTCTAAACTCAGGATTGTGACTAAACTCTGCCACCAGTACTTGATAGGTATTCTTTTTAGCAAGTTTAGTTGCTTTACGTTGAGAATCTTCAAAATCAACCACAAACCCTTGTTCGATAAATAACGGCGTGTAATCTTCAAAACCACCTTCGTCAACAAAGAACAATAATTTTTGACTCATTATGCTTGCGCCTGAAGCTTGTAGAAATTATCCTTAAACTCAGCAAAGCAATCATTTTCAATAGCGCGTCTTATTTGCGCCATTAAATCTTGATAATAATATAAATTATGAACGGTGTTTAGTCGCGCACTTAAAATTTCATTTTTACGTTGTAAATGGTGCAAATAAGACTTAGTATAGTTTTGGCAAGTGTAGCAACCACAACGCTCATCAAGAGTTGAGGTATCTAGCTTATATTGGGCATTTCTAATTTTAACAATACCAACCGAGGTAAATAAATAGCCGTTACGCGCGTTACGTGTCGGCATAACACAATCAAACATATCAATGCCGCGCTCAACCGCCTCAACCAAATCACTTGGTGTACCCACACCCATTAAATACCTTGGCTTATCGGCGGGTAATTCATCAGGTAGATAATCTAACACTTTAATCATCTCTTCCTTTGGTTCGCCCACACTGAGTCCGCCAATAGCGTAACCATCAAAACCAATATTAACTAGCGCCTTGGCAGATTCTTGACGCAAATCTTTAAACATACCGCCTTGAACAATACCAAATAATGCATTCTCATTATTAAGATTTACATGCTCATCTTTTGAGCGTTTTGCCCAACGTAGAGATAACTGCATTGACTGATCAGCCGTTGCTTTGTCAGCAGGATAAGGTGTGCATTCGTCAAAAATCATCACAATATCTGAGCCCAGTTTTTTCTGAATTTGCATAGACTCTTCAGGGCCCATAAAAATTTTATCGCCATTTTTTGGCGATCTAAAATCAACACCCTGTTCACTAATCTTGCGCATGGCGCCTAAGCTAAACACCTGAAACCCGCCAGAATCTGTCAGTATCGGCCCTTGCCAATGCATAAAATCATGCAAATCACCGTGAGCTTCAATCACATCGGTACCCGGTGTAATGGCCAAATGAAACGTATTGCCTAAAATAATTTGCGCACCTAATCCGCTCACCTCTTCAGGTGTCATTGCCTTAACTGTGCCATAGGTGCCTACTGGCATAAATGCAGGCGTTTCAACAGTGCCGCGATCAAATGTCATAGTGCCACGGCGGGCTTTATTATTAGTTTTATTTAACTTAAATTTCATGGTGTTTATATTTTTTATCACTGATTATGTTTATTTTGAGCATCAACTTGTAATTTCCAAAGCTTAGCATATTCACCTTGAGCTGACAACAACTGCTGATGAGTGCCACTTTCTTGGATTTTTCCCTCATTTAGCACAATGATATGATCGCTATCCACAATGGTAGATAGACGATGAGCAATAACCAAAGTGGTGTGTTGCTGACTCAATGAATCTAATGCTTGTTGCACCATCTTCTCTGAATAAGAATCAAGCGCCGAAGTTGCCTCATCAAAGATAAGTATGGGTGGATTTTTTAACAACACCCTGGCAATGGCTAGTCGCTGTTTTTCACCACCAGATAATTTTAAACCACGCTCACCAACCAACGTGTCATAACCTTCTGGCAATTGTTCAATAAAGCGGTCAATAAAAGCAAGCTTGGCAGCAGCCTTTACTTCTGCTTTACTAGCACCCTCTCGACCATAAGCAATATTATAGTAAATACTTTCATTAAACATCACTGTATCTTGTGGCACAACGCCCATAGATTTTTGCACCGACTGTTGGTTAAGGTGCTTAATGTTTTGACCATCAATCAAAATTTCACCCGAGTCAACATCATAAAATCTAAACAATAATTTTGCTAAGGTGGACTTTCCCGATCCTGAAGCGCCAACAATGGCCACTTTTTGCCCAGGTTTGATGCAAAAATCAATCGCTTGTAATGCAGGTTTTTTTCCAGGGTAAGAAAAAGAAACTGATTTAAATTCAATATTCGCCTGAGTGACTTGCAAGTCAGGCGCATCATCAGCACTACAAACTTTTGGCCGCTTATCAAGCAAATTAAACATATTATTCATATCAATAAAGTTATGCTTAATTTGACGATAAATAATGCCTAGCGACCCCAAAGGCAAGAAAAGTTGCAATAGTAATGCTTGGATCATAATCATATCACCAAGGCTTAATTGCTGAGTTACCACGCCTTCGGCTGCCATAATCAAGATTAACGTTACACCGATAGCAATAACCGCACCTTGGACAAAATTAAGCGCAGTCATCGAAGTAAAACTCTTAGTGGCCACATTTTCCCAACGACTCATTGTGTCTTGATACCGGTCAACCTCAAATTGCTCACGATTGAAATATTTAACCGTTTCATAGTTGATCAAACTGTCTACTGCATTGGTGTTTGCCTCTGACTGCATGTCATTCATTTGATAGCGATATTTCATTCGCCAAGTGGTAATAGCCAAAGTTAAGCCAATATAAAATACCACAGTTGCTAGCGATATGCCAGCAAAGAAAACATCATAATTAATCCACAGTAATCCGATCACTAGGCACACTTCAAAAAATGACGGCAAGATATTAAATACAAAGATAGAAAGTAGTGTTGAAACACTTTGTGTGCCACGATCAATATCTCGAGTAATGCCACCAATACGCCTGTCTAAGTGAAACGAAAGATCCAATGTATGCAAATGCTTAAACACACCCAATGCAATTAAATGCATGGCGTGATAGCGAACCTTTGCAAAAATAGCATCTCTAAGCTCATTAAACAAAGAGCTGGCCAACCTTAGCAAACCATAAGCAAACAATGCGCCCAGTGGCAATATTAACAAAGCATTGGTTTGATCTAGCGAATCGACAATTTCTTTAAGAACAACAGGCACAGCCACGTTGGCTAATTTAGCCGCAATTAAAAACAAGGTAGCCAATATAACTCGTGCTCTCATGGCTGACAAATAAGGCAATAATTTTCTCAAGACTTTCATGTCTTGAGTTTTAAAATCATAAGCTTGAGTGGAATTATTAGTAGCGTGCATCGTTCATTGGATGATCTTTTGGCACAATGGCGCCTTTTTCTAACGCTATTTTAAGTACTTCATTCGTACGAAATTGTTGAGGGTGTTGCAATAGCTCTTGCTGCCAAAACGAGCGCAATTCGCACAACTGTGGATGAGTATGATTACAACCCAATACATGAAATGTACATTCTCCCACTCGCCAAGGGCCATCACCACTAATTACTCCTTCGATTAGATGAATACTATAAGTTGGATCTTTTTCCCAAAACAATTCAAAATAAATGACACCTTGCGGATGCTCAAAAATGTATTCAATCACACGAGCCTCACCATTGGGATACTTAATATAAAGCGGTGAGCGCATTGAAAGCAATTTATTCAGCTTCAAATGATTGGTTGATATGCTCAAAATTAAATCCTCTGGATTGTAAAAAACGCTGCTGTTTGGCTTTTTCTTTATAGTCGCTCGGCACCGCTTGACCAAACTTTCTAACGCGTATATCTTTTGCTAATGTATAAAAATCAAACCCAGTTAAATCAAACTGATCAATACCACGCTGCTTTAAGTCGGCACTAATCTTAATAGGACCCTTTCCCTGATTAAAGCGCATGTGAACAAATTCCGCTGCAAAACGTGCGTCACTTTGATAGTTTTGCTCAATAAGTAGCTCAATCGCCGCCTCAATCTCGGCTTGATCAAACTCTTTTTGTGTAAGCTTTTGGGTTAATTCAATAACAGAATGTTCACGTCGAACCAATAGTTGCATCGCACTGGCATAACACGTTTGCTTATTCGCTCTCGTCACTGGTGTTCATTAACTGTTCACGAATTTTATCTTCTACACTCTGGCGCAATTCGGGATTGTCTTTCAGGTAATCGCGTGCATTATCCTTGCCTTGGCCAATTCGTTCACCTTCAATGCTATACCAAGCGCCTGCTTTTTCAACAAAACCCAATTTAACGCCCAAGTCGATAATCTCACTTTCCAAAGAGATGCCTTGATTGTATAAAATTTGGAACTCAGCCTGTTTAAAGGGTGGTGCTACTTTATTCTTCAGAACCTTAACGCGAGTTTCGTTACCTAAAATTTCATCACCTTTTTTAATGGCACCAATGCGACGAATGTCCAGTCGAACTGAGGCATAGAACTTTAACGCATTACCGCCTGTTGTTGTTTCAGGATTACCAAACATAACACCAATTTTCATACGCAACTGATTGATGAAAATAACCATGGTATTAGTTTTTTTAATATTAGAGGTTAGCTTTCTTAATGCTTGTGACATTAATCTAGCTTGAAGACCCATGTGTGACGAGCCCATCTCGCCTTCAATTTCTGCTTTTGGTGTCAGTGCCGCTACTGAATCCACCACCACAATATCAACACTACCCGAACGTACCAGCATGTCTGTGATTTCCAGCGCTTGTTCGCCTGTATCTGGTTGAGAGATTAACAAATCATCTGTATTAACACCTAAGCGCTTTGCATACTGAGGATCTAGCGCATGCTCAGCATCAATAAAAGCCGCCGTGCCGCCTAATTTTTGCATCTCAGCGATTACGTGTAATGTTAATGTTGTCTTACCTGAAGATTCAGGACCATAAATTTCAATCACACGTCCTCTTGGCAAACCACCAATACCCAAAGCAACATCTAAGCTCAAACTACCGGTTGATACCGCTTCAATATCTGTTTGTGCTTCATCATCACCCAAGAACATAACTGAACCTTTACCAAACTGCTTGTCAATCTGCGATAAAGCCGCTTTTAGCGCTTGTTTTTTCTGTTCATCCATGTCATTTCTCCTAGGTAAAATATGATTAATTAATTAGACAATTATATCTAACTATTGTGCCAACTTTTTCAATAAATGACACTCAAAACATGGGCTTAGCACTTAAGCTTGCGCGCCAGGGAATGCATGGTGTGGGTGCCAATCCAATGGTAGGCTGTGTCATTGAAAAAGACGGTGAAATTATCGCCAAAGGCTATCATCAAACCTTTGGCCAAGCGCATGCTGAAATTCATGCACTTGAGCAAATTAACCACCAAGCCACTGATGCAACTTTGTATGTCACTTTAGAACCTTGTTCACATCAAGGAAAAACCCCGCCTTGCGCACAAGCTATTATCAATTCAGGTGCCGAGAAAGTTATTATTGCCATGCTAGATCCCAACCCACTTGTGAGCGGCCAAGGTGTCACAATGCTTGAAAATGCAGGTATTGAGGTTGAGCTGGGCTTATTGGAAGATCAAGCTTTTGAACTTAATCGTGGATTTATCAAACGCATGACAAGCAAACGTCCATTTGTCACTTGCAAAATTGCCATGAGTCTAGATGGAAAAACCTCCATGCAATCTGGCCAAAGTAAATGGATTACCGGAAAAAACGCTAGAGAAGACGTTCAACGTCTTCGTGCTAGCCATCAGGCCATTATGACTGGTTCTGGCACTGTGTTAGCAGATAATCCATCAATGACAGTACGCTCTGCAGAGTTAAATGTTAGCCCAATTCGGGTAGTGGTTGATGGCAAACATCAAGTTACCGATCAGTCACTTAATATTTTTTCTAAAACTGCGCCGACTCAAATTTTTAACACAGACAACACCACTCTAAATTCAAACGGCAAACTTGATTTAAATAACATACTATTACAACTCGGTGAACAAGGGGTTAATTCTGTTCTACTTGAAGCAGGGCCAGGATTGATTGGCGCTATGATTGAAAATGCTTTAATTGATGAATTGATCATCTACACCGCCCCAACGCTACTGGGTAGTAATGCCAACTCTATGGCAACCTTGCCCATTGACAATATGCAAGATCAAATTAAATTATCCATCAGCGACCTACGTTTAGTTGGTGATGATATGCGCATAACTGCCACCATAAAAACATGAGCAGCTTAACCAATAAACGCATTTTACTCGGGGTAAGTGGTTCAATATCAGCTTACAAATCACCTGATATTATCAGGCGATTGCAAGATCTTGGCGCAGATGTGCGCGTTGTTCTAACATCTGGTGGTGCTCAATTTATTACTCAATTATCACTCCAAGCCATTTCGCAACACAGCGTTCACGATAATTTATGGGACAAAGAAGCTGAACTATCTATGAGTCATATTGAATTGGCAAAATGGGCAGATTTAATTTTGATTGCACCAGCCAGTGCCAACACGATTGCCAACCTTGTAAATGGCCAGGCTTGTGATTTACTAACCAGTGTCATTTTAGCAACCGATGCTCGCTTGATGATAGCGCCCGCCATGAACCAGCAAATGTTTCAGTCCCAACCACTACAAGACAACTTAACTCAATTGCGCCATCGACATATTGCTATTATTAAGCCAGATTCAGGTGCTCAGGCTTGTGGTGATATAGGTCCAGGTAGATTGCCTGAAGCGCTTGATATCGCCAAACAAGTGGCCAAACAACTTGAAAGCACTCAGCTGAGTGGCAAGCGTGTTTTAATTACACTAGGGGCCACCATAGAGCCCATTGATCCAGTACGCTTTATCTCAAACCATTCAAGTGGCAAAATGGGTATGGCCTTAGTCAATCGTTGCATTGAAATGGGCGCTAAAGTCACTTGCGTGTATGCCAATATTAATGCGGCACTTAATGATAAGGCTACTAATATTCAAGCGCTTAGTGCTGATCAAATGCATGAAGTGGTCATGAACAATATTGATCAACAAGATATATTTATTGCTGTTGCCGCAGTTAGCGATTATCAAGTTAAAACACAACAACAGCAAAAAATCAAAAAATCCAAACAGTCGTTAATATTAGAGCTAGCACCCAACAAAGACATTCTAGCCGATGTTTGTAAACTGCCCAACAAACCTTGGTGCATTGGCTTTGCTGCTGAAACACAAAATACGATCAAAAATGCTGAAATTAAGCTAAAAAATAAGGGTTGTGATGCTGTTATTTTAAATGATGTTTCTGACACCAATATTGGCTTCAATAATGATGAAAATCAAGTCACTTTTATTAGTAAAAAACAGCAAAAAAATATCAGCAAAAACAGTAAATCTAAAATAGCTGAAAAAATCTTAAATATCTTCATTAAAGAGTTCTTATAAACGCTTAAAAACAGCGTTAAATCAACACCTGTTAAAGTTACTCACAAAACTGTGGATAACTCTGTTAATATCTCTTTAAAAAGTGGCAAAAACGTTGATGTATTGCTGTTTTTTATAGTTTTGAATAAAAACTAATCACTTATATTTTTTACTTAAAAATCAATGAGTTATAGTTTTATAAATCAAATCATAATATTAGAAAACACTCATTAATCATTTAAAAAACATACTGGAGGAAAACTAAACGTGTTTCACGTGATAAATCAAGGGTTTCACGATATATTAGACATTCATAAATTGCTAATTTTGTAACGTCCAAATTAATTGACTGATTAAGCCTTAAATATGCTACTTTTTGCTCTTAATTTCCTCTTTGGAATCTTGTTATTTTCAGTAAAAAATACCCTAGTATTTTCATCACTTGAAATTGGAGGATTTTTCACCTTATTATTGGTTGTTTTGTTGACTTTTAAACGTCAAAAGTCACTAGCAATCAATTTAGCATTTTTTATCGCAGGTTTTAGTTGGATGGGGTTATTTTCCACGCAACTATTAAACAGTGGCATTGACGAAAAATACTTCAATACACCAATTATGGTTACTGGCACGATTACAGATTTACCACAAGAAAAACCAGAAAAAACCCAATTCACACTTAATGTTAGCAAGCCTTATCAAGGAAAAATTAAATTAGCCTGGTATGGCCAACCGTCCAGTCCGCTAAAAAGCGGTGACCAATGGCAATTCCTAACAAAAATAAAACATAATAACGGTTATCAAAACGAAGGTGGTTTTGATTATGAGCAATGGCTTTTTTACCAACAATTTGATGCTACTGGCTATGTTAAACGCAGTAATAACAATCAACTACTAGCTTCTAACAATATAGTTTCTATTAACACCATTCGTCAATATATACGTCAACATTTGTCTGAGTATTTATTTAAACTGGAATTTTCAGGTGTTATTAATGCCTTGATTATTGGTGATAGATCACGCATTTCTCCCGAACAATGGGAAATGTTTAAAGACACCAATACAACACACTTGAGTGTCATATCAGGCTTGCATATTGGTCTGATATCTGGATTTGTTTTTCTATTAGTAAGCTTCTTATGGCGACACTGTTACAGATGCACGTTAAAACTGCCAGCTTCTGTTGTTGGCGCCTATTTTGGCCTTATCAGTGCGCTTATTTACGCTCTAATTGCAGGATTTTCAATTCCAACTCAACGGGCATTTATCATGGCAGGCGTTGTGTTTTTATCCGTTATTTTGAGACGCTCACATAATATTTGGCAATTATATGGGCTAGCGCTACTGTTGGTATTAATTTCAAACCCACTAAGTGTTTTCAGTATTGGTTTTTGGCTGTCTTTTTATGTAGTTGGTGTAATTGTTTATGGCGTCAAACAACACCAAGACAAACACTGGCTATTTCGCTTATTGTATATTCAGTTATTAATTAGCATTGCCACTTTGCCGCTTATTGCCTGGTTCTTTTCATCTGGATCACTACTATCACCCATTGCAAATTTAGCATCTATACCGGTTTTTAGCTTTATTACCACACCATTTTCTTTACTAGGCGCCATCTTTAGCTTCACCCAATTTGAAACACTGACTCAACTTATTTTTTCAATAGCAAACCAATCGTTGATCTATCTATCCATATTGCTAAACAACCTCCAATTATTTGAATTTAATCTTTGGCACTATACGCCAATCTCTAGTGCCAATCTATTGTGGTTGATTGTCGCCATATTTATTGCCCTATTACCCAAATCGCTCAAGCTTAGAAAACTGTCTTATTTAATACTACTTTTGATTTTGCTACAGCCCAGTAAGTCACTAAATACAGGAGAGGTTGTAATAACAACATTAGATGTCGGACAAGGGTTATCACAGGTTGTTCGCACTAAAAATCATGTGTTAGTATTTGATACAGGTGCCCATTACCGCTCAGGATTTAATATGGGTGAAGCGGTCATTCTTCCCTATTTAAGAACAAAACGTATTGATAACGTTAATTCAATTATTATTTCGCACGGTGATAATGATCATATCGGCGGATTAGACAGTTTATTAAAACATATGCCGGTTGATCGTATACTTAGCTCAGTCACCAATCAAATCACCCATGCCAATGTTAAAGATTGCAATTCTGCGCCATCTTGGCAGTGGGATGGTGTGAGCTTTAAAATGCTTAATCTGGGGCATAGCTTCACCGGTAACAACGCCTCTTGTGTATTGCAAATTTCAAACAAGCACTTTAGCGCACTACTAACAGGCGATATAGAAAAAACCGCTGAACACCATTTAATTAATATTTGGGGTAATCAATTACAATCGGATATATTGATTAGCCCACATCATGGTAGCAAAACTTCTTCCAGTGAATTATTTTTATCCACTGTAAAGCCCGCTAAAGTAATCATTTCCAGTGGTTATAAAAACAGATTTAACCACCCTGCAGCAGATATTATAAAACGCTATCAACAACACAACATTGAGCCAATTAATACTGCCTGTGCTGGGCAAATAGATCTAAAACTAGGCGATCAACTAAGAGTTAAACGTTATCGAAAAACGCATCAACGCTATTATTGGCGCCAGTGCGATTAGCGCAAAACTAATGATAATGGATTTTGCTGGATTGAGATTGAGTTAACTTATTGACCGCCTCTACCAAGGCCTGATCTGGATTAACCCTTAGTTGTTTTCCTAATGGAATACTACCTTGCAATCGGTTGGTATTGTATGAAATTTTAACTGGACAACTACCTTGGTGCGATTGCAGCAATTGACACACTTGATCAAAAATAGGCTGTTGTTGCGCATCAAGCCTAATTTCAAATCCTTTGGCGTAATTTTTCTTAACTTCGTCAATATTTTCAATTTTATCAACAATAATTTGCCAGCCATCACGATAATCATCACGTTGAATTTTTCCTGTCACGATCACCACGTCATCCACAATAAGCTTATCACTCACCTCACCCAAAGCTTTAGAAAATACCACTGCGTTCAATGACAAGTGGCCATCTTCTACAGCCACAATAGCAATTTGCCCTCCTTTTCGGGTTGGACGATAGCGCAACTCAGAAATTAACGCTAGGACACGAACATCTTTATTGTTACGAAATTTTATCTGGCTAGGTAATGTGGCGCTAATATGTTTAACATCGGCTTTGTACTCATCAGTAGGATGATCATAAAAATAATAACCCATTACCATCTTTTCAAATGCCAAACGCTGACGAAAAGAAAACTCAGGCGCATGAAGATAATTAGCCTCATATTCTGTATGCGCCTCAACACTAGCAAATAATCCACTTTGCCCATTAAACTGATCATTTTGTCGCTGCTCTGCTTGCTTAACTGCTACGGGATAAGTTTTGATCAAGCTCGAGCGATCAACCCCAAATACATCAAATGCGCCACTATAAATTAACGCCTCAAGTGCGCGCCTATTTAAATAACGCTTTTGAATTCTAAAGCAAAAATCGAACAAATCTTTAAAGGCACCATTTTCTTGGCGTTCAAGCATAAGCTTTTCGACCAAAGCCTCTCCCACACCCTTGACAGCACCCAAACCATAAACAACCGTCTTATCATCAGCGATACTAAATTGATAATCAGACAAACAAACATTTGGCCCATTAACGGTTAAGCCCATTTGCCTAATTTCACCTACAGTGAAGGATACACGGTCGGTATCATCCATCATGCCTGACAGTACGGCTGCCATAAATGGCGCCGGATAATGCGACTTAAGCCAAGCCGTATGATAAGAAACATAAGCGTAGGCCACGGAATGGGATTTGTTAAACCCATAGCCAGAAAACTTATCAATCAAATCAAAAATTTCATTGGCCTTTTTCTCATCAATATCTTTATCACTTGCACCAGTAACAAAGACACTACGCTGCCTATCCATTTCTTCAACTTTCTTTTTACCCATAGCACGACGCAACAAATCTGCACCACCTAACGAATAGCCAGCCATTACCTGGGCTGATTTCATCACCTGCTCTTGGTATAAAAATACACCATTAGTTGGTTCGAGAATTTCTTGTAGCATTGGATGTGGATACTTAACCTTGGCGCCATGCTTTACATTGATGTAGTCATCTACCATGCCGGCATCTAAAGGGCCTGGACGATAAAGCGCTAACATGGCTACAATATCCTCAAAACAGTCAGCTTGTAGTTTTTTTAAATAACTACGCATGCCGTCAGATTCCAGCTGAAAGATGCCTGTTGTATCACAACGCTGCAACAACTCATAAACTTTTTTATCATCCAGTGGCAAAGCATCTAGATCGATTTTTTCATTACTCAAGCCGCTCTCTTCAATCATCTTAATAGCTTTTTGAATCACTGTTAAATTTGACAAACCCAAAAAGTCAAACTTAACCAATCCTACCGCTTCAACATCATCTTTATCAAATTGAGATACAACACCATCCTCGTCACCATCACCTTTGTAAACCGGACAAAAATCACTAATCTTACTCGGTGCAATAACCACACCACCAGCATGCGTACCAACATTTCGCACCACCCCTTCAAGTTTTTTAGATAGGTTAATTAGGTCAGTTACCGCCTCCTCAGAGTCGTATCGTGCCAACAAGTCATCGGAGCCACCTTCAGATTCTGGCATTAATGCCTTATCCAAAGTCATCTTTAAATCGTTAGGAATTAGTTTAGAAATTTTGTCACTAAAACCATATGGATGCCCCAAGACACGGCCAACATCACGCACCACACCTTTTGCTGCCATGGTGCCGTAGGTGATAATTTGAGAAACTTTCTCACGGCCATATTTTTTGGCTACATAGTCAATTACCTCATCACGCCTATCGGTGCAGAAATCAATATCAAAATCTGGCATAGAAACACGCTCAGGGTTTAGAAAGCGCTCAAATAGCAGCTCGTGTTTAATCGGATCAACATTTGTAATACCAAGTACATAGGCCACTAAAGATCCTGCACCCGATCCACGACCTGGACCTACTGGAATATCGTTTTCTCTAGACCACTTAATAAAATCAGCAACAATTAAAAAATAGCCAGGAAAATCCATTTGAATAATTACATCAAGTTCGAATTTAAGTCGAGCATTGTACTCTGACAGATCAACTTCCAATCCTTCAAGTCGGTAATCAAGGCCACGTTCAGATTCTAATGTAAAAAACTCAGCGATACTTAAATCATCCGGAATAGGAAAATCAGGTAGGTAGTTTTTTTTGTGTAATTCAAAATGAACATTGCAACGCTGTGCAATTTCAACGGTATTAATCAATACCTCAGGCAAATCAACAAACAATTCTTGCATTTGACCTATTGACTTTAAATATTGCTGATTAGAAAAATGACGTGTTCGACGAGCGTCATCTAATAAACCACCCTGTGAAATACATATTCTCGCTTCGTGTGCATCAAAATCATCGGCAGATAAAAACTGAACATCATTCGTCGCCACAACTGCAATATCTAATTCTAGTGCTAAATTAATACACAAATGCAAGTGCTGTTCATCATGCTCACGAGAGGTACGCTGAACCGCCAAATAATAGCGATCGCCAAAAACAGATTGCCAAAAACCCGCCTTCTGCTTGGCTTCAATAATTTGGTTCGATAGTAAATGTTTGGCAACATCGCTACTAACGGGCGGTGCAATTAAAATCAACCCCGTATGATATTCAACCAATTGAGCCTCATCGATACTAACTCCTTCAGTTGATCGTCCCTGCATATAGGACAATGAAATTAATTCTGACAAGTTTAGATAGCCTTGATGATTTTGACACAATAAAAGAGCCGAGTAAAATTCACCCTCTTCATTACGAATATTAATTCGGGCGCCAAAAATAGGCTTAATATTAGCCGCAATCGCCTTTTGATAAAATTTAACGGCTGCATATAAATTTGATTCATCCGTTAATGCGATACTGTCCATGCCTAGCTCGACCGCTTTATCGATTAATTTTGGAATTCGTATCAACGAGTTAACAACCGAAAACTCACTTTGACAATGTAGATGACAAAAACCAGAATTGGACATAAAAATGAGCTTTATTAAATCAAGTGTAGAAATTAATTATCCATCAATTTCATGGATAATTGACTTTATTTAAGACAAAAAAATACCCCAATTAAGGGGTATTTTTTTAACATGAAGATCGGCTTTAGAAAAGAGGACCTGCACTCTGAGCCAATGGTGTTTGCGCCGTAGCGTTCACTGATTGACGATGTGCCTTATTAGCTAATGCCACTGCAGCAGCAGTTTTACCTGCAGCATTTAGTTTCTTAGCTTCTTTAATCATCTTGCCCGTATCACGCCAAGCCATTTCAACTGCCAAGTTAGCTTTATAGCCAGCTTCAGCTGCTTTAACAGCAGACTTAAACGAATCAGAAGATCCTTTATTCCAGTTATGGGCGCTACCTAGAAAATCAGCTTGAGCTGTTAAGGCGAATACTGACAAAACTGTAATTAATACTTTTTTCATCTTTATTCTCCTATTATTTTCTGTAACGTGCGGCAGTAATTTCTAGACCGTTGCTCATTGCTTGATGGAAATACTCTAAGTTATTCATAGTCTCAGTCTGAGAACCAATTGGCTTAGCACGCATGTTTTTTAAGCAACCGCCATAACGACGCTGTAAAGTACCTAAACCAGCCCATTTCGCACGATACATTGGAACGTGTGTTGTATGGCCTAAAGCAGGTGACAAGATGTCAGCACGCGCTTTTTTGCCAGCGTTGTACACATGACAATCTGCACATGACATATTGAACTGTCCACGCTTACCGTAGAAAAAAGCCTTACCTTGATCATATGCCGCTTGTGCGCCAGCACCTTCAACCTTTACATTGACCTTTTCACCTGCTGCTTGGTCAGAAATCCAAGCACTAATACGGGCAATCTTACCCTTATTAGAACCTAGTTTTTTACCAGTTTGCTGGTGGTAACATGCCTTTAAAACACCTTCAAGCGTTACAACTTTTTGAGTTGCATCATCAAAGTATGGGTGCTTAATACGAGCTGCTGCCGGATCTGCAAGTGCTGCACACTTACCAAGACCAAACTTAACAAACTCCTCTCCACCTTTTTCTAACGCTTCCTCGTAAGGAGGAATACCGTCTAAGATTTCTTCAAATTGCTCTCTTGAACCTTCATCAAATGCATAAACACCATTAGTGTAATCTGCAAATTCAACGTTTGGCTTCATTGCCTTAAAGTAGTCAATAAAAGCTTTATGGTCAGAAGCAACATCTGCAGACGCCGCTCCAACCAAAAAACTGATGCCAGCAACTGCTGTTATTAGTTTTTTCATTAATCTCTCCTCAATAATAAAAAAGTTACTTAGACTTTGCAGTCGCAGAACCAGTTTTGCCTTTATTGTCAGTATATTTAAGCTCGATTGTATCGCCTTTGGCGCCTGCAACGTTGAACTGAAAGTATGGATCTTTAGAAATAGAACTACCAATATCTGCATCTACTACAACGTTACCATTGTGCGCAACAGTCATGTGTGTGATATGGTTAGCAGGCACGATCTTACCTTTCTTTTTACGAAGACCAGTTTCCATAGGGTGCTTAATAAGCGCCTTAATACCGATAACACCTTTTCTAGCCTTTGGCTTTAATTTAATATTTCCCATTATATTCTCCTAATTTATTTGATTCGCGTGCGAATTAACCGCCACAGCCGCCAATAGTTACTTTAACTTCTTGTGATACTTTAGTTGTTGCGCCACCTGCAGTCACCAACGCTTCTACTTGAGATGTTTTACCCATCTTAATACGAGTAGAAACATAGCCTGCTGCCGCACCCGATAAGTTAAATGAAGCCGCTAAAGGTGTTCCGTTCTCCTTAACAAAGAAAGAGATGTTAGTCACGCCGTCCATCTTAGAAGCGTCTACTGTCATTGGTACAACTGCACCATTTTCAGCAATCTTTGGCGCTTTAAACTTAAACGAGCCTTTACCTGCACCTGCTGAAGCCGCAGCTGCTGCATCTGATACCGCTTTAAAGTCTGCAGTATTTGCAAATACCATTGACGGGGTTAGTAGGCCTGCACCTACAGCTGTTGCAACTGCAGAACCTGCCATTGCGCTTTTTAGAAATAATCTTCTTTTCATTGTCTTCTCCTTATTTTGAATAAATGTAATTGGTCACTTGATCAATTTGTTTTTCGGTCAAAACACCATGCTTTCCAAATGGAGGCATGATTGTGTTTGGATTTTTTTCAGTTGCATCCCAAATTTGCGCTCTTAAATCTGCTTTATTTGGAAATCTTGCTTTCATGGCAAGTAGTGGTGGGCCAATGTTGCCTGGTAAATTTCCACCAGGAATCATGTGGCACGCTAAACAGTTGCCCGCTTTACGGCCAAATGTCACCTCTTCGTCTGTCATTTCTTTAGCGCCAGCTTCTAACGGCATTACAAATAATGCAGCTAGAGTAGCAACCGTTGAAATTGAAGAAATTATTTTCTTCATGTTTCTCTCCTCTTTATATAAAAAAATAAACCCCTCTCATAGAGGCTAAATCCTACTAAGTAAACTATGTTATACATTTTTCATTCAAATGCAACTCTATTATAAAACTTTTATATTGTTTTTTTTATACTTGCATAGCAGCCGCAATTAAAGCGCGTGCTTTATGCATAGTTTCATCCCATTCTAATTGAGGAACAGAGTCGTGCACAATGCCCGCACCAGCCTGCACATAAAGAGTTTTATCCTTTACCACGGCAGTACGAATGGCAATCGCCATATCCATACAACCATGCCACGATAAATAACCAATAGCGCCAGAATAGATATTGCGCTTTAAAGGTTCTACTTCATTGATAATTTCCATAGCGCGGACTTTAGGTGCGCCACTCAAGGTGCCTGCTGGGAATGTAGCTTTAAGCACATCCATAGCGCTCATTTGTTCTTGTAAATCACATTCCACATTAGAAACAATATGCATCACGTGTGAATAACGCTCTACAAACATTTTATCGGTCAGCTTAACACTGCCTGTTTTGGCAATTCGACCTAAGTCATTACGACCCAAATCAATCAGCATTAAATGCTCGGCAATCTCTTTTTCGTCAGCCAGTAAGTCTTGCTCAAGCGCCATATCTTGCGCTTGATCCTTACCGCGTGCACGCGTGCCAGCAATTGGCCTTACGGTTGCTCGACGATCACCATCAACTCGAGTTAAAATTTCGGGTGACGAGCCAATAATATTGACATCACCTAAATTAAGATAATACATATAAGGTGATGGATTAAGTCGTCTAAGTTGTCGATATAATTCAATAGCTGGCGCCGTATAAGGCGCACTTAGACGCTGTGAAGGCACCACTTGCATAACATCACCCGCGACAATATATTGTTGAATACGACTAACTACCTGCTTATAGTTTTTCTCACCAAAGCTTGATCTAAAATCTTCAGGCTTTAATTGGTCAGATTGATAAGGCTGCTTAACTAGCGGTTGATTAATTTTCGCCTCAATTTCATCTAAGCGTGCTAATGCTTGCTCGTAAGTATGGGCGTCTGGATTGATATGAGTTAACAAAAAAGCCTTATTAGCCAAATTATCAAACACCACCAGGTCATTCGATACCATTAGCAAAATGTCAGCCACATTCAACTCATCTTTTAAATTAATATCTTTTAATTTTGGCTCAATATAACGAATAATTTCATAGCCAAAGTACCCAACTAGGCCACCATTAAATTCAGGAAGGTCGTTAATTTCAGGTACCTTAAAATTTTTCTGATAATCTTCAATCCAAGCTAGAGGATCCTTAACATCAATTCGATCAATAACTGCACCGTCTTGCTCTATTTGAATTTCGTAATCGTACACTTTGATAACCGTTTGCGCATGCAGGCCAATCATTGAATAACGACCCCATTTTTCACCACCTTGTACAGATTCAAATAAATAACTATAGGTGTTGTTTGCTAATTTTAAATACAAACCCAAAGCAGTATCGGTATCAAGCACCACCTCCCTAAAAACCGGGATATGGTTGTAGCCTTGTTCGACATAGGTATTGAAACTTGTTTTGTTCATAAGCGCATTTTAACGGATTTTAGACATAAAAAAACCGCATCGAGATTCGATGCGGTTTTAGCTGGCTTTAAAACCCAAGGGTGTCTCTATAATTACTCTTGAATCTCTTCAGCTTCGCTCAACTCAGCGGCTAATGCGATTTCAGCATCGGCACTATGTGTCATACTTGCATCACGCTTAGCACGACGCTCTTGATGATGAGCAAAACCTGTTCCTGCAGGAATTAAACGACCCACAATTACATTTTCTTTCAAGCCTTGTAAGTTATCAACACGGCCAGTTGTAGAGGCTTCAGTTAACACTCGAGTAGTCTCTTGGAATGAAGCTGCAGAAATGAATGATTCCGTTGCCAATGAAGCCTTGGTAATACCCATTAACAATCTTTGGTAAGAAACCAATGATTTTCCTTGGGCAGCTAATTGCTTATTAGTTTCGATCACTCTCGCATATTCAGCTGTTTCACCATTAACAAACTTGGAATCTCCAGCATCAAGCACTTCTACTTTACGCAGCATTTGCTTAACAATCACTTCAATATGTTTATCTGAAATGTTTACACCTTGCAGGCGGTATACATCTTGAACTTCTTTAACCACATAATTAGCCAACGCTTCAACACCTAATAGACGTAAGATATCGTGAGGATTTGAAGGACCGTCAGAAATAACATCACCTTTCTCAACCGTTTCACCGTCAAAGACGTTAATTTGGCGCCATTTATGAATCATCATCTCTGTCGCTTCACCTTCAGCTGAAGTGATAATTAAACGATCCTTACTCTTGGTTGGATTACCAAAGCTAACAACACCAGATTCTTCTGCAAGAATTGAATGATCTTTTGCCTTGCGTGCTTCAAACAAGTCAGCAACACGTGGCAAACCACCAGTGATATCACTTGTCTTAGACTGATCTTTTGGAATTTTAGCCAAAATTTCACCCGCAGCAATGACTTGGTTATCTTCAAGGTTAATCTTAACCATTGATGGCAAGTAATGCGTTGACAATACAACATCAGAATCACTTTCCTCAACCATCTTAATCATTGGCTTAAGACCTTTTGCTGCTGCAGATCTTTCCGCTTCATCAATCATCTCAAAGAATGTAAGTCCAGTAAGAGGGTCAGTATTTCTATTAACAGTAATACCTTCTTCAAAATCTACAAAGATAACACGGCCTGATTGCTCAGTAATAATTGGATGTGTGTGCGGGTCCCAATTGGCAATTTTTTCTTTTGCTTTAACCTTGCCGCCTTCTTGAACATGAACTACCGCACCATAAGGAATTTTGTATCGTTCAACATCTTGACCTTTAGTATTTCTAATTGTAACTTCAGCAGATCTAGAAATTACAACAAGATCACTATTGTCATTTGTGATTGATTTAAGGTTTTCAAAGTGTGCTGTACCATCAACATTAATATTAATACTACTAATTGCTGTTGAGGCTGATGCTGCACCACCAATATGGAAGGTACGCATAGTAAGCTGCGTTCCTGGCTCACCAATTGATTGAGCAGCAATAACACCAACTGCTTCACCCACGCCAATTTTATGGCCACGAGCCATGTCGTTACCATAACAACTTGCACACACACCGTAGCGAGTATCACAAGTAATCGCAGAACGAACCTTGATAGATTCAACACCCAACTCATTCACCTTATCAGAATCATCTAGTGATACCAAGTGACCTTTTGGCATCAATACATCGTAAGTATCTGGAATCAATACATCTTCAGCAACAACACGACCTAATACAGCAGCACCTAGCGTTTGAACAATATTACCACCGTCAATAACTGCTTTCATGATCCTGCCGTTTTCAGTGCCACAATCATCTTCAGTAATAACTAAATCTTGTCCAACATCCACCAAACGACGCGTTAAGTAACCCGAGTTAGCGGTTTTAAGTGCTGTATCCGCAAGACCTTTACGAGCACCGTGTGTTGAAATAAAGTATTGCATGTTATTCAAACCTTCACGGAAGTTTGAAGTAATTGGTGTTTCAATAATAGAGCCATCTGGCTTAGCCATTAGACCACGCATACCAGCCAACTGTCTCATTTGTGCAGGTGAACCACGTGCACCTGAATCTGCCATCATGTAAACAGAGTTAAATGAAGCTAATTTTTCAGTTTTTCCGTCTTTGGTTTCGAATTCTTCAAAGCCGATCTCATCCATCATTGCCTTAGCAACAGTTTCTGAAGTACGTGACCAAATATCAATAACTTTATTGTATCGCTCACCATCAGTAACAATACCTTGTGAGTATTGATCTTGAATTTCTTTAACTTGAGCCTCTGCAGCTTCAATCATGCCAGCTTTAGTATCTGGAATTGTCATGTCGTTAGAGCAGAATGAAATGCCTGATTTAGTTGAGTACTGGAAGCCCATGTACATCATTTGATCTGCAAACATAACCGTTTCTTTTAATTCTTGTGTGCGGTAACAAACATGAATTAAGTGAGAAACAACTTTCTTAGAAATCGCCTGATTGATCAAATCAAAAGATAGACCATTTGGCAATATTCTTGAGAAAATTGCACGACCAACAGTTGTATCTACGATACGTTTCGTGCTTGGTTCAAATTTACCTGCGTCATTTTTTACGTAGTCCTGAATTCTTAACTTGATCTGTGCATGCAAAGTGGTGTGACCAGCTTCATACGCATTAAGCGCTTCAGCTGGAGAGGTAAATACCATACCTTCACCTTTTTGATTGATCATGTCACGAGTCATGTAATACAAGCCCAAAATTACGTCCTGAGAAGGAACAATAATCGGCTCACCACTCGCAAGGTGTAATACGTTGTTTGAGGCCAGCATTAATGTTCTTGCCTCAAGTTGCGCCTCTTCAGATAATGGTACGTGTACCGCCATCTGGTCACCATCAAAGTCAGCGTTAAATGCGCCACAAACTAATGGATGTAATTGAATTGCTTTACCTTCAATTAATAGCGGTTCAAATGCTTGAATACCTAAACGGTGCAAAGTTGGTGCACGGTTTAGCATGACTGGATGCTGATGCACCACTTTTTCTAGCACATCCCAAACTTCTGGTGTCTCGGCTTCAACCATTTTTTTAGCTGCCTTGATCGTAGAAGCCAAACCTTTAGATATAAGTCGATTATAAATAAATGGCTTAAATAATTCTAATGCCATTTTCTTAGGTAAGCCACACTGATGTAACTTAAGGTATGGACCACAAACAATCACCGAACGACCAGAGTAGTCAACTCGCTTACCTAATAAGTTTTGACGGAAACGACCTTGCTTACCCTTGATCATGTCTGAAATTGACTTAAGTGGACGACGGTTATTACCCATCACCGCACGACCACGACGACCATTATCAATCAATGAGTCTACCGCTTCTTGCAGCATACGCTTTTCGTTACGCACAATAATTTCTGGCGCATCAAGCTCTAATAAACGAGCCAAACGGTTATTACGGTTAATAACACGACGATAAAGATCATTTAGATCTGACGTTGCAAAACGACCACCATCTAACGGCACTAATGGACGCAGATCTGGCGGAAGAATTGGCAATACTTTTAGAATCATCCATTCTGGCTTATTGCCTGATTGAATTAAAGAATCGATTAATTTAAGACGCTTATTGTATTTCTTAAGTTTTGTTTGAGACTTGGTATTTAAGCTGTCCTCACGCAAATTAGCCGCTTCTTTTTCAAGCTGCATTTCTGCTAAAACGTCTTGGATTGCTTCCGCACCCATTTTCGCTTCAAACTCGTCGTCACCAAATTCATCTAATGCATCAAAATACATTTCTTCTGTTAATAACTGCTTGTGCACCAATGGCGTAGAACCAGGATCCGTTACTAAAAATGCTTCAAAATATAGAACACGCTCAATATCTTTAAGTGTCATGTCCATCAACAAGCCTAGACGTGATGGCAATGATTTTAAATACCAAATATGTGCAACCGGTGCAGCCAGCTCAATATGGCCCATACGCTCACGACGTACTTTGGAAAAAGTAACCTCAACGCCACACTTCTCACAAACTACATTGCGAAACTTCATGCGCTTGTATTTACCACACAAACACTCAAAATCTTTTATTGGGCCGAATACTTTTGCACAGAATAAACCTTCACGCTCTGGCTTAAAAGTACGGTAGTTAATGGTTTCAGGTTTTTTAACCTCACCATATGACCATGAACGAATCTTCTCAGGAGAAGCTAGACCAACTTTAATGGCATCAAACTCTTGCTCTTTGTTTTCTTGCTTTAATATCGTTAATAAATCTTTCACTTTACTCTCCTAATTAGTATTGTTCCAACTCGACATCAATACCTAATGATCTGATCTCTTTAATAAGTACATTAAATGACTCTGGCATTACTGACTCTGTTAAATTCTTACCGTCAACAATACTCTTGTACGTCTTCGCACGACCGGCAACATCATCTGATTTAACCGTTAACATTTCACGTAACGTATGCGCTGCACCATAAGCCTCTAATGCCCACACTTCCATCTCACCGAAACGCTGACCACCAAACTGCGCTTTACCACTTAGCGGTTGCTGTGTTACTAATGAGTAAGGACCCGTAGAACGCGCATGCATCTTATCATCAACTAAGTGATTAAGTTTCAACATGTGCATGTAGCCAACCGTAACTGGGCGATCAAACGCATCACCCGTACGACCATCGTACAATTGCTCTTGTCCAGATTCTGGCAAGTCTGCTAATTTAAGTAGTGACTTAATATCAGCCTCTTTAATACCATCAAACACCGGCGTTGCCATTGGCACACCGCCTCTTAAGTTTTTGGCCAATTCGATGATCTCTTCATCACTAAAATTAGTTAAATCTTCTTGTTTACCGTACGAGTTATAAACCTTGTCAAGGAATGCTCTAATTTCGGCCACCATTTCAGTACGCTTTTCATCAAGCATTGCTGCAATCTTAAAGCCTAAGCCTTTAGCCGCATAACCTAAATGAACCTCAAGCACCTGACCAACATTCATTCGAGATGGTACACCTAATGGGTTAAGAACCACATCAACTGTTGAACCATCTGCTAAATAAGGCATGTCTTCTACTGGAGATACACGTGAAATAACACCTTTGTTACCATGACGTCCCGCCATCTTGTCACCAACTTGAAGGGTTTTGCGTGTTGCCACGTAAACTTTAACCATCTTCATAACGCCTGGTGGTAATTCAGCACCTTCGTTAATCTTAGCTTTTTCTTCTTCAAAGAATTTATCAAACTCAACTTGCTTAGCTTTTGCTTGCTTGACCAATGCAGCCACTTCCTTATTAACAGCTGAATCTTCAACTTTAATCTTGGCAATTTCTTTGTTTTCAAGCTTTTTCATTAGCTTGGCATTCAGTTTTTCACCTGCTTTAATATCGCCAACCGCTTTAGTAATCACGTTACCAGAAAGCTTTAAGCGAATACGACGGAAAATATCACCATCAATAATACCAAACTCATCATCAATATCTTTCTTGATCTTTTCTATACGTTCAGCATCAATACTTAATGCTCTTGAGTCCTTCTCTACACGGTCGCGAGTAAAGACTTGAACATCAATAACAACACCTGATTTAGAAGCACCAACACGCAACGATGTATCTTTTACGTTATTGGCTTTTTCACCAAAAATAGCTCTCAATAATTTCTCTTCTGGTGACAATACCGTTTCGCTCTTAGGGGTTACTTTACCAACTAGAATATCGCCGCCTTTAACACGAGCACCTACATAAACCACACCCACTTCATCAAGTTTTGCTAGAGCTGATTCGCTAACATTTGGAATATCTGCTGTAATTTCTTCAGGACCTAACTTAGTGTCTCGAGAGTAAGCTGTTAACTCTTCAATGTGGATTGTTGTATAACGATCCTCTTGAACAACTTTCTCTGAAATTAGAATTGAGTCTTCAAAGTTATAGCCATTCCAAGGCATAAATGCGATCTTCATATTTTGACCTAACGCCAGCTCACCTAGGTCTGTTGAAGGACCATCGGCCAAAACATCGTCTTGTGCAACTTTGTCGCCAACATTAACTAATGGCTTTTGGTTAATACAAGTATTTTGGTTAGAGCGCGAGTATTTGGTTAAGTTGTAAATGTCAACACCTAACTCACCTGCTTTTGCCTGCTTAGAATCAACACGAATAACAATACGTGATGCATCAACCGCTTCAACCACACCTGCGTGTTTAGCAGTAACACAAACTCGAGAATCTGTTGCCACAACACGCTCAATACCTGTACCGACTAATGGCTTTTCAGCGCGCAAAGTTGGTACCGCTTGACGTTGCATGTTCGATCCCATCAATGCACGGTTCGCATCGTCATGCTCAAGGAATGGGATTAGTGAGGCAGCTACTGATGAAATTTGCTTAGAGTCAATATCGATTAGTGTAACTTCATTTGAATCAACCAATACAAATTCATTTTTATGACGACAAGAAATTAAGTCATCAATTAATTGGCCTTTTTCGTCCACACCCGCATTTGCTTGTGCAATGGTATGTGACACTTCATCAATCGCCGAAATATAGACAACTTCATCAGTCACCTTGCCATCTTTAACAACTTGATAAGGCGTTTCTAAGAAACCATAATCATTAGTTTTTGCATAAACAGCAAGCGTATTGATTAGACCAATGTTTGGCCCTTCAGGTGTTTCAATCGGACACAAACGACCGTAATGCGATGGATGCACGTCACGCACTTCAAAACCAGCACGTTCACGCGTTAAACCACCGGGGCCTAAGGCCGAAATACGACGCTTATGTGTTACACCTGATAATGGATTTACCTGGTCCATAAACTGTGATAGTTGCGAAGAGCCAAAGAATTCTCTTACCGAAGCTGATACTGGTTTAGAGTTGATTAAATCTTGCGGTGTTAATTCATCTGTCTCAGCAAGGTTAAGCCCCTCTTTAACAGCCTTTTCAACACGCACTAAACCAATTCTAAACTGGTTTTCAATCATTTCACCAATCGCTCTGACACGACGGTTTGCAAGGGTATCAACATCATCAACTGAATCGTTACCGTCTTTAATGTCAATCAACAACTTGATGACATTTAAAATGTCGTCGTTAGTTAATACATGCTCACCCGTTTCAGACTCAATGCCCAAACGACGATTAAGCTTCATACGACCAACTTTTGATAAGTCGTAACGATCATTCTTAAAGAATAAGTTGTTAAATAATAGGTTAACCGCATCTTCAGTAGCTGGCTCACCTGGGCGCATTACATGATAAATACTCATGCGCGCTTCGATTTCAGTTTCAGTTTCGTCTAAACGTAGAGTATCTGAAATGTAAGCACCTGTTTCAGACTCATTGATGTATAAAACATCAAACTTTTTAATTTTGTTAGACACAAGCATCTCTAGAACATCTTCAGAGATCACAGTGTTTGTCGCAATTAAAATTTCACCTGTTTCTGTATCAATAATGTCATTTGAGATAACTTTATCAATTAATGATTCAAGTGGTGCAGAAATTGCTTTAACGCCAGCCGCATCTAACTGTTTAATGTGTTTAGCAGTAATACGTCGGCCTTTTTCAACTACAACATCTTTGCCAGCTAATAAATCAAACTCAGCAATGGTGCCACGTAAGCGTGAAGGTTTAATGCCTAAATCATAAGACTTAGCCTTCATCTTAACGGATGATAACTCAAAGAAAGTGTTTAAAATTTCACTGCTAGACAAGCCCATTGCACGCAACAAAGTTGTTACCGGCAATTTACGACGACGATCGATTCGAACATATAAATGCTCATGATGATCAAATTCAAAATCTAACCATGAGCCACGGTATGGAATTACACGTGAAGAGAATAAGATTTTGCCAGATGAGTGAGTTTTACCCTTATCGTGCTCAAAGATCACACCTGGTGATCTGTGTAATTGAGACACCACTACACGCTCAGTACCATTAATAACAAACGTACCTGTGTCAGTCATTAATGGTAGCTGACCTAAGTAAACATCTTCTTCAATGATTTGCTTAACTTTACGCTTCTTTTTAAGCGTAGAGCCATTTTTATCGAACAATACCAGGTTAAGTTTAACGCGCAATGTAGAAGCAAACGTTACACCACGTAACTTACACTCTTCTACGTTAAACTTAGGCTCTTGTAATTCATAATCAACATACTCAATTTCGGCATAACCGTTAACTGCAGTAATAGGAAAAACAGATTGAAACACTGCATGTAAACCAACATCTTCTTTGGTTTTACTGCCGGCTTGAATGAAGCCGTTAAAAGAATCAATTTGAATAGCTAGTAAATCTGGTTCAGTCAAAATTGATGATCTTGAGCCAAAGTTGTTTCTAATTCGCTTTTTTTCCGTAAATGAATAAGCCATGAATACCTCGTATTAGTCGTTCTAATTTGGTTAAGAAGTTATTAGCTTCTTAAAATAAATTCAACCTATTTAAAAAATAGGTTGAAATATGCACTCTATAAAGTGTGCAAATGCAATAAACACCAAAATCCCCTAGTGGGGATTTTGGGTTTTTACGCAAAACTTATTACTTAAGTTCTACGCTAGCACCAGCTTCTTCAAGCTGCTTTTTTAAATCTTCAGCTTCTGCTTTAGTTGCGCCTTCTTTGATTGCTGCAGGTGCAGATTCAACCATGTCTTTCGCTTCCTTAAGACCTAAACCAGTGATGCCACGTACTGCTTTAATTACAGCAACTTTCTTATCACCAAATGATGTCATTACAACATCAAACTCGTCTTTTTCAGCTGCCGCTTCACCACCAGCATCGCCAGCGCCTGCTGCAGGTGCTGCTGCTACTGCTGCTGCACTTACACCGAACTTCTCTTCCATTGCAGAAACTAATTCAACAACGTCCATTACAGACATGTCTGCAATTGCATTTAAAATATCTTCATTTGATAATGCCATGATATTTACTCCTTTTTTATATTATTTATTGATTATTTTTGTTGCGCTACTGCTGACACGACGCGAGTTACTTTAGTTGGAACTTCGTTTAAAGTTCTAGCTAGTTTCTCAACCGGTGCTAACATTAATGCCATAACTGTACTAATTGCTTGATCTTTAGTTGGAAGGTCTGCAATACGCTTAAGCTGATCTGCATCTACAAATTCACCTGAAACGCCCAAACCTTTAACGACTAAATCTTCATTTTCTTTAACGAAATCTTTGAAGACACGTGCAACTGCGCCTGGATCTTCCTGAGAAAATCCAAGAATTACCGGGCCACTTAAAACCGGTAACACACACTCACATGTTGTTTCGTTTAGTGCTAATTTAGCCAATGAATTCTTTACAACACGTAAAGAAACATTTGCATCCAATGCACTTGCACGAAGCATAGTCATTTGTTCAACTGTCAATCCGCGATACTCAGCTACGCCAACAGAAATTGCACTATCAGCTAGTGAATTTACTTGTTCGACAACAACTTTTTTTGCTTCAAGATTTAGAGCCATTTGTCTCTCCTGAACAGTTTAAAAAAGAAAGCTATATTTTTTATAACTTTCGCCATAGAGTACTTGCGCACCCTCTACATAGGCCGATTGTGTTACCAATCATTTAGATGAAAACTCCAGGAGGAGAAATCACACCCATGGTCTTTGAGGAACGCAAGGCATATACCCTACGACCCAAAGAATTTATTATCTTGAACTTATTACAGATCAAGCGTGCTTAAATCAACAGCGACACCTGCGCCCATTGTTGATGAAACACTTAATTTTTTAAAGTAAACACCTTTTGCAGAACTTGGTTTGGCTTTTTTAAGCGCTTCCATCAATGCCGCAATATTTTCAGTTAATGACTTAACATCGAATGATGCTTTACCAATACCTGCATGAACAATACCAGACTTATCATTACGATAACGCACTTGACCCGCTTTAGCATTGTTAACAGCTGTTGCAACATCTTGAGTTACTGTGCCAACCTTAGGATTAGGCATCAAACCACGAGGGCCCAATACTTGACCTAAACGACCAACAACACCCATAGCATCTGGAGAAGCGATAACAACATCATAATCAAGATCACCGTCTTGCATTGACTTCATTAAATCTTCCATGCCAACTACATCAGCGCCAGCATCTGTTGCTTTTGCTACGTTGTCACCTTGTGTAAAAACAGCAACACGTACTGTCTTACCTGTGCCGTTTGGTAGTACTACTGCACCACGCACGTTTTGGTCAGATTTTTTAGAATCAACACCAAGATTAACACTTACGTCAATTGATTCATCAAACTTTGCTGTTGCGCATTCTTTAATAAGTGCTAATGCATCTTCGATTGCATAACGTTTACCGATTTCAACTTTTGCAGCAATGTCTTTTTGTTTTTTAGTTAAGTTAGCCATCTGATTAACCCTCCACCGTAATACCCATAGAACGGGCTGTACCAGCAATAATAGTGACTGCTGCTTCCATATCATTTGCATTAAGATCTTTCATTTTGATCGCCGCAACTTCTTCTAATTGAGCACGTGTAATATTGCCAACTTTATCAGTATGAGGAGCGCTTGAGCCTTTTTTGATTCCTGTTACTTTTAAGATTAACAATGCTGCAGGTGGCGTCTTAGTGATGAATGTGAAACTACGGTCACTGTAGACTGTAATGATTACAGGCACCTTCATACCTTTATCAATTTCTTGAGTTTGAGCGTTAAACGCCTTACAAAACTCCATGATGTTTACACCGTGTTGACCGAGTGCAGGACCAACTGGAGGTGAAGGATTAGCTTCTTGTGCAGGCACCTGAAGCTTAATGTATGATTCAATTTTCTTAGCCATTCTATCTTCCTTGAGGGATTACCTCGTGTGGGTACAAACGCCGATTAAGCTCCCCGTTTAAAAAGCGACAATAAGTCGCTATCGTTATGTTTTTTCTACTTGTGAGAATTCCAGTTCAACCGTAGTAGCACGACCAAAGATCAATACTTCAATCTTAAGAATACTCTTATCGTAATCTACAGCTTCAACGGTTCCGTTAAATTCGTTAAACGGACCATCTACAATCAAAATTTCCTCACCAGGCTGGTAAGCAACCTTAGGTTTAGGCTTATCAGCGCCTTCTTGAACACGTGCCATGATACGATCTACTTCACGGGCAGTAATTGGTGAAGGCTTACCAGAAGAACCGCCGATAAAGTCAATCACATTATTGGTATTTTTAACCAACAACCAACTTGGCTCTGTTAGCTCCATATTAACCAGCATATAACCAGGGAAAAACTTACGTTCAGCCGTTTTCTTCTGGCCGTCTTTAAGCTCTACCACTTGCTCAGTTGGCACCATTACCTCACCAAAAGAATCTTCAAGACCCTCTCTAGCGATCGCATCTTCGATTGCTGCTTTAACCTTTGCTTCATAACCACTTCTAGCATGAAGTACGTACCATCTTTTAGCCATCTAAAACTCTCTTAATTGGTTAATAATTGAACGATCCATGAAAAGAACGCATCAACTATCCACAAGAATATAGCAACAATAATGACCGCAACCATAATCATGCCTGTGGTTTTTACTGTTTCATTACGCGTTGGCCATACAACCTTGCGTAATTCAATCTTGGTTTCTTTAGCAAAAATTGCTAAACGGTTACCTTGTGGTGTTTTGAAAAAAACCAATCCAGCCACAACCAAACCTGCCAACAAAACTAACACTTTGTACAGGGTTGTGATCAAGCCTAATGGATCTAAATAAAACACGACCAAAGAAGCGATCACAATTAGGATTGATAAGTACATTCCTAGTGATGATTCTTTAGTTTGTTTTTCTACAGTTTTACTCAAAATACACCTTTAATGTGGCAGGCGAGGAGGGACTCGAACCCCCAACCAACGGTTTTGGAAACCGCCACTCTACCAATTGAGCCACTCGCCTATAAACTTTAAAGGCTCGGACAAATGCCCGAGCCAATTTTATTGGTTTTTTCTTTCGCTTTACGCTTAAGAATTAATCCGTAACTTTAGCAACAACGCCCGCACCTACTGTACGGCCACCTTCTCTAATTGCGAATCTTAAACCATCTTCCATAGCGATTGGTGATAATA
>JACNGB010000025.1:0-7384 GCA_014384345.1 Candidatus Thioglobus pontius
TCGAATTGAATCCAATTGAACAAGGTTTCTCTAACTCGATTGGGCGTTGGCCTTAAGCCGGGTGCATCAGGAAAGTTGAATTTTCGTCCCCGATGCTCGCCTCCAATAATTTGAAAGCTGTTGGACAAGTGTTAAGGCTTGTAGGCGTCGAATGACTCTTGTAATTCTTGTTTTGCCTCTTCAGCTGTACCCCAGCCGTCGATTTCAACCCATTTGCCATCGTCTAAATCTTTGTAGTAACGGAAAAAGTGCTCAATTTGATCTTTTAGGGTTGCGCCAATATCATCGATACATTGGATTTCGCGATAAGATTTGCACAGCTTGTCAGTTGGTACAGCTAGAATTTTAGAATCTTTACCCGCTTCGTCTGTCATGCGCAGTACGCCAATTGGACGGGCGGTGATCACTGAATCGTGAATTAGTGGGTAAGGGGTGATGACCAGAACGTCAGCAGGATCACCATCATCGGCCAATGTTTCAGGCACAAAGCCGTAGTTACATGGGTAGAACATTGGTGTTGAAATAAAGCGATCTACAAACATCGCGCCAGTTTCCTTGTCAATTTCGTATTTAACCGGTGATGAATTGGCTGGGATTTCAATAATTACGTTAACCTCATCAGGTAGATTTCCAGCTGATACGGGCTTAAGACTATTTTGCATGTTCTAACTCCTCTTTTAAAATATGATAACGCCAACCGGTTAAAAATTTGACTGATTGGTCGCCACGAATAAATTTCATTAATGATTTGCCATTGGCAATCAAGCTTTCATCTAAATTATACTGAACTGCAATTTTTTGGATGAGTTTTTGCAAATCGTTTTTTTGTTGCTTTTCTGTTTTAGTTGGTACTTGATGGGTGGTTACTTGAATGCGCGTTTCGACCAAGTGAGGATGTTGTGTCAAAAAATCAGTAAACGCGTTTTTAGCTTGATCTGAAAGTTTTTCTTTGCCAAGGCTGTAGTTCATTAGTTGCTCATCGCTCATAATCCATTTTCTGGGCTTATTATTAATAACAGCTTCTGACTCTCGCCATGCTGCTAATTGCGCGGCTTTTTGGTGTGTGCTTTTAGGTAGTGCTGACAAGCCTTTGATTCTTGTCCAGGCTTGAGTAAGATTTGGCAAATATAAGTCAATGTCGGTTAAATCTTGCCCCTCAGCCATTAACCAGTCAAATTTTTGTTCGGTTAGTAATTGCGTATTGAGCATTGAATAATTTTTAATTAAATAGCGCACATCATCTAATGCATATTCAATGGCTGGCTCTGGTAGTGGTCTGGTGGTCCAATCAAGTCGAGTGTAAGCTTTATCTAAAACCACGCCTTGTAAAATTTCAGTTAATTTTTGATAAGAAATTTGCGCAGGGTGATTAAGAAAGTGCGCAGCAATTTGGGTATCGAATAAATAATTCGGCAAGCGTTTGGATAAGTAATACAGCGCTTCAATGTCTTGACGTGCCGAATGCACAATCCAAACGCATTCGTTCTGATATAGCTTGTCAAATAAAGGCTCTAAATCCTCAATGGCTAGTATATCAATGCATTCAGCACCTGTCTGTGTAGCAATTTGAACTAAGCATAAAATAGGGTAATAGGTATCGACACGCTTAAATTCTGTATCAATAGCTAACAAGTTTTCCCCATGAATAGTGGCTAAAAATTGTTGAAGCTGCTGGTCTGTTTCAATCATTGTTGTATTTTAGCAACAAGTAGCTATCCTTAGGCTTTATTTATGAGATAATCCTGAACAATTAAGTAAATAGTAACTCATTATTGATGACTTATCGTCAACCCAAACATTTTGTTAAAACGCCGCCAGCTTGGTTTTGGGCGTCTATTTTTTTATGCTCCATTTCTGGCACTTTCTATCTAGGGCTTCATCCTGAGTTAATTGGTCAGTGGTGGAGTTATTTGGTTGGCTTTAACGTCGCCTTCTCATTAATTGCCGCTTATTATATTTATATGGATGTTAATCGTCTGAAGCGAGATATCGGCCATGATATTGCTGGTTCAAAATTTACTTGGACCTTTATCAAAATTGTACCGATACTGGTGATTGTTCCTGTGCTGTCATTTTATATGTTCTCTTTTCAAACTATTCAAGACAACGTAGCTGACTCTGAAAAAACCTTTGACATGTTTAGTAAAAACTTTATTCAGCAAGTTGATGGTTTGTACGAAGGTGTTCAGGCGGTTAGAAATGAGCGCTATACGCAACAAACAGAGCGATTATTAACACTCATTACCTCATTCGGTGATTTTAAAAAAGATGCTGAAAATTATCAGTCGAGCATGCAAATTTTCTTAGAAGGATTAATTGACAAAGGCTGGGCTTGTCAAATTACCTTGCTAGATGAAACAGGCGTTGTTATTGCTAAAACGGCAGAAGTCTCCAATTGTTTGGCAGTTGAAGACCAGCCTTTGCCAGGCACCCAGCCACGAACCATTAATGAGGATAGTAGTACAAACGTTATTCAGGTTAAGATGTCCACGCGCTATTTAACCCGTTCAGCCGATAAACACTTTTTTGTCGTGGATGCTGTGTATGCGGCAGATCCGGGTCTATTGGGCTTTTTATCTCAGGTTGAGGCGTTCACTCAGCGTACGAAAAATATTGAATTTGACCTAAATACTTCAATCACGCAAAAACGCTTTATGATTGATTTTTCGTCAACGGTATTACTTGCTGTATTAAGTGCATTGATGCTGGTTTTTCGTATGATTGAAAAATTGATGAAGCCACTGAACACTTTATCGCTAGCAACGCGAGAGATTGCCGAAGGTAACTATGATGTGCGTATTGAGCAAACTAAAGACAGTGAAGATGTTAAGTTGTTGATTGATCAATTCAACATTATGTCAAGCCAAATCAAAACCTCTAAGGAGGGTCTGGATACGCACAATCTTTACTTAGAAACCGTTTTAAAATATTCTTATGGGGTGATTGCCTTAGATCAACATAAAAAGATTCGTCTGATTAATCCGGTGATTGGCAAGATATTTGGTATCAATAATGAGCAATCTTTTGTTGGTGGTGATTGTGCTCAAATAGCTAAGCAATACACCCAGTTAAGTCCGTTATTTTCCTTAACATCAGAAAATTTTAAAACCCATAAAAATGAATGGAGTGCCGAGTTGGAATTAAGCTTGGTTGATCGTCATTTGCTATTATCTTGTCAAGGGTCGGTGCTTGAAAGTCACGGAAAAACGTTGGGTTATGTGATTATTATTAAAGATATTTCCAAGTTGCATCGAGCTCAGAAAAAAGCGGCCTGGGGCGAGGTAGCGGTGCGTATGGCGCATGAAATTAAAAATCCATTAACCCCAATTTTGCTCTCAGCCCAGCGTTTAAGAAATAGATTTATGGACTCTCTACAAGATCGAGATTTGGAGGTGATTGACAAAACCACCAGTACCATTATTGATCAAGTAAAGTCAATGGACTTAATGGTGAGTGCCTTTGCTGATTATGCCAATACGCCACAAATTGAGCGCAAGTTAACCAATTTAAACACGATTATTAATCAATCGATTGCTTTGTATGATGAGCAAGACGGCTTGATGATTGGGTTTGATTTATCCAGTGACGTGCCCGATATGCTGCTTGATTCAAGTAGTCTTTCAAGGGTGCTGATTAATTTGGTGAAAAATTCAGCAGAATCTGCTTCTGATCGAGCTATTACCGTTAGCATTGTAACTCAATATATACCAGGCGAACAGTTAGTGCGATTAAGCATTGAAGATGATGGAGAAGGGTTTAATGAAGAGGTGTTAGATAAAGTATTTGAGCCTTACGTGACCACCAAAGTTAAAGGCAGTGGCTTAGGAATGGCTATTGTACAAAATATTATTGAACAGCATGATGCGCGCATTTATGCAAGTAATGTTGAGCCACATGGCGCAAAAATTACGATTGAATTTGATTACCAACCATAACAGGGGCAACAATGGCTAGAGCAAACATAATTGGAAAAATTCTCATCATTGATGATGAGCGTATTAATTCAGAAACCATGAAGGATACCTTGGAAGATGTTAACTATCAGGTTAGCTTGGCAGATAATGCACAAGAGGCAAAAGATTTAATTCAGCGTCAAAGTTTTGATTTGGTGATGATGGATGTTTGGATGCCGGGCCAAGATGGCATGTCGCTATTAGAAGAGTGGATTGATGCTGGATTTACAACGCCAATTGTAATGATGTCAGGCCATGCAGAGCATAAAGACGTGGTTAAGGCCATAAAGCTGGGTGCGGTTGATTTTCTAAAAAAACCTCTGCACGATATTTTGCCACTGGTGCGAAAATTCTTATCTGAACAAGTGGTTAAACAAGATCAAAAAGGCATTACTGGTATTAATTTTGATGCACCACTAAAAGTTGCAAGAAATATTTTTGAGCAAGAATACTTTAATCATCATTTGCAAGAAAACAACCACAACATCGCCACAGTTGCTGCCAAAGCAGGTATGGAGCGCACCACGTTGTATCGTAAATTGAAAGATCTGGGTATTGATAAAAATAAGGCATAAGCATGAAAATTTTAATCTTAGGTGCAGGACAAGTTGGCGCTACGCTGGCTAAATATTTAAGTGAAGATGATGATAATGACATTACCATAATTGATAAAGATGACAGTAATTTGCTTGATCTTCAGCGTCATCTAGATGTTAAAACGATTTGTGGTCACGCTTCTTATCCTAATATTTTAGAAGAGGCAGATATTCGCAACATGGATATGGTCATCGCAGTGACTCGATCAGATGAGGGTAATATGCTAGCCTGTCAAATGGCACATACACTATACCAAGTAGATAAAAAAATTGCTCGTGTGCGCACCAAAGAATATCTGCATCGTAAAGAGTTGTTTTCAGATGACGCCATTCCAATTGACTTTATTATTACTCCAGAGGGATTGGTGACGAACTACATTAAGCGTGTGGTGGAAGTGCCAGGTGCTGAACAGGTATTTGAATTTGAAAACGGCTTAGTGCAATTGGTTGAAACTAGGGCCTATGCTGGTACGCCAATTGTGGGTCATCCGATTCGAGAATTGCATAAACATTTGCCTAATATTCCTATGCGTATTGTGAGTTTGTATCGTAATGGGCGTGCTATTCCTGCTTATGGTGATACCGTGATTAAAGATGGCGATCGCGTATACTTTATGACGAAAAAATCCAGCGTCTCTAAAGTGATCAAAGAGTTTAGGCGACTAGATAAAAGCTATAGAAATATTATTATTGCTGGTGGTGGACGAATTGGGCTTAACTTAGCCAAATACTTAGAAAAAAATCATCGTGTACGTATCATTGAAATGAACAAACAGCGTGTCAAAGAATTAGCTGATGAGCTCGAAGATGTGCTGGTTTTGCGTGGTAATGCTTCGGATGAAGAGTTGTTGCTTGAAGAGGGTATTGAGAATACCGATTTATTCTTAGCATTGACGGATTCTGACGAAATTAACGTTATTGTTTCTATTCTAGCCAAACGCTTGGGTGCGCACAAAACGGTTGCGCTAGTTAAGCGTAACGTTTATGAAGATCTGGCTGAGCAAAGTGAGGATGTGGATATGGTTATTTCACCCGACCAGATTACCACCAGTGGTATTCTAGCGCATATTCGCAGAGGAGATACAATGATGGTGCACTCGTTGCGCCAAGGTAAGTCTGAAGCCATTGAGGTTATTGTTCATGGTGATAAGCATCATTCTGATGTGGTGGGTAGATCCATTGAGCAAATCAACTTGCCTGATGGCGTTGTGGTGGGTGCTGTCGTGCGTGATGACGAGGTAATTATGGGCTCTAGAAAGTTAGTGATTGAAGAGGGTGACCATGTGTTATTGGTATTAACTGATGTGAATAAAATTCATGAAGTTGAAGAATTGTTTGAAGGTTATTTTGATTAAGTCTAATTATGCAGCTTAGTATCGTATTTAAAACTATTGGGTTATTGCTAATGATTTTTAGCTTGACCCAGCTTCCACCAATTTTGGTGGATTATATTTATGCTCAAAATGAGTATATGTCTTTTGTTAGTGCATTTTCTTTGACCTTTGTTAGTGGTTTTATTTTGTGGCTACCTTTTAGAAAGTCCACTAAAGATTTTAGAATTCGAGAAGGTGTGCTGGTTGTTGTTAGCTTTTGGTTTGTTTTATCGCTATTTGCAACCACACCATTCTTATTATCTGAATCGTTACGCATGAGTTTTTCAGATGCATTTTTTGAATCTATGTCGGGTTTAACCACAACCGGTGCAACAGTGCTTTCCGGTCTTGATGACTTGCCTATGGCTATTTTGTATTATCGCCAGCAATTACAGTGGTTAGGCGGCATGGGTATTATTGTTTTAGCGGTGGCAATTTTGCCAATGCTAGGTGTGGGTGGTATGGAGCTTTATCATGCGGAGTCTAGTGGCATTTCAAAAGATAGACTTACCCCTAAAGTAACCCAAACTGCTAAAGCCTTATGGAAGATTTATATTGGCTTTACCATTGCTTGTGCAGTTGCTTATTATTTGGCTGGCATGGATGCGTTTGACGCAATAGGTCATAGTTTTTCAACAGTGGCTATTGGTGGTTTTTCAACCCATGATTTGTCTATCGGATACTTTGATTCTAGTGCCATTGAGCTAGTAGCCGTTATTTTTATGCTGTTGGCAGGTGTTAATTTCTCACTGCATTTTTTCGCTTGGCAAAAGAAAAATGTTATGACCTATTTCAAAGATTCAGAGTTTAAAACCTATCTCTTAATTTTAAGTACAACGATTGTATTTATTTCTGTTGATTTGTTTGAGAGTGGTTATTATCAAACCTGGTTTGAGTCGTTCAGATACGGTATTTTCCAAACGGTTTCTATTGCAACCACAACAGGATTTGCCTCGGTTAATTATTCCTTGTGGCCGGCGCTATTACCTGTGTTGTTAATATTTGCCAGCTTCTTGGGTGCCAGTGCAGGCTCGACAGGTGGTGGTATTAAAGTAGTTAGAGTATTGTTAATGTTCAAACTGGCCATGAAGGGGATTAAAACCTTTATTCATCCAAGTGCTTATATCAGTATTAAGCTTAATCAAAAAAGCGTTTCAGAGAATGTGCTAATGTCAGTATGGGGATTTTTCTCATTGTACGTTATGGCGTTTGTGGTTATTATGATTGCTTTGATGTTTACAGGGCTGGATCAAGTTAGTAGTTTTTCTGCTACCGCAGCTAGTATGAATAATCTTGGTCCTGGCCTAGGAGAAGTGGCAGAAAACTACGCATCAATTAGTGATTCAGCTAAGTGGGTTTTAAGTTTTTCAATGCTGTTAGGTCGTTTGGAGATATTAACGCTCATGGTGCTTTTGCATAAAGCTTTCTGGCGTTTTTAATTTTTCACTCTACTGTGTTAAAT
>JACNGB010000025.1:7587-35321 GCA_014384345.1 Candidatus Thioglobus pontius
ATTTTTCCGGTGTCAGTTTCGGTGCGAATTAGTCGTCCGCAAGCTTGAATCAGTCTAAGTGAAGCATCAGGTAGGCTGATTTCCATAAATGGATTACGTTGTTGAGATTGTAGGTAGTCTGCCAAGGTTTTATCAATCGGCGAGGTGGGCACGCTAAAACGCAGTTTTACAATAATGACGTGAGTTAGATTGTCACCTTTTAAATCCACCCCTTCAGCAAAGCTGTCTAAGCCAAAGATGATACTGCCTTTATTTTTTTTGCGTAAAGCGACATGTTTTTCTAAGATGGTCTTCTTTGGGTATTCGCCTTGGGTGAATAAATGACAATCTAGTTTGTCCTCAACCATGTCAGCCACCATTTGCATTTGTTTGTTAGAAGCGAATAGTACTAAAGAGCCTTCTTTAGGGCTTAATCGTTTGAGTAGTTGGCTGGCTACTTCTTGCGTGTGTTCGTACACTTGCGTTGGGTTTGCTTTAAATTTAGCAATAATAAAATCAATCTGGCTAAATTCAAACGGAGACGGTAGGCGTAGATATTGGTTTTGTTGTTTGATCAGGCCAAGCTGTTTATTCAGTCGATCAAAACTGCCAAGCGATGATAAGGTTGCTGAAGTAAGAATAACCCCCGAGGCTTTAGACCAAATAAGCGCTTCAAGATTGTTGGAAATATCAGTTTGGGCGCTGAACAGGCTGTAGTTGGTTTTTTTATTAGCTAGCGTGTTTTTTTCAATCCATCTCGAGTGTGGAGATTGGGTGCTATCGTCACTTTTTAAAAAAGAGGAAAGCAGTTCCACAATACTTGAAAGGTGTTGTTCGCACTCGCCACTTGCAGTATTGATAGAATCTGTAACACCTTTATCCAACACTTTTATTTTTAAATAATCGCCCCAAGACTCTCTGAGTGCACAAAATTTATTTTGGATATTGCCAATTGAAATGAACAGATTTTTGCTAATATCCTTGATAGATGAATCAACCACGCCTTGGTCAAACAAATGGATGTCTTCATCAAAATCTAGAGTTTTGAGTAATGTACTGAGATCAGAAATATAATCATCAATTTGCTTGATGTTAATGTCAGGCACATCTTGCTCGGTGAGTTTGCAAATTTGATCACTCACACCCTTGGCTTGGCGAATACTGGTTTTGATAAACTCAGTGCCCGTACTTAGTGAAAAATGAGAAAGCGCTTTTGAGCTTAAATGGTGTGCTTCATCAAAGATAAAGATGGAATCATCGACATCGGGCAAAACGGTGTTGCCTGTGGCTAAATCGGCTAATACTAAGTCGTGATTGGCAACAATAACATCTGCTTTGGTGATTTGTTTTCGAGCTTTAAAGAAGGCACAATCTTGATAAAATTCACAACTTTTTGCCGTACAAGTAAAGCGATTGCAATTAATTTTTTGCCAAATATCATGATCGGGCGCGCGCATTAAATCATCAATTTCACCATTCCATTTTTTTGCTGAATAATCTTCTAGCAATTCGGCCATAGAATCTAGTTGATGCTTTTTAGGTGGCTCATCAAACAGCAGGTTTGAGTCAAACAACGTGCTATCTGAAGCGTTATCTTCACATAGGTTGATCAAATTACGAATACAGACATAGCGAGATCTACCTTTAACCAGTGCGTATTCAAAGTCTATTTGACAATATTTTTGCGCTTCAGGAATGTCTTTTAACAGTAGCTGCTCTTGTAAGGCGACATTGGCACTAGAAACAATGAGTTTCTTTTTATGCGCTTTGGCAATAGGAATGCTGCTTAATAAATAGGCAAAAGTTTTTCCGGTACCTGTGGGCGCTTCAACACATAAAATTTTATTGGAATCTTGATAATCACCACTCAGTGTTTTGGAGATTTCTGCAATCATTTTATTTTGCGAAGGGCGCACCTTAAAGTCTGACATGTCAGACTTTAAGGCAATGAAAGAGTCTCTAATTTGGGCTTTGAGTTCGTCAGATAGCACTATGACTTGCGTGCTAAAGATAAATCACACAGCAAGATTAGCGCATCTTTAAAAGGAGATGGTTGAATGTCTACAAGGCTGGCTTTGGCTAAGTCAGCTGATTTTTTAGCTTGCTTGCGTGTATAACCAAAAGCGTCAATTGATTGCAGTATGTTAATAACTTGCTTAATTTGACTGGTATCTGCGTTGTTAATGGCGTCTTCTAGAAGTTGTTTGTCAGCACCTGAAGTGTTAGCTAAAGCATAAATCATCGGCAGCGTGGTTTTGCCCTCAGCAAGATCATCACCCACTTCCTTGCCCATGGTTTCGCTGTCTGATTCATAGTCCAAAACATCATCAATGATTTGAAACGCATTACCTAAATGTAGGCCGTAATTTTTTAGCGCTAACTCTTGCTGTTCATCAACCTCAGACAAAATGCCACCAATTTGCGTAGCTGCCTGAAATAGTACCGCTGTTTTGCGCTCTATCACTTGATAATATTCTGCTTCTGTTAGATCAGAATTTTGGCAATTTAGCAATTGTAATACCTCGCCTTGGGCGATTTCATTGGTTGCCTTGGATAGGATTTGCATAATCTTCATCGAGCCAGGCTCAACCATCATCTCAAAAGAGCGTGAGTAAAGAAAATCTCCTACCAATACGCTGGCTGCATTGCCCCAAACTTCATTCGCCGTGTCTTTGCCTCGACGTGTTGTGGACTCGTCAACAATGTCATCGTGCAAGAGTGTAGCGGTATGGATTAGTTCAATGACCACAGCCATTAGTTGGTGATGCTCGCCCTGATAGTTGGTGGCACGAGCACACAACAGTAATAGTAGTGGGCGCAGGCGTTTACCACCAGCGCCAATAATATAGGCACTCATCTGATTAATCAGTGCGACATTAGAACTTAAACGACTCTGTAGTAATGTGTCAGTTTGTTCAAGGTCTTCTTGAAGCAGGGTGCGAATGTCATCAAAATTTTGCATGGTGTTATTTTAGCTTACTTGCCAACAAATAAACTTCTTTAGATCTGGCGCGAGAAGCTTTTGGTTTGCGAATAACAACCCGGGAAAAGGCTGCCCGGCAAGACTTAACATAGTCATCAAAGCCAGCTCCTTGAAACACTTTAATAAAAAAAGTACCATTCGGGGTAATGGTTTTAATGGCCATGTCTAAGGCAAGTTCACATAAATACATTGATTTGGGTATGTCAACAGACAGCTGTCCGCTCATGTTGGGTGCCATATCACTAAGTACTACATCAATTTTTTTGCCGCCAGTTAGCGTTAATAATTCTTCATAAACACTTTCTTCGGTAAAGTCACCACACAAAAAATCAACTTCATCGATGGGCTCAATATCCAAAATATCACTGGCAATGACTTGACCGCTATTGCCCACAATTTTAATCGCCACCTGGCTCCATCCGCCTGGTGCGGCGCCCAAATCTAGCACTCGGTCACCAGGTTTGATGAATTTATCTTTTTCAATAATTTCAGTGAGCTTGTAAACGGCACGTGAACGATAACCTTCTTTTTGCGCTTTTTTTACATATTCGTCACTCAAATGTTCACTCATCCAGCGACCAGAACTGCCTTTTTTTGCCATATCAATATTTCCTAATGTTGACGGTCATTTTACGGGATAATAGTGTCTTTTTTCGCCTCACCTAAAAAGTATGAATACTAAACTTCGAAATATCGCTATTATTGCTCACGTTGACCACGGTAAAACCACTCTGGTTGATAAACTATTGGAGCAATCAGATACGTTCGATGAGCGCTTTGAATCAACGGATCGTATGATGGATTCAAACGATCTTGAAAAAGAGCGTGGTATTACTATATCGAGTAAGAATACAGCGATCAAATGGAAAGATTACCATATTAATATCGTTGATACTCCGGGACACGCCGACTTCGGTGGCGAAGTAGAACGCGTTCTATCAATGGTGGATTCAGTATTGTTATTAGTTGATGCGCAAGAAGGCCCAATGCCGCAAACACGTTTTGTAACCAAAAAAGCCTTCGATCAAGGTCTAAACCCAATTGTGGTGGTTAATAAAATTGACAAAGATGCAGCGCGTCCTGACTGGGTGATTGACCAAGTATTTGAATTGTTTGATCAGCTAGGTGCTACTGATGAGCAGTTAGATTTCCCAATTATTTATTCATCAAGTATTAATGGTTATGCATCTTTAGAAGATGATGTACGTGAAGGCGATATGCTGCCAATGTTTGAAGCTATTGTTGATAAGGTAAAAGCGCCAGAAGTTGATGTTGAAGCACCATTGCAGATGCAAATTACCGCATTGGATTATTCATCATTCGTGGGTGCAATCGGCATTGGTCGTATCACTCGTGGTACCATCAAAAAGAATCAGCAAGTGGTTGTGGTTGGGGCAGATGGCTCTGAAAGAAAAGCCAAAATTGCTAATTTACAAGGCTTTTTGGGTCTTGATAAGATTGACACCAATTCTTCTGAAGCGGGTAATATTGTGTGTGTTACGGGTATTGAGGGTATTTCTATTTCTGATACTTTGTGTGACCCTGAAACCATTGAAGCGTTGCCACCACTAAGTGTTGATGAACCTACGGTATCAATGGCCTTTAGAGTGAATGATTCACCATTCGCTGGTCAAGATGGTAAGTACATTACCTCTAGAAATATTCGTGATCGTCTTGATAAAGAATTAATCTACAACGTGGCACTTCGCGTTGAAGATACAGAAGATCCGTCAGAATTTTTAGTATCAGGCCGTGGAGAATTACACTTGTCGGTACTGATTGAAACCATGCGTCGTGAAGGTTTTGAATTAGCTGTTGGTCGTCCGCAAGTTATTCTAAAAGAAATTGATGGTGTTGTCTGTGAGCCGTTTGAAGATTTGAGTGTTGATGTTGAAACTGAGCACCAGGGTACGGTTATGGAGAAGTTAGGTGAGCGTAAGGCTGAACTAACCAATATGGAGCCAGACGGCAATGGCCGTGTTAAATTAGACTTTAACATTCCTGCTCGTGGTTTGATTGGCTTTAGAACGGAGTTTTTAACTGCAACAACCGGTACTGGTTTAATGAATTCAACGTTTGACTCATACAAGCCGCAAAAAGCAGGTGAAATTGGTCAACGTTCTAATGGCTCACTAATTTCAATGAACCAGGGTAAGGCAGTTGCTTACGCTATCTTTAACTTGCAAAAATCTGGTAAATTCTTTGTTGAGCATAACACAGAAGTTTATGAAGGTATGGTTGTGGGCATTCACGCTCGTGACAAAGACTTAGTAATCAACGTGATGAAGGGTAAACAACTAACTAACGTACGTGCCTCAGGTACCGATGAAGCGGTGTCGTTAACGCCAGCGATTAAGCTAGATCTTGAACAAGCGTTAGAATTTATTGATGATGATGAGTTGGTTGAAGTAACACCAAACAACACACGTATTCGTAAGCGTTTGTTAAAAGAGGTTGAGCGCAAGCGCGCACGATAAACAAAAATCTAGTTACACCAAAGGCTTAACAAACTTAAGCCTTTGGTATACTGTTATCCTATGAGCAGTATTCTTGAATTTTTAGTTCGTCAAAAGAAATTAGCACTGGTGTTTACCATCAGTGTGATTGCTTTGGGGTTGCTGAGTTTTAATCAAATACAACGTGATCAATTTCCCGCAGTGGATTTTGAGGTTGTCTCTATTGTTACCGCTTATCCGGGTGCCTCACCTGAAGATGTTGAGCAAAATATCACCAATATCATTGAAGATGAGCTGAGTAATATTTCAGGTATTGACAAGTTTACCTCCACATCTCGAGCGGGCACTTCCTCAATTGTTGTGACTTTATCTCAAGATGTGAGTGATACTGCAGAGCTCAAACAAGAAATTCGCAATGCGGTTAATCGTATTAAATCTTTGCCTGAAGAGGTGGTTGACTTGCCTCGCGTGCTTGATTTAAAAACCTCGCGTAAAAGTGTGTTGAAAATTAGCATTGGTAGTGAGCAATTGAGTTATGCGACGCTTAGAACTATTGTTGACAATCTAGCCGATTCAATCGAATTGATTGATGGGGTTTCAGAGGTTGAAAAACAAGGGTACCTAGATAAAGAAATTCAAATCCACGTCGATCCTGAAAAGCTCTATCAGTTTGAGTTGTCTTTGCCACAGGTAATGAGCGCCATCACTCAGCGCAATCAGCGCTATACCGTGGGCAGTAATCATCAGCGTCAGCAGGAAAAAACCATTGTGGTTTTGTCTAAATTTGACAGTGCAGAGGATGTTGGTGAAGTGATTGTTAAATCAACCTTTGAGGGGTTGGTGGTCAGACTTAAAGATATTGCCAGTATTCAGCCTGGCAATGTTGAGGAAAAATCCATTGTTCGTGTAAATGGCAAAAAAGGCTTTATTTTAAGAGTCAAAAAACAATCACAAGCAGATGTGATCACCACCGTTGATTTGGTGAAGACGCACATGGACGATGTGGCGAGCAAATACGATAACCAATTGGATATTTTTTATTCATCTGATTTGTCTAAGTATGTGCGTAATCGCCTAGATATTGTTACCAATAATGGCCTAATTGGCTTGTTATTAGTATTGGTGGTGTTAGGTGCATTTTTGTCATTTAAAACAGCATTTTGGGTGGCGGTTAGTCTGCCAGTTAGTCTACTAGGTACGGTGGCTTTATTGGGCGTTACTGGCGAAACCATCAACTTAGTATCGCTCGCTGCCATGATTTTAGTTTTGGGTATTGTGGTGGATGATTCAATCATTGTGGCAGAGAGTATTCATCATTATAAGCAAACAGGTGAGAATAAATTTAAGTCTGCCGTGCACGGATTTAAGCGGGTTATCATGCCAGTTGTAACCACCATTCTCACTACCATCCTAGCCTTTTCATCCATGTTTTTAATGGAAGGCATGATGGGTAAATTTATCTACGTTATTCCATTGGTGATTATTTTTGCTTTGGTGTTATCTTTTCTTGAAGTGTCATTAGCATTGCCTGCGCACTTGGCAGGGGTTAATGAGGCGCCAAAACAACACAATTGGTTTGAATTTTTTGAAGATAAGTTTGAGTTGTTTTTGGCACGCGTGTTAAAGATTCGTTACTGGGTGGTGTTACTGTTTAGTGTTGTGCTGGCGCTTTCGTTATATTTTGCCATGACACAAATGAAGTTCTCTTTGTTTCCTGCTGTGGGCGTTGACACCATTAGCGCTCGAATGACCATGTCTACAGGTTCTTCTTTGGCCAATACAGAAGCCAAAGCTCAGCAGGTTGAAGTGCTTATTACCGAGGTAGTGGGTAAGGAGCTGGTTTCTGTCACCACAGATGTGGGCAAATATTTTACTCATAAGGCTAAATTTACCATTGAGCTAGTGCCCTCATCTCAGCGAACATTGGATTCTAAAGCCATTCTTAAGGCGCTTAAAGCGCGCGCAGCTGACATTAAAAACGTAGAAAAATTAAAGTTTTCCGTTCATCGTCCTGGTCCGCCTCAAGGTGAAGATGTTGAGATTAATCTCATTAGTCAAATTGCTGCTGATAACCAGCAAGCAGCTAATCGTTTAGAGCAAATATTGCTTGATTTACCAGGCGTGGACAATGTCAATCGTGACGACGATCCAGGTAAAGCGCGCATTGAAGTTAAGCTTGATTTTGAAAAAATGGCGCGTTTGAACATTGATTTTTCTACCGTTAATCGCTATCTAAGAGCAGCTTTCACAGGTATTGATGTGACTAATATTCGCGAGGGACAAAATGATGTGAATTTCCGTTTATATCTAGGTAATTCACAGCAATCTGAACGCTTTATTGATTCTTTAAAAGTGGTTAACAAATCAGGTCGTGTAGTGCCTTTGTCTAATTTTTCTTCCATTCGCAATATTGTTGGCGAGCCTGATTTTAATCACTATAACGGTCTTAGATCAATTATGGTTAGTGCCAGTATTGATGATGAGCTCACGTCAACAGCTGAGGTAATGACCCAGGCATTAGAGCGTCTTAACTTGGATGAAGACTTTCCGTCAGTGCGCGCAATCTCTGAGGGTGGTGCTAAAGAAACCATGAAGTCTATGACCAGCTTCAAACAAGCATTTATTATGGCAATTTTTGGTATTTTCTTGTTATTGGTTTTATTGTTTAACTCTTATACGCAGCCATTACTCATTTTAAGTGCTATTCCATTTTCAGTCATTGGTGTGATTTGGGCGTTTTTCTTGCATGGTGAAACGCTCAGTTTTTTCGCCATTTTAGGGGTTTTGGCATTGGTTGGTGTGATTGTGAATGATTCGCTGGTATTGGTGTCACACCTTAATTATCTTAAAGATAAGGCGCTAGACAAGGTGGAAGTTCATGAGTGGATTATTAAGGGTGCTAAAGACCGGTTGCGTGCGGTAGTACTGACCAGTCTTACCACGCTCGCTGGTATTATTCCTTTGGCATATGGTATCGGCGGTACTGACTACATTTTGCAGCCAATGGCGTTGGCACTCGGTTATGGTTTGTTGTTTGGCACGTTAATGACATTGGTGTTATTGCCATGCCTATATTTAATGAACTATGAATTCGTCCACTGGGTTGGAAAATTTAATAAAAATAGACATTTTTAATATTTCTAAAATTTTCTAACTACGGGTATTTTTAGCCAAATTAACACCTGAAAATTATCTAAAAGCCCTATAAATAGCGCTTTTTAAGGCAGATTAAAGCCTTAGGGGTAATCCATTTTGATTATTTCCAATATTTTTTTAGCGGGATTATTTGTTTTGCAGTGCTTGACGAATAAGTGCTTCGGTAGAAAGGCTGTTATCGGTAATGGCGCCAAGCATTTTTTCAGCCTCTTTAACCTTAAAACCCAAAGCTTGCAGTGCTTGAGAAGCTTTTTGTGTATTTGGATTACTGCTACTGGCGGTAATGGGCTGATGTTGTACACTATGCAGCTCTAATTTGGCTAGGCGATCTTTCAGCTCAACAATGAGTTTTTGTGCAGTTTTCTTACCAATGCCTGGAGTTTTGGCCAGTAGTGCGTCATCTTCGTTGGCAACCGCATTCATTAGTGAGGCGATATTTAAATGTGAAAGAATGGCGAGTGCCACTTTAGGGCCAACCCCATTAACGCGAATTAACTCTCTAAAGAGGATTTTTTCATCTTTAGAGATGAAGCCATACAATGTTTGCGCATCTTCTTTAACATGAAAATGCGTGTGTAACGAAAGGGTGTCTACGCTACCCATTTCGTAAAAACTCGACATTGGGCATAGAATTTCATAACCAATACCACCAACCTCAAGCAAGATTTCAGGCGGATTTTTTTCTAAAATTTTCCCAGTGAGTTTGCCAATCATGATTTAAAGATTATAGCCAAGGATATGTATTGAAATATTGTTTCTCAAAGGCTTTAATATCATCTGCATATTGTAAGGTTAGGCCGATATCATCCAATCCGTTCATTAAGCGACGTTTGCGTTCCGCATCGACGTCAAACGAATAGTCTTTATTGTTAGCACGAATGCTTTGAGCATCAAGATCAATGGTTAACTCTCCCTTAAAAGCGAATAATTCATCCATTACTTCGTTAGATTGAACAATCGGTAAGATGCCATTTTTAAAACAGTTATTGTAAAAAATATCAGCAAAACTTGGGGCGATGATGGCTTTAAAGCCATAATCTTCTAGTGCCCAAGGTGCATGCTCACGAGATGAGCCACAGCCAAAATTTTCTCTGGCTAGCAAGATTTGCGCACCTTGATATTCTGGCTTATTTAGTACAAAGTCTTTATTTAGTGGGCGTTTGGCATTGTCCATACCAACTTCGCCATGATCTTCATAGCGCCATTCGTCAAATAAATTTGGACCAAAGCCAGAGCGTTTAATAGATTTTAAAAACTGTTTAGGAATGATGGCATCGGTATCTACATTGGCGCGATCAAGTGGTGTGGCGATTGATGTTAAGGTTGTAAATTTTTCCATAATATTTATTTCACCTCCGAAAAGTGACCAGCAACAGCACTAGCAGCAGCAATAGCAGGGCTAACCAAATGGGTAAATGAGCCTTGCCCTTGGCGACCTTCAAAATTTCTATTAGAGGTGCTGGCACAACGCTCACCAGGTTCTAGTTTGTCAGCATTCATGGCTAGGCACATGGAGCAACCTGCTTCACGCCACTCGAACCCTGCATCGGTAAAAATTTTATCCAAGCCTTCTTTTTCTGCTTGTGCTTTAATTAAGCCTGAGCCAGGAACGGCCAAAGCCAGTTTAATATTATTGGCAATTTTCTTACCCTTTAACACATTGGCTGCAACGCGCATATCTTCAATGCGTGAGTTGGTGCACGAGCCAATAAATACCTTGTCAATTGCCACGGTATTGATTGGCGTGTTAGCTGTTAGATTAATATAACTTAAGGCATTTTTAATACTTTCCGCCTTAACTGAATCACTCTCTTGATCAGGGTCGGGTGTGACGCCATTAACTGCAATCACCATTTCAGGGGAGGTGCCCCAAGTCACTTGAGGCTTAATATCTTGAGCATTAATAGTGATGACTTGATCAAACTCTGCATCTTCATCAGAATGTAGTGTATTCCAGTAGGCAACTGCTTTATCCCAATTATCACCAGTTGGCGCCATAGGGCGACCTTTAACATACTCTAGGGTTTTGTCATCTACTGCCACCATGCCAACACGCGCGCCAGCTTCAATCGCCATGTTGCATAAGGTCATACGCCCCTCAATGGATAAATTTTGAATGGTGGTGCCAGCAAACTCAATCGCAAAGCCCGTGCCACCAGCAGTACCAATTTGGCCAATAACGTAAAGCGCAATATCTTTGGCACTCACATAATCATGTAAATCACCATTGACTTCAATTTTCATGTTTTTAGATTTGGCTTGCCATAAACAACCGGTGGCTAACACATGCTCCACCTCCGAGGTGCCAATACCAAAAGCAAGCGCACCCAATGCGCCATGGGTTGAGGTATGAGAGTCGCCACAAACGATACTCATACCTGGTAGGGTGGCACCTTGTTCAGGGCCAACCACATGCACAATACCTTGGCGAATGTCATTCATTTGAATTTCATTAATGCCAAATGTATCGCAGTTTTTATCTAAAGTTTCAATCTGTAATTTTGAAATAGGATCTTCGATGCCAGCAACACCGCTTGAGCGTTCAGTCGTGGGCACGTTATGATCAGGCACAGCAATACTAGCAGCTAAGCGCCACGGCTTTCTGCCAGCCATCTCCAAACCTTCAAAGGCTTGAGGTGAGGTAACTTCATGAATGAGCTGTCTGTCGATGTAAATCAACGAAGTGGTTGCCTCTTCTCGCACCACATGCGCACTCATTAATTTGTCGTAAAGTGTTTGAGCCATTACTTACTAGTCCTATTTATTACTTGCTAAAATAGCTATTTTACATTTTCTAACACTAACTTATGTGCGGTATTTGTGGCCAGTTAAGATTTGATCAGCAAGCAGTCAACTCTAATGATTTAAATCTCATGATGTCTAAGATTGCACGTCGAGGCCCAGATGCCTCAGGCAAGTGGATGGATCATCAGATTGGTTTTGGTCATCAGCGTTTGAGTATTATTGATTTATCTAATTTTGCGGCGCAACCTATGGTGGACAGTGCCTTGGATTTGGTGTTGGTGTTTAATGGAACAATATATAACTATAAAGCGTTGCGAGGCGAATTAAGCCAACTTGGTTATAAATTTTTCTCACATTCTGATACAGAAACCATTCTTAAAGCTTACCATCACTGGGGTGAGGGTTGCGTTGAGCATTTAGATGGTATGTTTGCGTTTTGCATTTGGGATAAAAAACAACAGCACTTGTTTGTTGCTCGTGATCGTATGGGCATTAAACCGTTGTATTTTAATTTAACCGATCGTGCATTTAGTTTTGCCTCCAATACGCAATCATTAGTAGCTATTGGTGCTAATACTGACATTAACTCAGTTGCTCTGCAGCAACAATTATCCCTACATGGTGTGGTGCCAGCGCCTAATACGATTCTCACAGGAGTTAATAAAATCAAGCCGGCCACCACCTTGATTATTAAGCCAAATGGCGATATTAAAGAAACGACGTATTGGCAGCCCAAAGCGCAGCGACCAGAAGCTATTTATTCAAACGATGAATATATTGAGCGCACTCATGAGTTATTAACTCAAGCGGTGCTTAAACGTATGGATGCAGCAGATGTACCTATTGGTGTGTTGTTATCAGGTGGTCTGGACTCCTCTTTGTTGGTGGCACTACTTAATGAGGCGGGACATCAAGATATTCGCACGTTCTCCATTGGTTTTGAAGATATTGGCGATGAAGCGGGTTCTGAGTTTGAATATTCGGATCAAATTGTTAACCGGTTTAACACCCGCCATGAAAAATACGTGGTGAGTAATTCTCAAGTGTTGCCACGCTTGGGTGATGCGGTGGCAAATATGAATGAGCCTATGGTTGGGCAAGATGCCGTGGCTTTTTATCTGTTATCTGAGCAAGTGTCAAAACACATTAAAGTGGTGTTGTCAGGCCAAGGTGCAGATGAGGCGTTTGCCGGGTATTTTTGGTATCCGCGTATGCAGGCAGAAACTGGCTCAGAAGTTGAGCGATTTTCTAAACACTATGTGGATCGACCTTATGAGGAATATCTGCGCACGATTAATAAAAAGTATCATTCAGGCAACCACACCCAAACTTGGCTGAATAAAGAGTTTGCTAAAGCTAATGCGGATGAGTTTATGGACAAAGTTTTTCGAACAGATATCACTCGCTTGATTGTTGATGATCCGGTTAAGCGGGTTGATAACATGACCATGGCTTGGGGTTTGGAGGCGCGCGTACCGTTTATGGATTATCATTTGGTGGAGCATGCGCTGAGCATGTCGCCGAGTTTAAAAATGAGTGAAGAAGGTAAGCATCCGTTAAAGCAAATTTCTAGAGGTTTATTGCCTGATAGTGTCATTGACCGTAAGAAAGGTTATTTCCCAATGCCGGCCCTAAAATATGTACAAGGTGAATTTTTAGAATTTATGTCAGATATTCTAACTTCAAGCGCTTGTATTAATCGCGGGGTATTTGATCAAGCCTTTGTGCAAAAAGTTATCAATCAGCCCGAGCAATATATGACTGCACTGAACGGATCCCGACTTTGGCATTTGGCATTACTTGAATATTGGCTTCAAATTAATGTCGACTCTACGTCATAAAATGGTAAAAACAGTACAAAATTTCTTATCAATAGCCAAAACTATTAATTTTAAAATTTTGCATTATTTTTCCACATTTTCTACCAGTAGCCTCAATCGTTAATTAATAAGAAAACATGAATAAAATAATCATTTATACCGATGGCGGTTGTCGTGGCAATCCAGGTGTTGGCGGCTGGGGTGTTTGGTTGCGCTATGGAGATCATGATAAAAAATTAAAAGGTGGTGAGTATGACACAACTAATAATCGCATGGAACTCACAGCTGCTATTAAGGCATTAGAAGCGATCAAATCAAGTCATATTGATATTGATTTGCACACTGATTCAAAATATGTCATGAATGGTATTAAAGATTGGATTAAAGGCTGGAAGGCTAAAGGTTGGAAAACAGCTGCTAAAAAACCGGTTAAAAATGTGGATCTATGGCAACGCCTAGATGCACTGAACGCAACGCACAACGTGCATTGGCATTGGGTTAAGGGGCATAGTGGCGATAAAGGTAATGAAATGGCTGATGAGTTAGCCAATCAAGCCATGGATGAAATATCCTAGGAATTAGTTAATGTATAAGTATATTATGATATTTAGATAGTATCGATTTAAGTTGCAATTGTGGCTCTAGATGGTATAAATACAGTTTTAAACGTTCAACAAAAGGAGAGAGGTAGTGAAAAAATTAGCTGTATTATTTGCATTTTTAATGACAACAACAGTATTTGCGCATCAAGATGGTGAGTCAGTAGCGCCGTTAGGCGCTGGTGCAACCGAAGCACAAAAGCAATTAGTGCGTGATGGTGCACAAGATTTTTGTGGTGAAAAACAAGAAGACGAAAAAGAAGAATGTGTCATGGACTTTTTCGCTAATCACAACTTAGAAGAAGAGCCTAGCTGCGATTAAACAACAGAATTTTTAGCGTTCGCCTTCTTGGGGGGGGCTAATAATAACCAACTCGATTAAGAGTTATTTTTTATATAAAAAAGAGGAGAGAAGCATGAAACTTCAATCATTAGTAGTATCAACTGCAGTAGCTGCAGTATTAGCATCATCAGCAACTTTTGCCAGTGAAGAGGTAACTGGTAAAGCAGTAGGCATCGTAGAAGGTGTTATGGAAGTTGCGGGTATTTCACGTAACCAAGACAACAAAGCAACAATCGATCCGGCATTTGCAAAGACATCACGTCCTTGTCCGCCGTTCTGTATTCAGCCTACTGCACCGTTTGCACCTGCAGCAGTTGACACAGTAACAGAATTAGACGTAATCCATGCAGCACGTGATGCTGCAAATGGTGATACTTCTGTATTAGTGGTTGACGCACGTACACCGGGTTGGGTTAAGAAAGGCACAATCCCTCATGCAGTAAACGTTCCATTTACTAAGCTTAACTCTAAGGCATTAGCTAAAGACCCTATGGCAGTTGTAGATATCTTAACAGGTACGTTTGGTGTTAAGGATCTTGACGGTGTACTAGATTACAATAACGCTAAGACTTTATACTTGTTCTGTAACGGTTCATGGTGTGGTCAGTCTCCAGCGTCAATTAGAGCACTATTGACTATGGGTTATCCTGAGAACAAGATTAAGTACTACCGTGGTGGTATGAACTCTTGGAAATCTTTAGGTTTAACAACTAAGTAATTGATTCATGAAAAGCACTCACTTTTGAGTGCTTTTTAATCTAGGAGATTATTATGAAAACTAAATTATTTGCACTAGCGGTTGCGTCAACGTTCGCGTTAAGCGCTCAAGCTGCTACGTTTCATGACTCAAGCTTTAACTGGAATAACACGTCTTCTGCGCCAGCAGTTAAGGCAGGTAAGCCAGTTGGTATCGTTGAGGGTGTATTAGAAATTGCAGGTATTTCACGTAATGCTGATAATGGCAATACGGTAGATCCAGCATTTGCAAAAACATCACGTCCTTGTCCGCCGTTCTGTATTCAACCAACTGAGCCGTTTGCGCCTGCAGCAGTTGAAACAGTGACTGAGCTAGACGTCATTCACGCAGCGCGTGATATCGCTGGTGGCGACGCTTCTCAATTGATCATTGATGCGCGTACTAAAGGTTGGGCTAAGAAAGGCATGATTCCTCACGCAGTGAACGTACCATTTACTAAGCTTAATTCTAAGGCGTTAGCTAAAGATCCAATGGCTGTTGTAGAGCTAATGGTTGAGAAGTTTGGTGTTAAGGATCTAGACGGCGTGCTAGATTACGATGGTGCTAAGACTTTATACTTGTACTGTAATGGTTCATGGTGTGGTCAATCGCCTGCGGCGATTCGTGCACTATTAACTATGGGTTACCCACAAAGCAAGATCAAATACTACCGTGGTGGTATGAATGATTGGAAGCTTTTGGGCTTAACAGTTAAGTAAATTGTTAACCATTGGTTTACAAAAAGGGATGTTAATAGCGTCCCTTTTTTATGGGTTAACAACCTCATTCGCGCAAGCTGAAACAAGATTTGATCGCTGGTATCAAATTGGCTACGATTATTCACAAATGGGTCGCAATGATGATGCATTTAATTGGATGATGCGTGCCGCTGACGGCGGACATAGTGCTGCGCAAAATAACATTGGTCTGAGCTATTTGCATGGTTTGGGCGCCGAGCAAAACGAAGAAAAAGCCTTTGAATGGTTTGAGAAATCAGCCGAACAAGGGTTGTCGTATGCTCAAAGTGAGTTGGCCATGCTTTACTATGAAGGCAAAGGTGTAGAGAAAGATATTAAATTGGCAGAAGATTGGTGGCTGACTGCTGCCAAACAAGAAGATGAATATGCACAATACAACCTTGCCTCATTAATGCTAGAACGGGGCGATATCAAGCAGGCTTATTATTGGTTTAATCGCGCCACTCAAAACAATCATCCAAATGCTAAAACAGCGTTGGATTTACTCAATGAAAAATATGTTGAATAAAATAATTGCGGTAATGGTGTGTAGCATGTCTTTTCATGCCGCTGCTTTTTTTCCAAATTTGGATAATTTTCCGAAATTTCCAGAATTACCTAAATTGGGCGAGTTTGACCCTAGCTCATTGCAAAAGCTATATAACCAGTTTACCGATGCTAAGCCAGATTTTGAACGTGAAGATCGCATGATTGGCGAGATTGAAGAAGCGGTTATGGATGGTGATGTCGAATACTTGCCGCTTGCGGATGGTAAAGAAGTGTTCAGCATTTATATGGAAGCTGAGGCTGATGAAGCAAAAGGCGGTGTTATTGTATTGCACTCACGCGGTTATCATGCTAATTGGGATAGTGTGATTAAGCCAGTTCGAGTCGGTTTGGCCACTAAAGGTTGGCACAGTTTATCGGTGCAAATGCCAGTGCTAGATAAGCAAGCTACTTATTATGATTATGTGCCAATTTTCCCTTATGCACATGAGCGCATTGAGGCAGCTATTGATTTTTATAAGCGCCAAGGCGTTGATAATATCATTTTAATCGCTCATGGTTGTGGTGCGCATATGGCCATGAGTTATTTTGATAAATTTGGTGATGACAAAATAAGTGCCTATGTAGGTGTTGGCATGGGAGCAACGGATTATAAGCAGAAAGTAGTTAAACGTATGCCACTTGATACTATGTTAAAACCAGTTTTGGATGTGTATGGTGAAAAAGACTTTCCTGGTGTTAGGCGCTCCGCTAAAGATCGACGTTGGTTAATGGATATCGCTAACAATAAACAAAGTGCACAAAAAGTTATTACCAAGGCAGATCACTACTACAAAGATAGTGGTACAGCTGACGAATTAGTTGGTGTGATTGATACTTGGCTAGGGAAACTTAATTAGGCTGCTCTGCTTGCAAGTAAGCTAACTCTTGCTCGGTAAAATCAGCACACTTGCGCGCATCTAGGTTAAATGGTCCGCGTAGCGACTCACCCAGATGTTTATGAATAAGATTATCAAAGGTTTTAACAGGGTCTAGTTGTCTTTCTCGGCAGAGGTGATGAAACCAATGGTTACCAATCTTAACGTGACCAATTTCATCTTTAAAAATAATATCTAATAAGCTCACCATCGGTTTGAATTTTGAACTGGCAAAACGGCGTTGAATTTTAGGGGTGGCATCTAAGCCTTTGGCTTCTAAGACTCTTGGCACTAAAGCCATTCTAGCTAGTACGTCATAATCGGTTTCAACGGTCATTTTCCATAGGCCATTATGTGCATCAAAATCTCCATATTGATAACCCAATTCAATCAGATAATTATTAAGTAATTGAAAGTGTTGCGCCTCTTCATAGGCTACTTTAATCCAATCTTGATAGAATTGACTTGGCATACCGTGAAAACGATAAACCGCATCAAGTGCCAAATTAATGGCATTAAATTCAATATGACAAATAGCATGAATGGTTTCAATAAACCCTAAATCAGACTTGCCACGTTTTGGCATGGTATTAAATCTTGCTAATGTGGGTTTGTTAGGTCTGCCTGGATGTTTAACTGGCTTAATAGGGTGGGTTAGTTGGTAATCAAGCTTGTTTAAATTTTTTAATTGATGTAGTTGATCAACGTGTTTAATTTTGTCTACAACATTGTCACACATTAATGCTTGGTAGCTTAACTCAAAGGGGTTCATAACAGCCAGGTTTGATATTAGTTAGCGACCAGTCGCCAATTTGAGTGCGAATAAGCCTTAGGGTTGGAAAGCCAAGATGTGCTGTCATCCGCCTAACTTGTCGATTTTTACCTTCAGTTATTTTAAGCTCTAACCAAGAAGTGGGGATATTCTTACGAAAGCGCACAGGTGGTTTTCTGTCCCAAAGCCAATCGGGTGTATTAATGATTTTTGCTTTAGCAGGTTTGGTGAGTCCGTCCTTAAGAGTGACGCCTTTGGCAAGTTGAGTAATAGCCTCGGGTGTTATTTGCCCATCTACTTGCACAATATAAGTTTTTTCTTTATCAAATTTTGGATGGGAGATTTGATGTTGAAGCTTACCGTTATCTGTAAGCAGTAGCAACCCTTCAGAATCTTTATCGAGTCTACCGGCAGGATAGATATTTTTTAAATCAATATAATTGGCCAGCGTGTCACCTTCGCCACTAAATTGGCACAATACGCCAAAAGGCTTATTAAAAGCGACTAACATTAATAAACCGCCTTGGCTCTGGCGATAAACGCCTCTAATTGTGAGTTGGCAATGCTAGTAAAAATAGGGGAGATAGCCATATCAACCACTTTAGAGGAAAAGCTAAAGTTCAAATTTAACTCCACCTTGCAAGCTTCATCATTTAATTTGGTAAACACCCAGGCACCAGTGAGCTGTTTAAATAAACCTTCTTTAAGTTGCATGTCAATGCGTTGATTGGGTGTTAGAGTATTGATAGTGGTAAAGCTTTGTTTTAATCCGGCTTTATTAATCTCAACTGAGGCGGTAATTTGCTCAGTGGTTTGCTTTAAAATAGAAGCATTTGAACACCAGTTGAGAAATTTGGGATATTCATCAACTTGGTTAACCAATTGGTACATTTGCTCAGCTGAATAAGGCACGAGCGCACTTTTAGAGAGTTGATGCATGGCGAAAAAATCCAAAAAAACTAAAACAAGTTCAAATACGATTGTGCTGAATAAAAAGGCACGTCACGACTATTTTATCGAACAAACACTAGAAGCTGGACTTTCTTTGGAGGGTTGGGAGGTAAAAAGCCTGCGTGATAATAAAGTGCAAATCAAAGAAAGTTATGTGATTGTCAAAAATAACGAAATGTTTTTATTTGGCGCACACATTTCAGCCCTGCAAAGCGCCTCTACACATGTTGACCCTGATCCTACGCGCACGCGAAAATTATTACTCAACCGAATTGAAATTAATCGATTAAGAGAAAAAATTGAGCAAAAAGGTGCCACGGTTGTACCGCTTAAGTTGTATTGGAAAAAGGGCCGTGTCAAACTTGAAATTGGTGTGGCCAAAGGCAAGAAGGCTCATGATAAGCGTCAAGATATCAAATCTAGAGATTGGCAACGAGATAAGCAACGAACCTTAAAAGAGCTTAATAAATAACCAAGCCCATTTTTAGATCTATAATCGTTTTTTTTTGCAAATGCTTGATTTAACAAGAATTTTTAACTATAATTGGTTCAAATTAATTGGTAAAGACTTATTTATATTAAGTATTTTCTTATAACCATGCCAAGCTTAATTTTACTTTTTAAAATACTTGAGGGAAAACATGAACAAATCAGAACTAATTGATGCAATCGCATCAGCAGCAAACTTATCTAAAGCAGACGCAACTCGCGCACTTAACGCAACAACAGATGCAATCACTGGCGCAATGGCTAGTGGCGATGGCGTACAATTAACTGGCTTTGGCTCGTTTGTAGTTAGAGATCGTGCAGCGCGCACAGGCCGTAACCCTCAAACAGGTGCTACGATTCAAATCGCAGCATCTAAAGTGGCTGCATTTAAGGCTGGTAAGGCACTTAAAGACTCAGTTAACGGCTAATTTACACTGGTTGAATTAACGATAAAAGCACCTTCGGGTGCTTTTTTTTTCGCCCCTTATTTAATCTTGGTGGGCTTGGCCATATCTTGTAAAATAATTAACTATCTTGTTTAATTGATCGGCGCTACTATTATGCGACGCCTCCCACATGACTGAGCGCCAAAACCTACTAAATTTAAATCAATCTTCACTTAATGATTTTTTTAATCAATTGGGTGAAAAGCCGTACCGCACTAAGCAGCTCATGAAGTGGATTTACAAAGATCATGTGTTTGATTTTGATCAAATGCTTAATCTGAGTAAAAAGCTTCGCGAAACTTTAAAAGAGATAGCTTGTATCGAATTTCCAACCGTGGTGAGTAAAAACCATGCACTTGATGGTGTAATTAAGTGGGTGATTGGTATGGGTGCTGATAACAATGTGGAGACGGTTTATATCCCTGAGAAGGATCGTGGCACTTTGTGCATCTCTTCACAAGTTGGGTGTTCACTGGCATGTACTTTCTGTTCAACGGGTTATCAAGGTTTTAATCGAAATTTATCTACCGCTGAAATTATCGCTCAAGTGCTTATCGCTAACTTGGCATTAAAGCCAAGCGGTAAGCGTATTTCTAATGTGGTATTCATGGGCATGGGTGAGCCGATGTTAAACGAAGAGGCAGTTTATAGTGCCTGTGATTTATTGCTAGACGATTTATCATTTGGCCTGTCGCGTCGAAAAGTAACCATCTCCAGTTCTGGTGTTGTGCCAGCTTTAGAGCGCATGAGTCAGCGTGTGCCGGTAAGTTTGGCGATTTCTCTACACGCGCCAACGGATGAGCTGCGTGATGAATTAGTGCCAATTAACAAGAAATACTCTATTAGTGAGCTCATGAGGGCTTGTGATATTTATTTAAATGCAGGCACGCAAGAGCGCCATATTTTATTTGAATACGTCATGTTAAAAGGCGTGAATGATTCTCAACAGCATGCTGAGCAATTAGCAAAACTATTAAAAGGTGTGTCGGCTAAAGTAAACTTAATTCCATTTAATCCGTTTCCTCAGTCTCATTATCAGGTGTCTAGCACTTCAACCATTGAGAAGTTCCAAAACACTTTGTTTTCAAGAGGTATTCGCACCATGACACGCCGCGCTCGAGGCGAAGATGTGGATGCAGCCTGTGGTCAGCTTGCAGGTAAAGTTAAAGATAAAACCAAACGAACGCATGCTCGACGGAATTGATTATTATCCTGCTAAGACTAAAAAAAAATCCAATACCAAGATTTGGGTTTTAGGTTTTTTGGTAATTTTGGTGGCGGTATATTGGTATCAAAATACTGAGTTTTCCTCAGTAAAAACCACTAATGATCCTACCCTGATTATTGTTAGTAAAGCTAAAAAAACAGTTGAGGCACCAACTAGCGTTATAATAAAATCTAGCGACATTGAGCAGCCCATGGTTGATCAGCGTGTTAAGAGTAACAAGGGTTTAGACGAACTTATTCAAACATTTAAACAACAATGAAGCCAATACATACCATTCAGCGTAGGAAATCTCGACAAATTTATGTAGGCAATGTTGCCATTGGTGGTGATGCGCCAATTTCTGTGCAAAGTATGACTAATACACAAACCACGGATGTAGAAGCGACGTTAGCACAAATTAAAGCCATTGAAGAGGCAGGGGCTGATTTGGTGCGGGTATCGGTGCCCACCATGGAGGCGGCAGAAGCCTTTAAAGAGATTAAACGGCAAGCCAATATTCCACTCATTACCGATATTCATTTTGATTACAAAATTGCTCTAAAAGTAGCAGAATATGGTGCGGATTGTTTGCGGATTAATCCAGGCAATATTGGTCGAGAAGATCGTGTTCGTGAAGTGGTGGCAAGTGCAAAAGATCACGGCATTCCAATTAGAATTGGGGTGAATGCGGGCTCACTAGAAAAAGACTTGCAAAAAAAATATACCGAACCAACCCCTGAAGCCATGGTTGAATCTGCCTTTAGGCATATTGATATTTTGGATCGACTTAATTTTGACAACTTTAAAATATCCCTTAAAGCTAGTGAAATTTTTATGACGGTATTTGCTTATCAACAACTAGCCTCTCAAATAGACAATCCGTTGCATTTAGGCATTACTGAGGCAGGATCATTGCGCTCAGGTACGGTTAAATCTGCAATTGGATTGGGTTTATTATTGTCAGAAGGTATTGGTGATACTATTCGTGTTTCTTTGGCTTCTGATCCGGTTGATGAAGTTCGAGTTGGTTTTGACATTCTGAAGTCACTCAACCTAAGACAAAAAGGTGTTAATTTGATTGCTTGCCCATCTTGTTCACGTCAAAAATTTGATGTGGTTAAGGTGGTGAATGAACTTGAATCACGCCTAGAGGATATCACCGATCCAATCGATGCAGCAGTGATTGGTTGTGTGGTTAATGGCCCGGGTGAGGCTAAGGCAGTTTCAGTGGGCTTAACTGGCGGTGAGCCAAATCTAATGTATGTGGACGGAAAAACTGATGAAAAAGTCAGCAATGAAACATTGGTAGATACACTTGAAGCTAAAATTAGAGCGCAACTCAAGCTTAATTTAGGTAATTTGTAGTTAGCGAAGGCGCTTATAAACTCGGTAGCGGTATATCAGCTGCACGCCAAAATAACCAATAATTGAGCTTACGATTGATACAACCAGACAGCCTAGCAAGAAAGGTTGCCAAATCACATCAAATACCTGCCAAACGTACTCCAGCGACATGACAAAATCTTTTTCAATGCCAACACCTAAAATCCAGGCACCTAATTTATAGCAGCCATAAAAAATAGGTGGCATGGTTAATGGATTGGTAATCCAAACCAAAGCGATTGATAAAGGTAGGTTAGCACTAAAAATAACCGCACCAGGCGCTGCTAACAGCATTTGAAAAGGTACTGGAATAAAAGCACAAAATAAGCCAACTGCAAAGGCTCTAGCAATGGATTTACGGTTGAAATTCCACAAACTAGCATTATGTAAATGTTGACTTAGCCAGCCGAGGTGCTTGTGATTTTTTACCTCTTCAGGGTTGGGGCTATAGCGTCTGAGAAATTTTTTCATGACTGACTAGCGTGAATAATGCCATCAGCATCCAGACCGTAAAGAGCATGTAATTCGCTCTGAGAGCCTTGTTCGGTAAATTCATCAGGCAGTCCTAATACAGTGAGTGAATTGTTTAGTTTTTGTGCGTGTAAAAATTCACTCACTGCACTGCCAGCACCCCCTTTGATAGCGTTATCTTCAACACTGATCAAATGCGAATGATCCTGACAAAGCTCAAGAATGAGTGCTTCATCTAGTGGCTTAACGAAACGCATATCCACAACTGTGGCGTTTATTTTTTCACCTGCTTGAAGGGCTGATTCGAGTGTGGTCCCAAAAGCAAAAATAGCCACATCAACGCCTTGTCGAGCAATGGTTGCTTTGCCCATTGTTAAAGGCTCTTGGCTAACATAATCTTCAATAGTTGACACGCCACGTGGGTAACGCACACAAGCAACACCGCTTGATGAAAAAGCCAGGTTTAGCATTTGATAGAGTTGTAGGCCATCGCTAGGCGCCATAATAACTACATTGGGGATGCAGCGTAAAAAGCTTAAATCAAAACTACCAGCATGTGTGGCACCATCGCTACCTACTAATCCTGCTCGGTCAATGGCAAAAACAACATCTAAATTTTGCAAAGCAATGTCGTGAATCAACTGGTCATAGCCACGTTGCAAGAAAGTAGAATAAATAGCCACGACAGGCTTTAACCCTTGAACGGCCAAACCACCAGCAAAAGTGATGGCGTGCTGTTCAGCAATACCTACATCAAAATATTGATTAGGGAAATTTTGCTCAAAGTCACTCATGCCAGAGCCCGTGCACATGGCTGGGGTAATGGCCATCAGATCTTTGTTGGTTTTGGCTGTATTATTAAGCCAAGTGCCAAAAATACTACTGTAGCTGGGCAGAGCAGTGGCGCTCGTTTGAGCGGGCGCTACACCATGGAATTTACAAGGATCTTGCTCTGCGCGCTCTAGTCCGTAGCCTTTTTTGGTGATAATATGCAGCAAACGAGGCTTATTTTGTAATTTAAGGTTTTCTAAGGTTTTGATTAACGTGGGTAAATCATGGCCATCGATTGGGCCAAAATAATCCAGACCTAATTCTTCAAACAAAGTGCTGGGTAGTACCATACCTTTAAGGTGCTCTTCTGATCTTTTGGCGAATTCATGAACCATGGGCATTTTTTCTAAAAAGCCTAAAGATTTATGTTTCATGGTGGAGTATGCCTTTCCGGAAATTAGCTTGGTCAGGTATTTATTCATGGCACCGACATTCTTAGAAATGCTCATGTCGTTGTCATTTAGGATGATCAGCAAATCTGCATTCGAATCACCTGCATGATTTAACGCCTCAAATGACATACCACCTGTCAGCGCACCGTCACCAATCACAGCAATTGACTTATTGGCATTATGTTGAATATTGTTAGCAATGGCAATACCTAATGCCGCACTGATCGAGGTTGAAGAATGCCCCGCACCAAAGCTATCATGCTCACTTTCGCTGCGTTTAGTAAAGCCAGAAAGTCCGTTTTTTTGGCGTAAGGTATGCATTTGATTCAAACGACCCGTGAGAATCTTATGGGTATAGGCTTGATGGCCAACGTCAAATACAAAGCTGTCATTTGGCGTGTCAAACACGTAGTGCATGGCCAGTGTCATTTCTATGGTGCCAAGATTTGGTGCTAAGTGCCCGCCTGTTTCTTGAATGGTTTCAATTAGAAATGTTCGGATTTCATTTGCCAAAGATTGCAACTGAACCAAGTCCAGTTTTTTGATATCTTTGGGTGAATGAATTTGATCGAGCACGTTAATATAACCTTGCAATAAAGAATGATATTATACGTGAGTGGCTTTAGATGCTACCAAGAAGGGCGACGGATTTTTTGTTCAGGATCTTTTTTGATGTTCTTATTTTTAATTTTGATTTTTTCATCAAAATTTCGAGCAATAAAACCAAGCTCTGGTTTTATTTCTGGCATTGGAATCCATACTCGGTAGCCACTACCTTTGGCAACTTCAAGCACTTCATTATATTCAGTAACCATTGACTCAACTTCAATGTTAAAGCAGACATCTGGCAGAACCACTTCAACCGAATCACCAACGCTGAATTTATTTTTAGCTTCAATTAAGGCCTTGCCATCTTTGTAGTCTAGAATTTCGCCAACTACTTGTTGCTTGTTAGAGCGTGAATAGTTGTCAAAGTAGGTTTGTAATTCTTCAGGCTGATGGCGACGATAAAAACCATCGGTGTAACCACGGTTAGCCAAATTTTCTAATACGCCAAATGCCTCAGGATTAAATTCGCGCCCAGCAACAGCATCATCAATCGCTTGACGATACACTTGCGCGGTTCTAGCGGCGTAGTAATGTGATTTTGTCCTGCCTTCAATTTTTAGTGAATCAATGCCCATAGCGGTCAGCGTATGCACATGCTCAATGGCGCGCAAGTCTTTAGAGTTCATGATGTAGGTGCCGTGCTCATCTTCATAAGCAGGCATCTGCTCACCCGGCCGGCCTTCTTCTTCCAGTAAAACTACTTGATCAGCAGGTGCCTTGATTTCAACTGCCTTAATGTCACCTTCCAAGGTTTCTTCTGCTTCTTTAACGTCATATTTCCATCTGCAAGAATTGGTGCAAGAGCCTTGGTTGGGGTCACGATGGTTAAAATAACCTGACAGCAAGCAACGACCCGAGTAAGCAATACATAAAGCGCCATGCACAAAAACCTCAAGCTCAATATCAGGGCATTCTTGGCGAATTTCTTTAACCTCATCAAGCGATAACTCGCGTGAAAGGATGATGCGACTAATGCCAGCATTTTTCCAAAATTTAACCGTAGCATAATTAATGGCGTTAGCCTGAACAGATAAGTGAATCACTTGTTCTGGGAACTTTTCTTTAACCATCATAATCAGCCCAGGATCCGCCATAATCAGCGCATCAGGATTTAGCTGAACAACCGGCTCAATATCCTTCATGTAGGTTTTGATTTTGGCATTATGCGGAATAATGTTAGATGCCACAAAGAATTTCTTGTCCGCTGCATGCGCCTCTTCAATGCCCTGTTTAAGTGTGTCAAAATCAAAGGCATTGTTACGCACTCTTAGAGAATATCTAGGCTGCCCTGCATAAACAGCGTCAGCACCGTACGCGTAAGCATAACGCATGTGATTTAATGAGCCAGCAGGGGAGAGTAATTCAGGTCTATTCATGGGCGTTATTTTATCATCAGCGGAATGTTAAATACCCTTATGTATAATACGGCGTGTATGTTTACTAGAAGCGATATTCCCAAATTAAAACAAGACCTTAAGATTCAAACCAATCTGCTGGGTCATGATCTCACTTTGCAAACCCGTTGGGGAGTGTTTAGCCCTCGAGCGATTGATGATGGCACAGTGATGTTTGTGCAATATTTAGATATTGCCAGCACAGACAAGTGTCTAGATTTAGGCTGTGGTTACGGCCCAATTGGCTTGTCGGTTGCTAAGTCTTGCCCGCAGGGTGAAGTGCATATGGTGGATAAAGATTTTGTAGCGGTAGAGTTATCAAACACCAATGCCAAACTAAATCATATTAATAATGCTGAGGCGTATTTATCGGATGCTTTTTCAGCAGTTGGCAAGCAAAATTATTTTGATCAAGTATTATCAAACGTGCCTGCAAAAGTTGGCAGAGAGCAGTTAAGTATTATTTTGTATGACGCTTATGATGCGCTAAAGCCAGGTGGTACAATCACTTTTGTTACTATTAACGGCTTGCGACATTTTATTAAAGATAATTTTAAATCTGTCTTTGGTAATTATAAAAAACTAAAGCAAGGGCAAAAATACACCATTGCTCAAGCGGTTAAACAATAAAAAATTACATAAAAAATAATATACGAGTAAAATACTCGGATATTAAAAAAATTAAAACAAAAAACACAGGAGTGAACAATGGATGTAATGCAAAGAATTCAAGCACAAGTAGATAGCGCCCCAATCGTACTTTATATGAAAGGTACACCTCAGTTTCCACAGTGTGGTTTTTCAGCAACAGCGGCGCAAACGCTAGCTTCTACAGGTGTTGAATTTGCTTATGTGAATATTTTTGAAGATCAAGAAGTTATGCAAAACTTACCAGCTTTTCAAGACTGGCCAACGTTTCCACAAATCTACTTCAATTCTGAATTAGTTGGTGGTGGTGATATTATTGTTGAAATGGCACAAATGGATACACTAAAAGCTGCCATGGAAGAGGCAACTGCCAAGTTTAACGATAAATAAACGTTAAATTATAGCTATAGGTTTTTTAACTTATGGCCGTTTTCTTGAAGCCAGCGTTTGCTGGCTTTATAGTTTGGTAGCATCTGCGCCACAAAACCCCAAAAATCTTTTGAATGGTTTTTATGCTTGATATGCGCCAGTTCATGCACAATAACGTAGTCAATCACGCTTATTGGTGCCTGAATTAGTAAATAGTTAAGGTTAATATTATTTACACCACTACAAGAGCCCCAAAGCGTTTTTTGAGATTTAAGCCTTACTTGCTTATAAGGCAGTTGATGCTCTTTGGCGTAGTAGTCAAGCCTAGGCAGGGCAATTTCTCTAAATTTATCCTTATACCAATCTAAAAATACCTCCTTACTGGCAGTGCTTGATTCAAAACTCACACCATTAAAACTTAGCTTAGTATTTTGCTCAAGGGTAATGTTTAGTGGATAAGCATTACCCAAATACAAAAAATCTTCATCTTGTTTATACTCGGGCTTGGCTAGTTTTTTATTTGAGCAGGTGTGTATTTTTGAATCAATCCAGGCAGATTTTATATCAATAAACTGTTCTATTTTTTTAATAGATAATCGATTCGGCGCACGCACAATAAGCTCAGCATTGTTATTAATCTGCAAGCTTAGGGTTTTGCGTTTTGAGCGAATCAGTTGATAATCCATAACGACATTTAACCTTATAAAAAACAACAAACAACTTCATTTGCATGATTTATTTGTTACCATTATGGTTATTCATGACAAAGTATAAAAACAGTGGAAATAATATTC
>JACNGB010000048.1 GCA_014384345.1 Candidatus Thioglobus pontius
ACACCTAGATAATATGCGGAGTTTCCATGACTCTCTAAAAGTCATTATTAATTTTAAATATAAGAGTATAAATATGAATAAAGTATTAGGGGTAATTAGTATTGGTTTGCTTGGTGTGGTAGCATTTATGTTTTCAGGAGGATACAATGTATCGGCAACTGATAAACATTGGAGCGTCACTACTAAACTACTTGAGCTAGTTAGAGATAGGTCGGTGCATTCAGCATCTGAAAATATAGTCGTTCCAGAATTGGACAATATTGAAATGATTTCAAATGGTGCAAAAAATTACGACGCTATGTGTGTTCAGTGTCATTTGGCACCAGGCGCCCCAGTGTCTGAATTAAATCAAGCTTTATATCCAAAGCCACCAACTTTCCATGCAAATAATGATAAGCACAAACATAGTCCAGCTGAGACATTTTGGGTGATTAAAAATGGCTTTAAAATGACTGGAATGCCTGCCTGGGGTGAATTTCACACGGATCAGCAGTTATGGGAAATGACAGCTTTTCTTCAAAAGCTAAATGGAATGTCTGCTGACAGATACACTGAACTTGTTGGCGAGGGCGGCCATAGCCACTCTAATGGAGTGCATTTTGAAGCGTCTAATGACGAACTTAATGCCTCTACTCATAGTGATACAGATAATCATGGCCATTAATAACAATCAACAAAAGGAAAAAATATGAAAACGTTAATTATTTTATCAAGTGCATTATTTTTAACAGGTTGCTTCGACAGTGATGAAGTGCAAGATAGCAATCAGGAAGATTTAAATACAAATACTCAAATAGAAAAAAATCTCTCTAGTAATGCAGGACAAGTGGTTTTTGAAAAAAACTGTATTTCTTGCCATGGAAAAGAGGGTCAAGGCCTTGTTGAAAATTGGAAGCAAAGACAGGCTGATGGCAAATTCCCTGCACCACCAGTAAATGGTACGGCGCATGCTTGGCATCATTCGCCAGCAGCACTAATGAATACTATTAATAATGGCGGCATTAAATTGGGCGGTTGGATGCCGGGCTTTAAAGATCAATTAAGTGAAGATGAAAAAAAAGCAGTATTGGATTATATTCATGATCTTTGGCCTGCTGAATTGCAGGAAAAATACGATTCAAGATTTAAATAACTTTAGATAGTTTATTAATGGAGATTAGCTATGTTTAATAATGATTACGGCATGATGGGTTTTGGAGGTGGATTTATGTGGATATTTTGGATATTTACCGCTGTTGTTTTGGTGTGGATAGTTAAGGGAGGGTTTGAAGCAAAGAATTTAGAATCGCAGTCTGCTCTAGATATCCTAAAGGCAAGATATGCAAGAGGTGATATTAGTAAAGAAGAATTTGAACAAAAACGAAAAGACCTAACAAAATAGGATTGATATGCTCACAAGAAGACATTTTTCCTTGCTGACAAGGTAACTTTTGCAAGCGTACAGACCTTTGTCACTTAATGTTTTTTGATTTGACATGATGGGGTGGTTTGTTGTAGTGTAGAGCTAGGTGTTGTTATGAAAAGAATTTTGTTGATTGCAATAATACTTATGTTTGGATTTTTTGCATTAATTAATTGGCTTGATTTTGGGCAAATTAAGAAAGGCGGTCTTTTCCCAGATTCAAACTATAGGCCCAGTATTTCTCAAGGAAAAATCAGCTACCAATCAAACTGTATGAAGTGTCATGGAAAGCATCTACTAGGAACAGACAAAGGCCCATCCTTGCTTGATGATGTATATAAATCTTCTCATCATGCGGATTTATCATTTTATTTTGCAGTGAAAAATGGGGTTAAACAGCATCATTGGAAATTTGGTGATATGCCAATAATTACAGGGCTGTCTCCACGCAGAGTTAGTGATATCATTGCTTATGTGCGTTATAAGCAAAAATTATCAAAAAATTAAATTTAAGAAAAGGAAATTTTATGAATAAAGTAGCGCTAGGATTTGTAACCGGGTTGTTATTGTCACTAAATGGATATGCCATTACGACTGATACCGGGGCTAGAGTGCCATTTACTCAAGCTGTAGGCATGAAAAAATTTAAAGAAAATTGTGCGAAGTGTCACGGAGAGTGGGCAAAAGGCACAGATGCTGGGCCACCATTAATTCATAATTATTACAAGCCAGACCACCATGGCGATGAATCATTTTATCGTGCGGCTCTAAATGGTGTTCAGGCGCATCATTGGAGGTTTGGAAATATGCCACCTGTTGAAAATATTAAACGCAAAGATATCACTAAGATTATTAATTATGTTCGCTGGTTGCAAAAGGCAAATAATCTTTATTAATATTCGTATGATATAAATTTAGGGGTGTAATTAATATTATGAGTGAAATTCGATTATCAATTACAGGTATGAGTTGTGCTGGTTGCGTATCTAGTGTTGAAGATGCGTTAAATAACGTTGATGGCGTTGATGAGGCTAGTGTTAATTTTGCTGATCATACTGCCAGTGTTACTGGTAGTGCGATAGTAGAGGTTTTAATTAAGGCTGTCGTTGATGCGGGTTATGGTGCCACTGAACTGGTGTCGAGTGGGGCTGACGAAGTGGCTGAAAAACAGCAGCAGGATTTTCTACATTATCAGCAACTTATTAAAAAATCGTGGGTGGCTGCATTAGTTGGCATACCTTTATTTGTTGCTAGTCTACTAGGTATTCTGCCAGCTATAGAAAGCACAATAGATCAAATTTTTTGGTTGGCGGTTGGTATTGTTACTTTGATCATTATGTATTATTCTGGCGCTCATTTTTATATTGGTGCGGTCAAATCATTTTTTAATCACAACGCCAATATGGATACATTAATAGCATTAGGAACAGGTGTTGCTTGGTTATTTTCAATGTTGGTGGTGGTGTTTGTAGATTACTTTCCTAAAGAATCTCAACATGTGTATTTTGAAGCGACAGCTATCATTATTTCACTTATTAATCTTGGCTCTGCATTAGAAAGTAAAGCCAGAGGAAAAACCTCTCAAGCCATTAAAAGGCTGATAGGTTTGCAACCAAAAACAGCATTAGTCATACGCAATGGCCAAGAGCTTAGTATTCCAATTGAACAAGTAGGATTGTCTGAAACTATCAAAGTGCACCCGGGAGAAAGGATCCCTGTTGACGGTAAACTGATAGATGGATCTTCTAGTGTGGATGAATCCATGCTGACAGGTGAGCCTATGCCTGTGCAGAAGACCAAAGGTGATGAGGTTACAACTGGAACCATTAATAAAACTGGATCTTTTTTATTTGTATCTACTAGGATTGGAAAGGATACAGCATTAGCGCATATTATTGAAATGGTGCGCAGAGCCCAAGCCAGCAAGCCTGCCATTGGACGATTGGTTGATAAGGTTTCTGCAGTATTTGTTCCTATAGTGCTTATTGTCGCTGTTATCACTTTTTTAATCTGGTTTAACATTGGTTATGGAATCACCTTTGCCTTGATTGCATCAGTAACCGTATTGATCATCGCCTGTCCTTGCGCTTTAGGATTGGCCACCCCGATTTCTATTATGGTTGGGGTTGGTAAGGCGGCTGAACATGGCATATTAATCCGCAATGGAGAAGCTTTGCAGCAAGCCGGAAAATTAGATGTTGTTGTCTTGGATAAGACTGGAACAATTACCCAGGGAAAGCCCAGTGTTACCAATATTTTGTCCTTATCTCATGTTTCTGATCAAGAATGCTTGAGTCTTGCAGCATCCATAGAATCATCTTCTGAGCACCCATTAGCGCAAGCGATTATTGAAGAGGCAAATTCAAATAATCTGGTCATTAAATCATACGAAGACTTTGACTCGATTACTGGAAAAGGGGTTAAGGCTAAAATTGACAAACAACTAGTATTATTTGGTAATGATCGTTTAATGCGGCAATATAGTGTCGATATTTCTGAATTAAAAGAAGAGTCTAAGATTAGATCTCAAGAGGCAAAAACACCTATTTATCTAGCGATTGACGGCAAAGCTGCGGCGGTTATCACAATAGCAGACCCAATTAAAGAAGACTCGGTAGAAGCGGTTAAACAAATGCAAAAGTCTGGATTAAGAGTGGTGCTGCTTACAGGTGATAATAGTGTAACGGCAAAAGCGGTTGCTAAATCGGTTAACATTATTGATATTGTTGCCGATGTTATGCCAGATGAAAAGGCTGAGAAAATAAAACAGCTGCAATCAGATGGCTATAAAGTTGGCATGGTTGGTGATGGTATTAATGATGCCCCAGCTCTAGCAGGTGCAGATGTTGGTTTTGCCATTGGAACAGGTACAGATGTTGCTATTGAAAGTGCCGATATCGCTTTAATGCGTGGCTCATTATATGGTGTTGTGAATGCGATCCATATTTCTAAATCAACGACTAAAAATATCAAACAAAATCTATTCGGAGCTTTTGTATACAATACATTGGGCATACCCGTTGCAGCTGGAATTTTATTCCCATTATTCGGAATTTTGCTCAATCCTATGTTTGCGGGGGCGGCAATGGCACTATCTTCATTAACTGTGGTGAGTAATGCTAATCGATTGCGTAATATCAGACTTGGCGGTGAAAAATGATAGTACTTATTAACATCATTGGATTTATATTGATCTTAAGCATTGTTTGGTGGTTCTGGTTGTTCAAGAAATAACCGGTTAATCATGCACTCATTAAGTAAAATAACGCAATAATAATTCTATATCTTAAATAATATGTCAGACGGTACACACAATATTGCCAGCGTTCTCACTGAAAGCTTGCCGTATATTCAAAAATTTCAAGGCAAAACCATTGTGATTAAATATGGCGGTAACGCCATGATTGACGAGGAGCTTAAATCAAGCTTTGCGCGCGATATCGTTTTGATGAAATCAGTGGGCATGAATCCTATTGTGGTGCATGGCGGCGGGCCGCAAATCGGCAAAACCTTAGAAAAAATTGGCAAACAAAGTGAGTTTGTCGGTGGCATGCGAGTTACTGACAGTGAAACCATGGACGTGGTTGAAATGGTACTCGGCGGCCTGGTTAACAAAGAAATTGTTAATCTGATTCATCAGCATGGTGGACATTCAATTGGCTTAACGGGTAAAGACGGCAGTCTAATTACTGCTAAAAAATTACAACACGATATTGAGCCTACCTCTGAAATTATTGATCTCGGCCATGTGGGCGAAGTTGATGAAATTGACACCTCGGTGATTGAGTTATTGCTAAAGGGTGATTTCATTCCAGTTATTGCACCAATTGGCGTGGGTGAAGATGGTTTTTCGTACAACATTAATGCGGATTTAGTGGCGGGCTCAATCGCCCAAGCGCTTGATGCAGAAAAACTTATTTTGCTCACCAATACATCAGGCTTGTTAGATGCTAATGGTGAATTGCTAACGGGCCTTGATGCACGTACCGTTGATGGTTTAATTAAGGACGGCACGATTTATGGCGGCATGCTGCCTAAAATTGATTGCGCACTATCTGCGGTTAAGGACGGTGTTAAAGCGGCGCATATTATTGATGGCCGTGTGCCTCACGCCGTTCTTTTAGAAATATTTACTGACAATGGCGTCGGCACGCTAATTACCTGCAATGACTAAAGCACATCGTAACACCATTGAAGTAGTTGACTGCCAAATTCTGGCGCATTATAAATTTGAAGGCGACCAATATATTTTAACGCTAGCTTCAGACGTTATTGCCAACGAAACCAAGCCGGGCCAGTTTGTCCATATTACGGTTTCTGATGCCCTGCCGATGAGACGCCCAATTTCAATCATGTCGGTTGATAGAGAAAACGCAACCTTTGATTTATTGTATAAAGTTGTGGGCGAGGGCACTAGGCAATTGGCGGAGCGCAAAATTGGCGAAACATTAAGCGTTATCGGCCCAATTGGCAACGGCTTTACCATGACGGATAAAAAGCGCCCACTGCTAATTGGCGGTGGCGTAGGTATGCCGCCAATGGTTGCTATCGCGCAGGATATTAAAGACAGCGACTATCAACCATTTGCTATTTTAGGCTCTGAAGTGCCGTTTCCTTTTGATGAGCAATTAGCGAGCGATGGTAAAGATTATCAAGGCGCAACGCACAGCATGCCTGAACTAGAGGACTGGGGTGTGGCGTGTCGCTTGGCCAGCTTGCAAGATTACGAAGGTGTGTTTAAGGGTTACGTAACAGACCTTGCCAGAGTTTATTTAGACGGCCTATCAGCTGACGAACTTGCCCAAGTTGAAGTATATTCTTGCGGTCCACATCCAATGCTTGAAGCAGTAGCAAAACTCGCCAAAGAGTACGATTTGCCGTGCCAAGTTTCGCTTGAAGAAAATATGGCCTGCGCAGTGGGTGGTTGTGCAGGTTGTGTGGTGGAAGTGCAGACTGACGCTGGCCCGGCGATGAAGCGCGTTTGTGTTGATGGCCCGATTTTTGATGCTAAGACGGTCTTTTGATTAAAGAAAATTTAAAAAATGTTCAAAGTCGTATCAATGCGGTTGATACAAAAAATCAAGTAACACTAATTGCGGTTAGCAAAACCAAACCAGCTTCAGACCTACAGCAAGCAATTGACGCAGGGCAGCGACATTTTGGGGAAAATTACCTGCAAGAGGCTTTAGAAAAAATCCAAGCCTTAAAAAACCAAGATTTAATCTGGCATTTTATCGGCCCGATTCAATCAAATAAAACCAAACAAATTGCGCAGAATTTTAGCTGGGTGCACAGTGTTGATCGTCTTAAAATCGCCAAACGCCTAAATGATCAACGCCCAGAAAATTTAGAAAAGCTTAATGTATTGTTGCAAGTGAATATTGACAATGAGCCGACTAAATCAGGCGTATTAATTGACGAAATTGATGAAATTATCCCCCATTTTGAAAATTTCCCAAATATTTCATTAAGAGGATTTATGTGTATTCCCAGCCCTGATAATGCAAAGCAAAGTTTCGCCAAAATGGCCAAAATACTGCAAAAACACCCCAATTTAGAGGTTTTAAGCATGGGAATGAGTGCTGATCTCGAGTTAGCCGTTGAAAATGGCGCCACTTTCGTGAGAATCGGCTCGGATATCTTCGGCAAAAGGGCTTAAATTTACTCATTTGAATATTTTCCAAAATTTTTAACTATTTGTTGAAAAGTAAATTCGCATCATAAGTGCACAACTAAGTTTAATTAGCAATGGTGTATTTTG
>JACNGB010000050.1 GCA_014384345.1 Candidatus Thioglobus pontius
TTACAAAATTTTGCTTGGAATTTTTAGAAAAGAGTCGCTTAAGTTGTCTTGACCCTAATAAAAATATTATGTTCTTTAAAAATAAACACGTTATCACCTCATTAATTGTCGCACCAATTTTGGCTATTATTAGCTATTTTGCGGTGGATTATTATGTTGCTGAAGTGCCTCACAAGGCAAAAGATGGTCAATTGTATAAGCTACTTGCTAAACCTAATTGTCGCTGGGAAAGTGGGCATTGTGATTTAGTTAATGGTGATTTGGAGTTGTCAATAACTACCAATAGCTTGAACTATGGTCAAAATTACCTTCACTTGCGTTCAGAAACACCATTGCAGAAGGTTAATTTTTCCTTGGTTCATCAGAAAAATTCACAATCATTGCCCAAATCTATGGTGCCAGAAGATGCAGCAGGCACTTCATGGAAGAGTGCATTGATTCAGATTAATCAAACAGACTATTTACAGTTTGCTGTCCAAGCTGGTGGCAGTACTTTTTATGTGGAAGTGCCTGCTACTTTTGTTTATCAGGAGAAGGTTTTTTAAATGGAAATTGAAGCTTTAGAAATTGTTGATTTTTTTAAGGCAACACTCCCTTTAGATTGTGCAACTACTGAGCAGCTTGAATCCTTAATTTTAAAAACAGAAATTGGCTATCGTCGAAAAGGCCATGTGTTAACACTTAATCCTGATTATTTGTATTTAGTTCGCAAGGGTGCGGTATTAATTGAAGATGAAAATGAGCAGCTATTTTCGATTTTAGGTGAGCACCAATGGTTTGGTTATAGTAATCAATTATTGCTTTATGTTCACTCTTGTCAAGAGGATACGCTTTATTATCGAATTGATAAGCACCACTTTCATGAGTTGTTTGCCAATAATAACACGATTGAAAATTTCTTTGTTGATGCCAATTTAAAAACAGGTATTGCTTTTCAAAATATTACCAAGCAAGATAATTTGCTCAATAATTCTGTACTGTCAATGTCTAGAGCAAATGATGCATATTTAGTTGATCAACAGACTAGTATTGAGCAAGTGGCTAAATTGATGACTGATAGAAATATCACCGCTGTTATTGTGACTAACAATGATCAGTTGTGTGGCATTGTTACTGATCGTGCGTTTTGCACCAAAGTTGTGGCTGGTGGGATTGATGCAACTGAAATAGTTGGCAAAATTATGACTAAAGACCCTATCTCAATTGCTTATTATAAAAGCGGCATTGAGGCTATGTTATTGATGGCAAAGTCACATATTAGACATTTGCCCATTATTAAAAATAACAAGGTTGTTGGTATTATTACAGCAGCAGACTTATTGCGCAAGCAAAGCCATAATGTGGTTTTTCTAATTAACGAAGTGCTGGTTTCTGAAAATAGGGCCGATTTAGAGAGGATATCTCAACAAGTGCCTTTGTTGCTACAAAGTAGCTTTGATTCAAACATGGATGAGCACGACATTACGTATTCAGTTAGTTCTGTTGGGCGCACAATTAATCAGCAATTATTAAAACAAGCTGAAGAATTATTAGGCCCTCCACCTGTTGAGTATGCTTGGGTTGTGGCAGGATCAATGGCCCGTTCTGAACAAATTGCACACTCCGATCAAGATAATTTGATTATTTTATCTGATGCATATCAGCCTAATTTGCACGCAGAGTATTTTGATCAGTTGGCTAAATATGTTTCTGATGGTTTGAACGCTTGTGGCTATGTTTATTGTCCTGGCGATGTTATGGCCACTAATAGTAAATGGCGACAACCTTTGTCAGTTTGGAAGTCTTATTACAGTCAATGGATTATTGAGCCAGATCCAAAAGCACTTATGTACGCCAGTATATTTTTTGATCTTAAGTGCTTATACGGGGATGCAACTTTACTAGATACGTTGTTATCGGGTGTTTTGAAAAAATCGCATAAAAATACTATATTTCAGTCTCATATGGCTGCCAATGCATTGCACTATACTCCGCCATTAGGATTTTTCCGTAATTTTATTTTAGATAAAAACGGTGTTAATGAAAGTGCCTTGGATTTGAAGAAAAAAGGTGTGGTGCCAATTGTGGATATTGCTAGAGTTTACGCACTATCACATGGAGTTAAGTCAATCAATACGCAAGATAGATTAAGGGAGTTGGTAGAAGTAGGCGGCTTGAGTCAATCGGGCGCAGATGACTTAATTGAAGCTTATAAAATTATTAATTTAATTAGAATTAAACACCAACAGTTTCAAATTAAATCAGGCAATCCTGCGGATAATTACGTATTAATTAAAGAGATCTCTTCATTGGATAGAAAGCACTTAAAAGATGCTTTTAGTATTGTGACTGATATGCAATCAGCAATGGGCTTACAATATCAGACTTCCATATTATGATATTTTTTAATCATCTTTTTGCTGAATATCGTCGAAAGCAAGCCTTAAAGAAACTGACAGAGTCTTCTGCGATAAAAAGCTATTTATCGCATTCATTACCCAAGGGTAATGAGTTTATTAAAGAGTTAGAATTTCTAGTGCTAGATTTTGAAACAACCGGCTTAAATGCAATGGATGATCAGATCATTAGCATGGGCTATACGGTGATTAAAAGTCTTCATGTTATGCCGACAACCTCGACACATATCTTGATTAACCCGAACAAACAACTAACTGAAGACAATGTCGGCATTCACCAATTAACCGATGATGAATTAAAAAAAGGTGTGTCGTTGAGTCATGCCATGAATGTTTTGCTAGCAGAAATGACTGACAGAGTTGTTGTTGTTCATTTTGATGCTATTGAAAAAGGCTTTATTAATCAGGCGTGCAGAGCGCTTTATCAGATGAGATCTTTGCCTATGATAATGATCGATACACTCAAAATTGAGCAACTTAAAATACGCCAGACTCATGGGACTATTAAACCCAACGGTTTACGCTTGTATGCGCTGCGTGAGAAATATCATTTGCCGCGTTATAAAGCGCATAATGCCATGCAAGATGCAATTGCAACGGCGGAATTATTTTTAGCTCAGATTGATTATACGGGCAGCGTCAACTCGCTTAAATTAAAAGACTTGATTTGACAAATTGCTTTCTAGAAAGGCATTTTTTTAGGTATTATTTATTTATTTTATTCGTGATTATCCATGGCCATGTATCCAATTCCAAAATCTAGCAAAACTCCATTAATTGATGAAAGTAAATACCAGTCAATGTATGAGCAATCAATTAATCATTCTGATGAATTTTGGGCTGATCAAGCTAAAGAGTTTTTAAGTTGGGATAAATACTGGAACGAGGTTTCTAACGTGGATTACACCCAGGGCCAAATTGAATGGTTTAAGGGTGGCGAGTTAAATGTTGCTTACAATTGTATTGACCGACATCTGCCACAAAGAGCCAATCAAACGGCTATTATTTGGGAGGGCGATAATCCTGAAGTTAGTCAAAAGGTAACCTACCAGCAATTGCATGATGAAGTAGCTAAGCTGGCTAATGGTTTAAAGCAACTAGGTGTTAAAAAAGGCGACAGGGTTTGTATTTACATGCCAATGATTTTAGAGGCGAGCTACGCAATGCTGGCTTGTGCTCGCATTGGCGCGATTCATTCGGTGGTGTTTGGTGGATTTTCTCCGGAAGCGCTAAAAGATAGAATTTTGGATTCGCAATGTGGGGTTGTTATTACGGCTGACGAAGGGATGCGCGGTGGTCGCGCTACAGCTTTAAAGGCTAATGTTGATCAAGCTATTGCTGGTTGTGATTGTGTTAGCAAAGTTGTGGTTGTTAAAAATACACAGGGTGATATTGCATGGGGTGATAGGGATATCTGGTATCACGATTTAGTGGCCGATGTACCAAGTGAATGTCCATGTGAGGCTTATGACGCTGAAACACCGCTATTTATTCTTTATACCTCAGGATCAACTGGCAAGCCAAAAGGCGTATTACATACCTCTGGTGGCTATTTGCTTTATGCAGCCATGACACATAAATATTCTTTTGATTATCAAGAGGGTGATGTGTATTGGTGTACTGCTGATGTAGGCTGGGTAACAGGGCACTCGTATATTGTTTATGGTCCGCTTGCTAATGGTGCAACCACACTGATGTTTGAAGGCATCCCTTCTTATCCTGATGCCTCACGTTTTTGGCAAGTAATTGACAAGCACCAGGTGAATACATTCTACACGGCGCCAACTGCGATTCGTGCGTTAATGGGTGCAGGTGATGAATTTGTTGAAAAGACTAGCCGCTCTAGTTTGCGTGTATTGGGTACAGTAGGTGAGCCAATTAATCCAGAAGCTTGGGAATGGTACTATCATGTGGTGGGTCAAGGAAAATGCCCCGTGGTAGATACTTGGTGGCAAACCGAAACTGGTGGTCATATGATTACCCCGCTTCCTTACGCAACAGCATTAAAACCAGGTTCAGCGTCTAAGCCATTCTTTGGTATCGAGCCACAAATCGTTAATGAGCAGGGTGAAGTACTAGAAGGTGAAGCAGAAGGAATTTTGGTATTGGCAAGATCTTGGCCAGGGCAAATGCGCACGCTTTACAACAATCATGAGCGTTTTATGGAGGCTTATTTTTCAACCTTCCCGGGCAAGTATTTTGCCGGTGATGGGGTTAAGCGTGACAAAGACGGCTACTACTGGATTACCGGTCGTGTGGATGATGTTTTAAATATCTCAGGGCATCGTTTAGGAACGGCTGAAATTGAGTCAGCTTTAGTGCTGCATGAGAGCGTATCAGAAGCAGCTGTGGTTGGCTATCCGCATGATATTAAAGGTCAAGGAATCTACGCATATGTGTCGATTATGAACGGGGTTGAGCCTACTGACGAATTAAAAACGGAGCTGGTTAAATTAGTTAGGGCAGAAATCGGTCCGATTGCAACGGTTGATAAAATTCAGTTTGCGCCGGGATTGCCAAAAACACGCTCTGGAAAAATCATGCGTCGAATTCTACGAAAAATCGCTGAGAATGATTACGATAATTTAGGTGACACTTCAACTCTGGCAGAGCCAGAAGTGGTTATAGATTTGATTAGTAATCGAATTGGCTAAATTATTTAGGCTGATCGATTTTAAGTTTCTTTAAGCTTTTTTTGATTTTATCTTTAAGACTTACTTCACATTGATTGTGATAGTTCTTTTGCATCGCTTCATCTAAAGAAACCACCTTGCCAAAGACTTTATGCTCTAGTGTTATAATGTTTTTAATGTTGGCACAGTAGTTGTCAATTTCTTCTGTGGTGTACGATACTAGCGTAGCCACACCAATAGCAGGAACGATTAAACCTGTTACTGCAATACCGCTCGAGGTTTCTTTTAATTCTTTGATTCGATTAATATTGTTCACAATGGTGTCTTTGTTTTGAGTCTCGAATAGGTTTTCTAAGTAGTCAACTTTTTCAGCACTTATTGCAAGTTTGGCTTGGGTTGATTGTAATGAATTCTTAAGCAAACCAACCTTATCTCTTGCATCGGTCATTTGCGTTATTTCATCGCCCAAGACGCTCGTTTTGCTAGTGGCCAGTGTTAATTTTTGCTGGGCTAGTTTTAATTCAGATTGCGTTTTAATCAGCTGATTATTAAGTGACTCTAGTGCAGAAGGGGTTGAGGCCTTGTCAACAGGGGTTGATTGAAGCACAGTTAGTTTATTGTTGTATTCTTGAGTGGTTGCTTGAAGCTCTGTTTCTAGTTCATTAACCTTATCCGTATAAAAAACATAGCCACTAACTAATGCCAGTGCCAACACAATGCTTGTAAATAATGATTTGTTTTCCATGATTGCCTCTCAAAATAGGGTGTTATTAATGAGGGGTATTATACACTATTTTACTAACTATATAAGAATATTATTATATTTTAATATAAGTTAAAAAATGTGTTATTTCAACCACTTAGCAGCTTGCTTGGCATAGTAAGTTAAGATGCCATCAGCACCAGCACGTTTGAAAGAGAGTAGCGTTTCAAGCGCTACTTTTTCTTCATTAATCCAGCCATTTTGACTGGCCGCTTTAAGCTGGGCGTATTCGCCACTTACATGATAAGCAAAAGTTGGCATGCCAAAGGTTTGTTTGATGCGATACACAATATCCAAATAAGGCAAACCTGGTTTGATCATTACCATGTCAGCGCCTTCGTCAATATCAAGCCCTACTTCACGAATGGCTTCGTCAGAATTAGCCGGATCCATTTGATAGGTTTCTTTGCTTGAAGCGCCTAAGTTAGCTGCTGAGCCAACCGCATCTCTAAAAGGTCCATAGTAGCTTGAGGCGTATTTGGCCGAATAAGCCAAAATATTAGTATGAATAAAGCCATTAACCTCTAATGCTTCACGTATTGCACCAATGCGACCATCCATCATATCTGATGGGGCAACAATATCACTGCCAGCTTGAGCATGTGACAAAGCTTGTTTGACTAGAACGTCCACTGTTTCATCATTTAATACATAGCCAGAATCGTCAATCAGGCCATCTTGCCCGTGTGTGGTGAATGGATCAAGTGCAACATCAGTAATTACTGCCAATTCGTTAAATTGGGCTTTTAGGGCGCGTACAGCGCGTTGAGCGAGCCCATCTTCATTAAAGGCTTCCGCCGCATCGAGCGATTTTTTAGCTTCGGGTACAACCGGGAAGAGGGCCACGGCGCGAATGCCTAAATCCACCAATTCTTGCGCTTCGATGAGTAATTGATCAATACTCAAACGCTCGATATCTGGCATAGAATCGATGCTTTCACGTTTGTTTTCACCTTCAATAACAAAAATTGGAAAAATTAAATCATCAGTGGTTAGTGTGTTTTCACGCATTAATTCACGGGTATGTGCGTGTTTTCTCATACGACGTGGTCTATGGGTTAAAATTGTCATCTTTTGTTATTCTTAAGTTATTTCACCGAATTATACAACAATGAGTCAATCAAGCGAAACCTTAACAAGCATGTCAAGCGTCAAAGAGGCGTTTATTCAACCTTTTCCCAATTCTCACAAAATTTATGTCGAGGGTTCACGCTCAGACATTCAAGTGCCAATGCGTGAAATTACACTCACCGATACCATTGGAGAATTGGCTGAAAAAAACGATCCTGTGCATGTCTACGACACTTCAGGTGTGTATACCGATCCAAGTGTCACCATTGATTTGCGTAAAGGCTTGGA
>JACNGB010000052.1 GCA_014384345.1 Candidatus Thioglobus pontius
ACATGTAATTTGAACTGAATCTTGAATTAAGTTTTGCCATTATAATACTTATGCGTCAGTATAATGATGTGCATATTTATAATAAATCTATCACAACCCCTATGAAAAAACTTATCTTAATTCTCCCAATATTAACGTTATTTCTAGGCGGTTGCTTCTGGGAAGAAGAAAAAAAACGCGAATCTATCACTAAAGGCTGGTCACCTAAAACTTTCTTCTCGCAAGCAAAAGAGCAAATTTCTGCTGGCTCTATGGATAAAGCCATCGAACTATTTGAACAGCTTCAAGCAGCCTACCCAGGCTCTAAATATGCACTTCAATCAAAGCTTGAAATCGCTTATGCACTTTACAAAAGTGAAGATTATGATCAAGCCATTGATCGGTTAAACAGCTACATTAAGCTCTACCCTAATCACTTTTCTACACCCTACGCTTATTACTTACGTGGCGTTGTCTCAGAAGATAAATCTCGCTCAATTCTAGATGACTACCTCACTGATAATGCGCAGCGTGATGTTAATTCTGTGCGTGATGCCTTTAACTATTACTTGGCATTAATCGATAAATTCCCTAAAACGGAATACACTGAAGAAGCTAAAACTCGCCTAGTGGTGCTAAGAAATATTCTATCTCGCCATGAGTTGTTTGTGGCCATTTACTACACCAAAAAAGGGGCTAATATCGCTGCCATTAACCGTAGCAAATACATCATTGAAAAATATCCAAATACGCCATCTGTGCCGGCAGCACTACATTTAATGGCACACAACTACGATATCATCAACACACCAATACTGGCAAAAGATGTGCGACGTGTTCTTAAAAAGAGCTACCCACTTTACACACCACACTACACACTAGAAGACTAACAAGCCCGCTCGCTAATGACTAAACTTGAGCGAGGTTTCGCACTAAAAATATCACTCATTATGGCCACGCGTATGCTTGGCTTATTTATGATTTTTCCGATATTTTCTGTTTACGCCAACAATTATGAAAGCGTCACACCTTTAATGATTGGTGTTGCCATCGGTGTTTACGGGCTAACCCAAGCTATTTTTCAAATTCCTTTTGGCTATTTATCTGATAAATATGGCCGCAAACCTTTATTAATATTTGGCTTAATTGTTTTCTTTATTGGTAGTGTTATCGCTGCTAATGCGACGGATATTTTTCAAGTAGTTGCCGGCAGAGCGCTACAAGGTGCTGGCGCCATCTCTGCTGTGCTAATGGCATTTTTAGCTGATTATGTCAGTGAAAACGAGCGTCCAAAAGCCAATGCCTTTGTTGGCGTGCAAATCGGCATGGCATTTATGCTGGCTTTGCTATTAGGGCCAATTATTGGCCATCAAGTAGGAATCTCGGGCTTGTTTTGGCTTATTGCTGTTTTATCTATTGTGGCGCTTATTGTGGTAGCTACCCTACCCCAAGCAACACCAAAAAAACAATACAAACTTTCAGTAGCTAATTTTAAGAAAATCTTAACCCCTGAATTAATTAGACTCGATTTTAGTGTTTTCGCACTACACCTTATCCTTACCAGTGCTTTTATCGCCATCCCAATTTTCCTGGTTGATCAAAACATTTTAAGCATTCAGGATAACTGGCAAATATACTTGCCGGTAATTGTTTTATCATTTTTAGGCATGATCCCAATGATCATTGTAGCCACTAAATTTCAAAAGACAAAAACAGTGTTTTTACTGGCCATTTTCCTGCTTGCACTGAGTCAAATTTTGTTTTATCAAAGTGCTTTAAACTACACCACGTTCTTTATCATCTTAACTTTGTTTTTTATTGCCTTTAACGCACTAGAAGCCTTACTACCATCACTGATTGCTAAAACAGCTAGTAGCGACAAACGCGGGCTAGCAATGGGTTTTTATGCCAGTTCTCAATTTTTAGGGGCGTTTGCAGGTGGTGTAATTGGCGGATGGATTTACAACACATCCGGCCTAAATAGTGTATTCTTATTCACCACATTTATTGCACTTATTTGGTGGCTAATTTCACTCAGTATGCGCACAGAATCATCTTAAAAAATTAACGGGAGAAAACACAATGGCAGGCATTAATAAAGTAATTTTAGTAGGTAACCTTGGTCAAAAGCCAGAGGTTAAATACGCATCTAATGGTAACGCCATTGCAAACCTTTCGGTTGCAACCAGTGAGTCTTGGACGGATAAAAACACCGGTCAAAAACAAGAAAAAACTGAATGGCACCGCGTTAGTTTATTTGGCAAATTAGCAGAAATTGCTGGCCAATACTTAGACAAAGGCTCTAAAGTTTACGTTGAAGGCAAACTGCAAACTCGTAAATGGCAAGATCAATCTGGCGCTGATCGCTACACTACTGAAGTAGTAGTTTCCGGTTTTAATGGCACATTACAAATGCTAGATCGTCGTGATGGCCCGACTAGTGGCGCACCTGCCCAATCAGCACCAAGTGCGCCGCGTGCTCAAGCACCTGCTCAAGACCCAATCACACCAGTTGACAACGCTGGTTTTGACGATGACATTCCGTTCTAGATAGCCTTTGCCATCAACTTAAAAAACCTCGCTTTAGCGAGGTTTTTTATTGTGTGTTTATAAAATAAACCTAGACTCTTTTAATGCCATGATTGTACATTCTAGCCATGTTTTTAATGCCGCGCCCATCAAGCTTAGCCCAAGTATTAGCAGCTTGCTGATAGCCTTTATGCCACGGCTTGATTGACTCAGTAGCAATCTTAGCCTGTGTGTGCACAGATTGCGCATAGTCTTTTGCCAACGTTTGCGCCGCCATTGCAGCGCCCGATGCTGACAATCCAGTTGTGACAGTCATTAATAAACTTTTCATTTTCATACCGCCTCCTATTTTTTGTTGCTTCAGTTTAACTATACACCTCCTAAGAAACAAATTCAACAAACCACCCATTAACATCATCCAATAGGGATAATCTTTATTAATCAACCAAACCTACACCTAATGAGCAACAAAACCGCTGCACAAATTTGGATCGATGCTGACGCTTGTCCAGTTGTTATTAAAGAAATCTTATTCAAGGCAGCTGATCGTACTCAAACCAAAATCACACTCGTCGCCAACCACGCACTACACTTGCCGCCCTCTCAATATCTAAATTTTATTCAAGTGATGCCGGGGTTTGATGTGGCTGATAATGAAATCGTTAAACAGCTTAAAGCGCACGATCTGGTTATTACCAGCGACATCCCTTTGGCTGATGAAGCAATCACCAAAGGTGCAACAGCACTCAGTCCACGAGGAGAATTATTCACCGCTGGCAATATTAAAGCAAAACTCAGTATGCGTGATTTTATGGATGTAATTCGCTCAAGTGGCGTGCAAACAGGCGGCCCGTCACCGCTCAGCCAAGCAGATCGACAGAGCTTTGCCAACCACCTAGATCGCTGGCTGAATCAACGTAAGGCTTAGCGCCAAGTTGGTTTCATGTAAACACCTGGCGTTGCTTCTTCAGCCATAATTTTGCCCGGCTCCATCATGGAACGAATCCCTTGATCCATACCTGGCATCATAAATGAAGAAGACTGCGGTTGACGAAACTGCTGCTGAGGCTGTCCAGGATTGAACGGCATCATACTCATGCCACCAAAAGACTGTGTTGGTTGAGCCTGTCTGCTATTACCACCACCCATTGCCCACGGCATCGGATTGTAAGCTGGTTGAGCATTGTATCGCTGCCTTGGAGATGCATATCTTGGATTAGAATACCTAGGCTGAGCAAAGCTTTGCCCGCCCCACGGCATCGCACTACCACCAAATTGTTGCATCGACGGCTGAGCAAAAGTTTGCCCGCTAAATGGTGACATTATTGACGATGGATTGCCAAAATTAGCAAAAGCCATTGTACTAATGCCAAATGTTAAGCCAATACAAGTTTTAATAAAACCGTGTTTTTTATTGTTCATCTCTTCCCCAAGAATTATAAGTACGAAGTTGAACTATACACGCTGATTAGCATGCGCACAAGGGGTTTTTCAGTAAAAAACAACCAGCCCACTATACCGTTAATAATTCAGACCAGTGGGTGGTGAATCGATTTGATTGAAACTCAGCCCTTGGCAGCCAACGATCATTACCCAACTCGCTCGCATAGCGTAATAAATTGCCATACGGCTGATCCGCAAACTGAACACTTTTTTGACTAATGGTAAACAAGTCTTGTTGGTTTTTGTCTGGCGTTAAATTACCCAACATAACACCACCCTTATAAAATCCATAGCCCGGTTCATAAATTTGTTTAAGCAGCTTGGCACACAAAGGAATTAGCAAATTTTCATCGCTAATGGGCGTACTCATACCCATAGTTTTTGATAAATTAATACACTCAACACCTTTTTTAAAAGGATTGGTGTAGATAAACACACTCAGTGAAGTTGCCGCCAAAGACTGCTGGTTAAGCTTATTAACGGCTTTTCGAGTTAAGCTGGTTAACGCTTGGTTAATTTCGTCAAAATCGCTCAAATCAGCGCCAAAGGATCGTGAAGAAACAATTTGCTTTCTAGCAGGTGCAATTTCCTCTAACGACAAGCAAGCATGCCCATACAACTCCCGATAGACGCGCTTGCCATTTACCCCTAACAAGGTTTCAATAATACCAATATCAGCCTGATAAAAATCATACGCACTATGAATGCCGACTTGCTGCAGCTTCTGTGCAGATTTGTGCCCCACACCCCATATATCACCCACTTCAACAGATTCTAGCAATTTGTTAAATCGATCATTAGGTAGCGTGTCAATGTCAAACACACCATTAAACCTTGGGTAAATCTTGGCAATTCGATTAGCCAGCTTGGCCAAAACTTTAGTACTACCCATACCCACACAAACAGGAATACCCGTCCAAGATTTAACTTGGTTTTTAAGTGCTTGCATGTGCGTGTTTAGATTCACCATTAAGCCCGATAAATCTAAAAAACTTTCATCAATTGAATACACTTCTTGCACAGGAGAATATTGACTAATCACCTTCATCACCCGCGATGACATATCGCCATATAAAGGATAGTTTGAGGACTTAACCACCACTGATTTATCGATAATCAAATCCTTAACTTGATAATACGGCACACCCATTTTAATCCCGAGTGACTTAGCCTCATTCGAGCGCGCAATCACACAGCCGTCGTTGTTACTCAAAACCACAATAGGCTCACGCTCTAATTTTGGATCAAACACACGTTCACACGAGGCATAAAAATTATTGCAATCTACCAGAGCAAATTTTTGCTGATTGAGCTTAGGCATATTGGTGAATAACCGAGGTCACCACGCCCCAAATAATCAACTCATTACCTTCGCAAATTTCAATATCATCAAACTCAGGGTTTTCTGCCTTTAGTGTAATCTTGCCTTTGTACTTATGCAGGCGCTTAACGGTAAATTCACCATCCACCACAGCGATCACAATCTTACTACTTTTAGCAGGTAGAGATTTATCTACCACCAAAATATCCCCAGGATGAATACCTGCATTTAGCATGGATTCACCTTGTGCCCGCACAAAGAAAGTCGCCTCTTGATGGTGAATCAAGTGCTTGTTTAAATCAAGCCGATCCTCTAGGTGGTCATCCGCAGGAGAAGGAAAGCCCGCTTGCACACGTGAAGAAAAAATAGGGATAGACAAACTCGGTGCATTAGCATCAAATTCAAACACTTCTACATTAGACTTAAGCTGAGATTTATACACATCTAAAGTCGATTTAACTTGCTCTACCAAGCTCACTGGCACGCGCATTACTTTGGTATCTTCTTTAAATTTACCCGAATTTTTTTTACGCCCAGCGCCCGTTCTAGCGCCCCCATGATTTTGTGTTATTGTATTCATTTGAATATTGTAACATTATTCAAATGAATTAAAAAAAATTTCTTAAAAAGGGATTATTTAGTAACTACTTTTGATTTTCAATAAGGCTTAAAATATTAACAATGGATATCTTTAATTTTGCCCATGTAATCATCGGCGTTCTAATTGGTATGGCAGTTGAGCCTATGGGAAGGTTTGCCCTGCAAGGGCCTGACGCCGCACCGCACTGGGTGTTAAGCAAAATTAGCAGAACGATAGTTGCTGTAATGATGTGGGGTTTTATTATATTCTCCGCTACGTTTGGATTTGAATACACCCTATACGCCGTACTAGAAATCGCGATTGGTGTTTTTATTTCTTACTATTTGATGCGCAAGTAAAAATACCGCCATTAAAAAAAATACCAACTCCTATTTTTCTAAATTAAAAGCAAACCAAGGATGATTTTAAATATTTGCTAAATTTTTAATCGCTTTAACGTTTTATCTATTTAGCATAATTGGCACATAACCCAAATTGATATAATCATTCAATTTTGCCGGCCCACTAACCGCCACATCAACAATATCAATATAAGCATCTTCAGAAATACCATTCCAAGACGAATTAACCCCACAAACATGGATGCCAACCCCTTGTTTTGATAGGTTATTTAATAAAGATACGGTATTTTGATTTTTTGCCAAATTTTTGCGTGTTAACTGAAACTGCTCATTGCCATGAGAAATAATTGCAATATCTAAATTAGGATATTTATGCCTTAATTGCCCAGTTAATTGCTTTATTTTGGGCGCTGCCCAATCCCAAGCATCAGTTTTGTACTCTACCAGCTCAAAAACCACCCCTTCTGGCTCAATATTAGCGTCAATTAGCGCATTAATACTCGAATTCGAGTACTTTATGGCATTGGCATACGATTGACTAGCCAAAACAAGCATCAACAGCAATATTTTTACAAAATTATTAAAGATAGTCATAATGACATTATCAAACAATTTTAAAAATTTAGCAAATTTTCAATATGAGGGTTTCTTGAGTAAAAATCTTGGGAATAATTAAGTGTTGTGTCACCTTATTTATT
>JACNGB010000033.1 GCA_014384345.1 Candidatus Thioglobus pontius
AAAAGCATAATACCATTATCATCACATTCTATCAATTAATTTATATTACTCTGTTGAGTGTCTCTTTGAAATATTTAAAGCTATTTTTATATCTAATTCATGTTATCCACCAGTATCTATATTTTTAGACTTAACTATTGTTTAACACCCGCCTTTTGATAACATTACAAATGTAAAAATTACAAAATAAGACCTAAAATTAAATAGTCGTTGCGATTCCGTTGCGACTTTAAATCTTGAGAAAACTAAAAACAAGTCTTAAACCTCCTAAAAAGGCCAAAACCACACTAACCGACTATCGGACTCAAATCCGCACCAACAAAACGTCAAAAAACCGCCATACAAAAGAATTGCATGAAGTTTGTTTTTAGAGGTTTTTGAGGGGTTTAAGTGGTTTTAAGGAATTAAAACATTAAATAATATGGTGGGGCGTGAGCGATTTGAACGCTCGACCAGCGGATTAAAAGTCCGATGCTCTACCAACTGAGCTAACGCCCCCTATTGGTTTTTCAACACTTTGTGCGAAAAGTGAAATTATACATTATCCCAATTTAAAAACAACAAAAATTAGCCTTTATTTACCATTTCTTTTAAGCTTTTTCCTGGCTTAAAAAACGGCACATATTTCTCACCAACCTGCGTTCTTTCACTGGTTTTCGGATTAATTCCCTGGCGTGCTTTTCGATGTTTCTTTATAAAGCCGCCAAAGCCTCTAATTTCAACCCCTTCACCCGAAACAATCGATTGAGTGATTCGCTCCAATATTAAATCCACCGCCAGTTTTGCATCTGATTTTGCTAGATTTGAATTGTCGGTTAAGCGTTGAATTAGATCTGTTTTTTTCATCTTTTCACCATAAAAAAAGGCCGCTTCGTATTACTACTTAGCGGCCTTTTGATTAACGATTAGTTACTTATCTTTAGCTTGCTTAAGTAAGTCACCCAATGTTGAACCAGCTGCTTCTTCAGAAGACTGCTTATTGTAGTCTGCCATAGCCGCTTGCTCCTCAACTGAATCTTTAGCTTTTATACTAACAGAAACGTTGCGAGATCTTCTATCAACATTCATAATAACAACTTCAATTTCTTGACCTGTTTTTAGGACTGTTGTTGCATCTTCAACACGCTCTTGTGAAATCTCACCCGCTTTTAAGTAACCAGTAATATCTTCAGCTAGGCTGATAACTGCACCACGTGGATCAACTTCCATGATAGTACCTTTAACAATAGTACCCTTCTTGTTAGCAGACGCGTATTGCATAAAGTCGTCTTCAGCTAATTGCTTAATACCTAATGAAATGCGTTCTTTCTCAGCATCGATATTTAGAATAACAACTTCTAATTCTTGACCTTTAGAATAGTTAGCAACTAACTCTTCAGAAGACTGCTTATCCCAAGAAATATCAGCTAAGTGAATTAGACCATCGATACCGCCTTGTAAGCCAACAAATAAACCAAAGTCAGTAATAGACTTAACGTTTACGATAATCTTGTCGCCTTTGTTTTGAGTTGCTTCAAACGCTTCCCAAGGGTTTTCTAATGCTTGCTTCATTGATAATGAAATACGGTGCTTAGACTCTTGAACATCTAATACGACTACATCAACTTCCTGACCTAGTTTAACAATCTTAGAAGGACGTGCATTTGCATTTGTCCAGTCCATTTCAGATACGTGAACCAAACCTTCAACACCGTCTTCAATACGTACAAACGCACCGTAATCAGTAAGGTTAGAAACTGTACCAGTCACTTTCTTACCGATAGGAAGACGATCTGAAATATTATCCCAAGGGCTAGCAGTAAGCTGCTTAAGGCCTAGTGATACACGCATCTTCTCTTTATCGTAGTTAAGTACTTTAACCTTAATCTTGTCACCAATTGTAAGCTTTTCAGATGGGTGGTTAACACGCGTCCAAGAGATATCTGTAATGTGTAGCAAACCATCAACGCCACCAAGATCAACGAATGCACCATAGTCTGCAAGGTTCTTAACGATACCTTCGATTTCTTTGCCTTCTTCAAGTGTTTCAAGTAATGCTTCACGATCAGCTGAGTTAGCTTCTTGCATAACCGCTTTTCTAGAAATAACGATGTTGTTTCTAACTTCGTCCATCTTGATAACGATTGCTTCAATTTCTTGACCAGTTAGGTAAGAGAAATCTTTAACAGGGCGAACATCAACTAATGAGCCTGGTAAGAATGCCTTAACTACGCCAATATCAACTGTCAGACCACCTTTAACAGCACCGGTAACAATACCAGTAACTGTTTCTTTAGAATTCATTGCTAATTCTAATGACTGCCACAACTTGATGCGTTTCGCATCAGCATGTGACAAGAGTGTATTACCCAGGCCATCGTCGATTGATTTTAAAGCAACTTCTACTACGTCGCCTTCTGCAACTTCTAATTCACCTTTTGGGTTTTTAAATTCGTCTAGAGAGATGAAACCCTCTGATTTTAGTCCAACGTTTACAATCGCTTTTTCACGATTAAGACTAACTACTGTACCCATTAATAAGGCACCTACTTTTACGTTTTGTTGTTCTACACTGTTTTCAAACAGTTCAGCAAATGATTCTGACATATATTTCTTCTTTGATATTGACCGGTAATTGTTAGGCTAGTTACGGTGTACGCCTAATGCATATCGGGTTAGTTTATTTATAAAGCTTAACCGCTTAAGCTTTAACCAATTCGCTCACTTGAGCGATAACCTCATCAAGTGATAGCTCAGTAGTATCAATGACAAGGGCATCTTTTGCAGGTTTTAAAGGTGAGTGTTTACGTGATGAATCACGCGCATCTCTTGCCTCTACCTCTGCTAAGATCTGCGATATTATACCCTCTGATCCTTGTGCTTGCAATTGTTTTAAGCGTCTATTAGCACGCTCCTCAGCGCTTGCTGTTAAGTAAACTTTAAAAGCTGCTTTTTCAAAAACCACCGTACCCATATCACGCCCATCTGCCACCAAACCAGGAGAGATGGCAAAATCTTGCTGACGCTTTAACAAAGCTGCACGAACCACACCGATTGATGCAATTTTAGAAGCCATTTCCCCAGTTTGCTCAGTACGCAATACTTTGGATACATCTTGGTCATCTAAATAAACACTCACCAGTTCACTGTCTTTATGCGTCTTAAAACTTAAATCTAGATTTTTAGCTATCTCTTCCAAGGCGGCTTCGTTGCTAATATCAATACTTCTACTATCAACTGCCAAGGCAAAAGCACGATAAATAGCGCCAGAATCAAGCAGGTGCCAACCTTGTTGCTGAGCAATTACTCGTGCAACAGTACCTTTGCCAACACCACTTGGACCATCAATGGTTAAAACTGGTACACTCATTTAACTTCTGACCTCATGTGAGGAAACAACAGTACATCACGAATTGATGGCGAATCAGTAAACAACATCACCAAACGATCAATACCAATCCCCTCTCCCGCTGTTGGTGGCATGCCGTATTCTAGGGCACGAATATAATCTGCATCATAATGCATGGCTTCATCGTCACCCGCATCTTTTTCAGCCACTTGCGCTTTAAATCGCTCAGCTTGATCTTGGGCGTCGTTAAGCTCAGAAAAGCCATTAGCAATTTCACGACCACCAATAAATAACTCAAAGCGATCTGTGATAAATGGATTGTTATCATTACGACGTGCCAATGGCGACACTTCAGTTGGGTACTCAGTGATAAAGGTCGGCTGCATAAGTTTTTCTTCAACCGTAGCTTCAAAAATCTCAATTTGGATCTTACCCAAACCCCAATTATCTTTAACCTGAATTCCGAGCTTTTCAGCAGTTGCTTTAGCGTTATCCTCATTTAAATCTTGCGGCGTCAATGTTGGGTTATATTCCAAGATTGAATCGAACACGCTGATACGATTGAACGCTTTAGAGAAATCAAACTCATCACCTTGATAATGAATAGTTGTATTGCCACATACATCAACCGCAATACCTCTAAATAGATTTTCGGTTAAATCCATTAGGTCATGATACGTTGCATAGGCTTGGTAAAACTCAATCATGGTAAATTCAGGATTGTGACGCGTTGAAAGACCTTCATTTCTAAAATTACGATTAATTTCAAATACTCGATCAAAACCACCAACCACCAAACGCTTTAGATAAAGCTCAGGCGCAATACGTAAAAACATTGGCATATCTAGCGCATTATGATGCGTTTCAAACGGCTTGGCTGTCGCACCGCCCGGAATGGTCTGCAACATTGGTGTTTCCACCTCCATAAAGTCAGCTTCATTAAAAAAGTTTCGAATATAGTTAACAATAGCACTGCGGCGCTTAAAAGTATTACGCGCATCTTTATTGGTAATTAAATCAACATAGCGCTGGCGATAGCGAATTTCTTGATCAGATAAGCCGTGAAATTTTTCAGGCAAAGGGCGTAGTGATTTGGTTAATAATTTAATGCTGTCTACACGTACCGACAACTCACCCACATTAGTTTTAAATAAAGTACCTGTACAGCCTGCAATATCGCCAATATCCCACTTTTTAAACTGCTCATTATAAAAGCCCTCGGGTAATTCATCGCGTGTGACAAAAACTTGAATTTGAGCGCTAGAATCTTGCAAAGTGGCAAAGCTAGCCTTACCCATTACGCGCTTTAGCATAATGCGCCCTGCTACTGAAACTTGAATAGATTTTTCTTCTAAATCCTCTTTGGAAAACTGATCATACTCATTAATAATAGCTTGAGCTAAGTGCTGAGGTTTGAAATCATTCACAAAAGGGTTGCCCGCCTCTCTTAATTTATCCAGCTTTGATTTTCTTTCAGTGATTAGTTTGTTATCGTCTTGATCGCTCATAGGTATTATTGCAGTGTTTTATGTTCTAATTCTTGCTGTGCAAGTGTCTTGGCTTTGATTAAATCTTGTTCAGACTGAGTATGTTCACCCATGCGCTTAAGCAAAGTGCCACGATTATAATAGGCTTGATAGAAATTTGCATCCAATTCAATGGCTTTATTTAAGTCTGCCAAGGCCAATTCATCCTTGGCGATTTTAATGTAGGCGTTACCACGATTGTAAATGGCGGCAATATAATTATCATCTAAAGAGATAGCTTGAGTATAAGCATTAATGGCATCGGCGCTTTTATCCAGGCGATCGTAGCAATTACCCAAATTATTAAACACTCCAGGATCGGTGTCATTAAGTGCAATTGCTTGTTCAAAATAACCAATAGCAGATTCAAAATTCTCTTGCTCTTGTTCCAAGTAAGCCAAACAAAAATAGGCCTCTGAACTATTGGGGTTGGCTTTAATTGCCTTTGACATGCTTTCAATGGCCAGCTCGTCATTACCCTGCAACTGATGCAAATTACCCAAGCTTAAATGTGCATTTGCGGTTAAGTTGTTATCAGCTTCTGGATGTTTTATTAATTGATTCCAAGCTTGAATGGCTAACGATAAATCACCGTTTTTTTGGTGATTATAGGCCGCCACCATTAGATTGCTTAATTCTTGTTCGCTATTCATAACAGGGTGATGATTAATTTTCTCGCATTATTACCAGCACGATGTTCGTACAAAAATAAGCCTTGAGATTTACCCAAAGCTAATTGACCATCAACAACAGGAATTGTTTTTGACTCACCCGTTAAGATCGATCTAATGTGTCCTGACATGTCAAAATCTCCTTCATTGTTATGTCGATATTCAGGCTTAGCATCTTTAACACTCATCTGAAAATAATCTTCAATATCTAATAAAACGTTTGGATCTTCATTGCCGGTAATCATCAGTGATGCGGAAGTATGGGTAACAAATATATGGCACAATTTCGCTGAGCTTTGTTTAATTAGATTGTTTACTTGGTCATTAATACTAACAGCGCCACGTCCGCTAGTATTAACCATTAACTCAAATTGGCTCACTTTAATAAATCCTTAGCTTCGCTGGTATCAATCACTTTAGAAATGTTAGAATTTTTTTTACCTAATGAACGAATAAAGAAAAACAAGCCTAATGCTAAAAACACAAAGGGGGCGTACCATAACAACAAGGTGTTTTGATTGACCGGCGGCTTAAACACCACAAAATCACCATATCGATCTGTCATATATTGGCGGATGCTGTCGTCTGTTTGATTGTCAACAATGAGCTCGCGTACTTTTTCACGCAAATCTTTTGCCAAACCCGCATTAGAACCACCAATACTTTGTCCTTGACACACTGGGCAACGGATTTCATCAATCAAACTACGGTATCTTTGCTCGTGAGTTTCATTTGTAAAGCCACTTGCATCAATACTTTCACTCAAAGCTGGCTGAAAAGCTAATAATGCAATACATAGGGTAACTCTTTTCAATAGGGCTGTTGTTTGGGTAAAATTTCGCATACGCTATTTATTGAACACTAAAACCTAGATTTTACACTTCTCGACGGATGTAAAAGGAGACCCATGCCATTAATTACACTTGATAAAATTTCTTTGAGTTTTTCAGATAAGCCCATACTCAATGAGGTTAGCTCTACCATTTTAAAAGGGGATAAAATCGCACTCATCGGTCGAAATGGCGAAGGAAAATCAACCTTTATGCGCATTTTGGCTGGCTCTATCGAACCGGATGATGGCAAACTGAAAGTTAAAAATGGTATAAAAATTAGCTATTTGGAGCAAATGCCGCCTGAAGACAATGACAAAACGCTGTTTAATATTGTTTCTGAAGGCTTGGGTGAAATTGGCAATATTATCGCTCAATATCAATATTTTATACATATTGGCGATTTAGACAAAGCAGGTGATTTTCAACAAAAAATTGACCAACTTGATGGCTGGCAATACTTGCACAAAATCGAGGCAATTCTTAATCGATTTACCTTAAATCCACAAGCCTCGCTAGCTACTTTGTCAGGCGGCTGGCGACGACGCGTTATGTTGGCAAGGGCTTTAATTCAGGAACCTGACGTACTGCTACTAGACGAGCCAACCAACCACATGGATATTACCGCCATTTTAGATTTAGAGCGAATGCTCAAGGAATATCATGGAACTTTGGTCATTATTAGTCATGACCGCTCATTTATTGCTGGCATTGTTAATAAAGTTTTTGACCTTGATCGAGGGCGCTTAAGTGTCTTTGAATGTGGCTACAAAGATTACGTCAAGCGTAAAGATGAGCAGCTTCATGCAGAAGAGATTGCCAATGCTCGCTTTGATAAAAAACTGGCTCAAGAAGAAGTTTGGATCCGCCAAGGTATTAAGGCTCGTCGCACCAGAAATGAAGGCAGAGTAAGAGCCTTAGAATCTATGCGCCAATCATTCACCGATCGTCGTGCCAAAAAAGGCAATGTCAAAATTCATGCCCTGGAAGATGAAAATAGAGCCTCAAAGTTAGTCTTCGAGGTAAAGAAAATATCCTACGATATTGCTGGATTACAGCTGGTTAAAGATTTCTCAATGCTGGTACTAAAAGGTGAAAAAATCGGCATTATTGGTGGCAATGGCAGTGGTAAATCTACATTCATCAAGCTACTATTGGACGAACTCCAACCTACTAAAGGCACGATACGACGCTCGAAAACTATTCAGCTTGCCTATTTTGACCAAATGCGTGACAATCTTGATCCAAATATGAAAGCCATGGATTTTGTCTCTGGTGGTCGAGAGCGAATAGAAGTTGGCGGCAAAAGTAAGCATATTATTGGTTATTTACGTCAATTTTTATTCACAGGCAAACAAGCCATGGCACCTATTAGAATGTTCTCAGGTGGTGAGAAAAATCGACTCATGCTCGCCAAAATTCTATCTCAGCCTGCCAATCTTCTGGTGCTTGACGAACCCACCAATGATCTAGATGTGGAAACTCTTGAACTCTTAGAAGAAATGCTGGTTGAATACAACGGTACGCTCATTCTTATTTCTCATGACAGAACTTTCTTAAACAATGTTGTTGGTTCAACCGTGGTGCTAGATGGTGACGGTGTGATTAACCAATATGCAGGTGGTTATGATGATTATCTAATCCAAAAACAAGATAAGATTACTGACGAAAAACCCAAGTCAGTTAAAAAGTCAACCAACAGTGCAGCACCTACATCAAGTGCGGGACAAAAAAAGAAGCTTAGCTACAAACAGCAACAAGCCTTAAAAGACCTACCAGGAAAAATTGAAAAAACAGAAATTGAAATTGGAGAAATTCAATTGCAACTCTCAGACCCTGAATTTTTTCAAACTGACGAATCACAAGATGCGTTAATTCGTCTGGCCAGATTAGAAGCGGATTTAGAACGTTATTTTGACCAATGGGCGGAGCTAGAATGAATCAAAAAATACCCCTAATTGTTGATCTTGACCACACCCTGATCAATACCGACTTGTTGTACGAATCGTCAATCGGCACATTAAAACAACAACCTTGGTTAATTTTGATTTACCCATTTTGGTTTTTTAAAGGCAAAGGCTACTTAAAAAGCCAATTGGTTAAGCGCTTTGAAATTGATGTCACTAAGCTCCCTTATTTGCAGCCAACTATTGACTACATTCATGAGAGGAAAAAACAAGGCTGTGACATTATCTTAGCAACTGCCTCTCACAAAGACTATGCTTTTGCTGTTGCCAAACACATTGATCTATTTGATGATGTTATGGCTAGCAATGCTGACTTCAACTTATCTTCTCATAATAAAGCAGATAAACTCATTGAACGCTTTGGTCACAAAAGATTTGATTATATGGGTGATCACATGCGCGATATGCCCGTTTGGGAGGCTTCGAATTTGTCAATCTTAGTTAATGTTACCGATAAAATTATCAAGCGTACAGCGCACTTGAATACACTACTTATTTCTAAAAAAGGCTAGCCTTCAAGCACGTAAGATAAACTACCTAATAGTAAATAAATCACTGTCGTAACCACCAATGTCGCGGCAATTACGCGTGCCATTTTCAGATTTTTACCCAATACTTTGTTGCTAACAAACCAAACACAGTAACCAATAACAACAGCGATAATTAAAAGACGAATTAAAAACATGGTGATTTATTTATTGAAGAGATTCAACTATTTTAGTCGCTAATGCCAGATTAATACCTTTTACTTTTTGCATTTCATCAATAGAAGCATTTTTAATCTCTTGCAGGCCGCCAAAATAATTTAACAGCGCACTACGCCTTAATTTTCCAACACCTTTAATATTTTCTAGTGGCGAGGTGGTGCGTTTTTTTGCACGCTTAAGACGATGATTTTTAATCGCGAAGCGATGGGACTCATCACGAATATGATTAATCAACATTAGCGCAGGATCGTGTGGCGGAAGATTGATTTTATTGACTTTTTCATTATTAACAGTAATAAGTGTTTCCAGCCCCGCTTTGCGCTTTTCACCTTTGGCAACTCCGACCAATTGAACCTCATCAATACCGATAGAATCCATGACCATAATCGCCTGATTAAGCTGACCAAGCCCACCATCAATAAACACCACATCTGGCAATGGCTTATTATTTTTAAGCATTTGAGAATAACGCCTGAATATCACCTGATTCATGGCTGCATAATCATCACCAGGCGTTATATTTTTAATATCAAATTGTCTGTATTTACTCACTTTTGGCACGCCTTTTTCAAAGACCACACACGACGCTTTCGTTGCCTCGCCCATCATATGACTAATGTCAAAACACTCCATCACTTCCGGCAAGTTTTTTAGATTCAAAATACTTTGCAGATGCACTAAGGTGGTTTTTTTTCTATATCTAGCAAGCAAATTTTGTTTTAAATTCTCTTTTAACGTTAGGTTGGCAACATTAAGATAATGTTTTTTGTCTTTGTTGGGTGTGTCAATAATTTGAGTATTAAGCGCTCGTGCAATAATCTCTTTATCTACTAGCTTTTGACTAATTAACAATTGTTTTGGCGTGTTTTTACCTAAATAATACAGGGGCAAAAAAGCCGACAAAACCACTTCAACTGACTGATGATTAGAGTTTTTTGGCAAGATAAAATCCTGCCCCACTTGTTTTCCAGCGCGAATAAATAACACTTCAATTGCATTCACCCCGTCTTGTTGGGTGACGGCAATCACGTCAAGATTAGCTATTGAGTTAGAGGCGTGCTGTTCTTGAATTTTTCTCAAATCAATCAACTGATCACGCAATCTAGCTGCCAATTCAAATTCTTGCTCTTGGGCAGCCATTCGCATTTTTTGCGAAATTTTATCCAGCGTTTGCTTACCCTTTCCCGCTAAAAATAAAGACATCATATTTACATCTTGCTGATAATTTTGATCAGAAATATGCCCAACACAAGGCGCGCTGCATAGCCCTATTTGATATTCTAAACAAGCTCTAGATCGGGATCTATAAATTGCATTTGTGCATTGCCTAACCTTAAATATTTTTTTCAATAAATTTAACGATTCACGAACCACCTGAGCTGAAGGATAAGGGCCAAAATATTGATGCTTATCTTGCTTTTTTCCTCGAAAAAATCCTACTCTTGGATGTTTATCATTGCTAATAGAAATATAAGGATAGCTCTTTGAATCCTTAAGCAAGATGTTATAACGTGGCAACTGTTGCTTAATCAACTCAGCTTCTAATAACAGCGCCTGGGTCTCGCTTGCCGTTACAATTACTTTAAAAGTGTCAATATTGGATACCAACACCCGGGTTTTATTGTCCTCATGCTGCTTGGCAAAGTAGCTGGTGACACGTTTTTTTAAATTTTTTGCCTTACCTACATAAATCACCAAACCTTGTTTATCTAACATTTGATAAACCCCGGGCTGCTGAGTTAGATTATTAAGTTTTTCTTTAATAGACATTTATGAAAAAGGTAAAATAAAAATAAGATTATTTCTTTTTAAAACAATGATTAAAACCGCATTTATTATATTCGCTATTTTCTTTGGTGGCCAACCTTTAGCTGTAGCCAACACTCACAGCCAAGATAATACAGCCAAAGAGGTTGCTGACATTATTGATCCGCCGAGTTCTGCTGCATTAAACATAATGGTTAGTGCGCTAAGCTCACTTAAAGAGTTAAAGAAGCAAGGTAAAGATAGCAGGCAAAACGTTGAAACACTCATTCGCATGAAATTATTACCTAACTTAGCCATGGGTGTTGCAACTAAAATCGCCCTAGATAATCACTGGGAAGGTCTTAACATTCAACAAAAACAGTTTTTTCAATACTATATTTCTGAATCTTTAATCCAAGATTATGTAGGCATTTTGGCAAGCTACGATAAGCTTGATAGCGTACAAATTTCGGTTGATCCTAATATTCGTAGAAAAGACAACAAAGCCATTGTGAAACTTAATATTACCATCAACGAGGGTGAAAAGCCTTTTGCTGTTTCGCTTAAAATGATTAGGCTTGACGCGTGGCATGTGTATGACGTGGTTTTTTCAGGGGTTAGTATTGTAAAAAATTACCAAGCACAATTCAATTCTTACATTAAGCGTAAAGGAGTTGATGCTTTGATCAAAAGATCTGAGCAAAAGCTAGAAAAGCTCAAAGCTAAGTAATGTACAAACTAGTCATCAAAGGTGGTGTGCCTCTATCAGGTACAATCAATATTGCCGGATCAAAGAATGCTGCTCTGCCTATTCTTTTTGCGTCAATCCTGGCTGACGGCCCATTAAAACTTAACAATACGCCGCACTTGAGTGATGTTTCAACCACGTTGAGATTGTTAATGGATATGGGTGCTGAATTTATTCTTGAATCAGACAACTCCCTATTTATTAACAGTGCCAAATTAACCAAATTAACTGCTGAATACAATTTAGTTAAAACCATGCGCGCCTCCATTTTGACCTTAGGCCCCATGTTGGCTAAATACGGAGAAGCTAAAGTTTCCCTGCCAGGTGGTTGTGCCATTGGCACGCGACCTGTTAACCTACACTTAAAGGCACTAGAAGACTTAGGCGCCTCTATTGAGGTTAAGGGCGGCTATATTTACGCCAAAGCAAAACAGCTCATTGGTGCTAACGTACACTTTGAGCAAGTTAGTGTTACTGCGACAGAAAATATTCTCATGGCTGCCACACTTGCCCAAGGAACAACCACCATTCACAACGCTGCTCAAGAGCCCGAAATTGTTGATTTGGCCAACTGTTTGATTAATATGGGTGCAAACATTTCAGGCGCCGGTACTGCTGTTATTAACATTAAAGGTGTTAAAACACTTTCTGGTATTACTCATAGTGTCTGCCCTGATCGAATTGAAGCAGGCACTTATTTGATCGCAGCTGCCATTACTGGAGGTAAAATAACGCTCAAGCATACTCGTTATCAATCTATGCGCGCGATTATTGACAAGCTAATTGAAGCTGGCGCTGAAATTGAATGTGACAAAAGCAGTATCACACTTGACATGAAAGGCCAACGGCCTAAAGCGGTTAATATTAGAACCAGCGCCTATCCTAATTTTCCAACTGATATGCAAGCTCAATTTTGCGCTCTAAATATCATTGCTGACGGCCAAGCAAGCATTACTGAAACCATTTTTGAAAACCGCTTTATGCACATTCCTGAGCTTTCACGAATGGGTGCTGATCTCACCCTAGAAGGTAACACGGTTATTGCCAAAGGTGTAAAATCCCTGACGGGCGCAAATCTAATGGCAACTGACTTGCGTGCTTCTGCCTCTTTGGTGTTAGCAGGTCTTGCGGCGCAAGGCACAACAACGATTGAACGAGTCTATCACCTAGACCGAGGCTATGAAACCATTGAAGAAAAATTAAAATTATTAGGCGCTAACATTGAGCGCATACAAGATTAGAGACAATTATCATGTTAACCATTGCATTATCAAAAGGTAGAATTCTAGAGCAAACACTGCCTTTATTAAAAAAAGCCGGACTCGAAATCGCCGATGATGAGCTAAACTCTCGCAAACTCATCCTAGACACCAATTTAGATGATGTTAAAGTTATTATTATTCGAGCTACTGATGTGCCGGTTTTTGTTCAACATGGCGCTGCTGACATGGGTATTGCTGGTAAAGATGTGCTATTAGAACATGGTGCTAATAATTTATTTGAAGTGCTGGATCTGGGCATTGCCAAATGCAAATTAATGGTTGCTGCCAAATCTAGCGATCACCTCAATGAAAACACGTTAAAAGTAGCGACCAAATACGTTAATTCGGCCAAGCGTTACTTCGAAAAACAAGGTCAATCTTGTGAAATTATTAAACTCTATGGCGCCATGGAATTAGCACCTGTGGTTGGCCTGTCACACTGCATTGTTGATTTGGTTGATACTGGCAACACGCTAAAGGCCAATGGATTAATTCCACTAGACCACATTGAAGACATTAGCTCGCGCTTAGTGATTAATTCCGCCTCTTTCAAAACCAAAAATACCCAAATAAAAACTTGGATTAGCGCAATCGAGAACAACTTATGATTACTAAATTATCATCTACTCAATCTGATTTTCAAGCAAACCTTAGTCAATTATTAGCTTGGGAAAGTGTTTCTAACACGTCAGTTGCTAAAACCGTTGACGACATTATTGCCAATATTCGCACATCTGGCGATCAAGCACTGGTTGATTACACCAATCAGTTTGACACAATGAATGCTGCAAATATGAGTGAGCTAACTATTAAAGTTGACGACTTAAAACAAGCATTTGACACACTAGATGATAAAGAAAAAAGCGCCCTAAAAACAGCGGCTGACCGTGTTCGCAGTTATCATAACAAACAAAAACAAGACACCTGGACTTACACCGAAGATGACGGCACCATGCTTGGGCAAAAAGTAACGCCATTAGATCGTGTGGGTTTATATGTACCTGGTGGCAAGGCCGCCTACCCTTCATCGGTACTCATGAACGCCATCCCAGCTAAAGTAGCTGGCGTGGAAGAGTTGATCATGGTGGTACCTACACCAAATGGGGTAACTAACCAACTGGTGTTGGCTGCTGCTTATATTTCAGGGGTTGATACAGTATTTACGGTTGGCGGTGCACAAGCAGTTGCAGCGCTTGCGTATGGCACGCAAACCATTCCAAAAGTTGACAAAATTGTTGGCCCAGGCAATATTTATGTAGCCACGGCCAAGCGTGTTGTTTTTGGCCAGGTAGGTATTGATATGATTGCTGGTCCTAGTGAAATCTTAATTATTTGTGATGGCAAAACCAACCCTGATTGGATCGCCATGGATTTATTCTCTCAAGCAGAGCATGATGAAGACGCACAATCAATTTTATTGTGTCCAGATGCGGATTTTATCGACCAAGTTGAAGCAAGCATTGCGAAGCTACTACCAACCATGGAGCGCAAAGAAATTATTGCAACAGCGCTTAAAGATCGTGGCGCTCTGATTTTAACCAAAGATATGGATGAGGCGATCTCATTATCAAACCAAATTGCCCCAGAACATTTAGAGCTATCTGTTGAGGATCCTCAAGCAATGCTAGACGGTATTAAACATGCGGGTGCTATCTTTATGGGGCGCCATACGTGTGAATCATTGGGTGATTACTGTGCCGGGCCAAATCACGTATTGCCAACCTCTGGTACGGCAAGGTTTTCATCGCCACTAGGTGTGTATGATTTCCAAAAGAAATCTAGCTTAATCATGGTGTCTGATGAAGGCGCCAATGTTTTAGGTGATATTGCTGCAACACTAGCAGATGGCGAAGGCTTGCAAGCGCATGCGCAATCTGCCCGATACCGAATTAAATAAAAATAACAGCGTCTTTTCACTTCCTTCTACGTTGGATTACTAAAAACACTCAATCACATAGCTTTTACTATGTTCAATCGTATTTTCAATAATCCGCCTTGAAGATAAGTAAAAAATACTTGTTATTTAGGTATGAAATTAGCCATTTCGGGAAGGTGAATTGGCTTTAGCTACCTTGGGGGAGTATTATTTAGCTTCTCTTGACCATCTCCGAAATTTTCACATCAATAACGTCGTAATTAGTTAGTTAATTCACACGCTAGTAAAACAAACGGTAAATGTGGAACCAACACCCATTTGACTATCAATAGTTTGCTCGCCGTTATCCCTGTGAGCAATATGTTGCTCAGGGACCCCTTTACCAAAATCTTGAAGGGATTTTTGTTTAACTCGCTATCTCAGCTGGTGTTCTTGCTTTAATTGACAACGCATGAAGCTCACCTGAATCAATGTCCGCTCGTACAGCGGCTAATACCATTTTCTGTCTAGCCAGCAAGCCCATACCTTCAAATACTTCAGAGACGACTAAAGTTGAACAATTGCAACCATCACCTTCCATGGTAACGGTTGAACCCTCAACACCAGCCTCAAGTTTAGCTTGAATTTCATCTAAAGTCATATTAAGGACACCTTTAAAAACCTTGATAAAATTCTGCAAGCACTATTAGGCTTTTTTAACAAGGCATAATTTTGTAAGTAATAGTTATTCATATTGCTGAAAAATTTAACACAGTTAAAAAGCCTAATAGGCTTGCCTGAAAGGACTTAAGAAAATTACCCTATGCTTTATAAAATTATTTAACCTATAAATAACTAGGTTTTCAGAATTTAATTTTACATAGAACAATTTGCTATTGTCAGAAATTATCAGGGTTTTAAAGGTGTCCTTAAGCTCCAAACATACCTTTAAGCATAAAGAAGAAGATAATCGACATCAATGCGCCTGCTGGCAATGTTACCAACCATGATAAGAAAATCTTGTTAATCATGCGCGTATCAAGTGCAGCCATACCTCGTGCCAAACCAACACCGAGTACTGCACCTACTAATACTTGCGTGGTCGAAACTGGCAGGCCGGTTCCTGATGCAATAACCACCGTTGCGGCAGCGGCTAGTGTTGCTGCAAAGCCACGTGACGGGGTTAATTGAGTAATACCAGTACCAACAGTTGCAATCACCTTGTGGCCGTAAGTCACTAGACCAAATACAATACCACCACCACCAACAAGTAGTACCCAAACAGGTAGAACACTCTTTGAACCAATAAGACCACCACTTTCAATAACGCCGTAAATTGCCGCCAATGGACCAATCGCATTGGCCACGTCGTTAGAACCATGAGCAAATGCCATAGCAGCTGCAGTAATAATCATCAATACACCAAAAATTCTTTCCATTGAAGTAAAGTGAAAATCTTCATTTTCATTGGGATCAAGCTGAATGCGTCTGATAATGATTGTACCAACAAGTGCAACCAATACACCGAAGCCAATTGCAAGCATATAACTGGTGCCTAGATCAAAAGTTAACCCGACATGCTTAAGACCCTTAAAAATTGTTACCAAAGAAATCACAAAGCCCACTAAAAACATATAAAACGGCACGTATTTCTTAGCATTATCAAATGGATTCTTTGTGTCAATAATCAGGCTTTGCAAACTTCTAAACAACACAAAAGCCAAAGATCCAGCTAAAATTGGCGAAACAATCCAACTCATGGCAATTGAACCAACTTTACCCCAAGCCACCGCATCAACACCCACACCAACAGCACCAAAACCAACAATAGCACCCACAATTGAGTGTGTGGTTGATACTGGCCAGCCCAAACTAGAAGCAATCATTAACCACATGCCTGCAGCTAACAGTGAAGCCAACATACCGTAGACTAAAAGATGTGGACTGTCAGTGAATAATGCAGCATCCAAGATACCCTTACGAATAGTTGCGGTCACCTCTCCGCCAGCCAAGACGGCGCCAGCAAACTCGAAAATAACCGCAATAATAATTGCTTGTTTAATGGTAATTGCGCCAGAACCTACAGAAGTTCCCATGGCATTTGCCACATCGTTTGCACCCACACCCCAAGCCATAAACAGGCCGAATACAACCGCAAGCACTAATAAAATATCACCGTAATTTGCAATAATTTCCATGTCAGTCTCCTAATTGATTATTTGGCTAACAATACTTCAAGTCGAGAGCCGACTTTTTGAGCAGAATCTGCCAACTCACCTAACCACTCTACTGCACGGTAATAAAACATAACGTCAACCGGTGGTAGCGTAGCTTCCAATGGAAACAACTTAGTACGAATAGTATGTTGAATTTTATCCGACTCACTTTCTAAATCATTAACTTTACTAATAATAGAGCCAACCACTTTACGCTCACGATTACCAAAAGCAGTTTCTAACAGCTCATCTAATTCATTAACTGCTTTTAGCGCCATTTCAGAGGTTTGAATGCAAACATTGGTTAATTCGATAATATCTTCAAAAATTTCATCCGGCAAAGTCATCTTACGATTAATCATTAGCCCTGATACGTCTTTAGTGACGTTGGCAATAGAGTCTTGTATCAACAACAAGTCTAATAAATCACGACGAGAAAATGGCATCATGAAAGTAGATGGCAAACTTAGACGCAGCTTTTTCTTAAGCTTATCCGCCTCACCCTCTTTAGTGCCGATAACAGATTTAATACGCTCCGCCTCATCCCAGTTTTGCGCATGAATCGCAACCATAAAACCGCTTAATTCACCAATACATGAGTGCACATGTGACATGTGCTGTTGTAGTGGGCTGATCGGAGATCTACCAAAAAGACCATCAATAATACTTTTTGCCATCTTCTTTTCCTCTGTGATTAGATTGTTTTTTTTACTTTTCTACTGAAGCGAATTATCTATAAAGACAATCAAGTGTCAACCCCATTGTTAGGATTTTTTTTTGGGGTATGAATTTCTTGATCTTCATCAAATAAAATACGTTGACCCTCACCCTCAAGATCATCAAATTGACCTCGCTTAACCCCCATCATTAAAAGGATTACCAGCACAATACCAACAAAAATCATACTGGGAATTAACCAATAAATAACATCCATTTTTTATCCTTTTATTGCCTCAAATAGCATCTTAACACAATTTATTTTTAACGATTGGAATGAGTTTTTGACGAATTTCGGAGAAAGTCTGTAAAAAAGCTTCAAATTCTTGCCCATCAGGATCTTCAAATCCAACATGAATGAGCGACACTTTTCTAGGAAAAACTGGACAGGTTTCTTGTGCATTGCCACAGACAGTTACCACTAAGTCAAAGTCAATATCCATTACCTTTTCAATCACTTTAGAATGATATTCATCACGCCATAGATTGTTTTGCTCCAACACTCGCTTAGCATTTGGATTAACACGCCCACTCGCTGCCACGCCTGATGAATACGCCTGAACACACTCAGATAAGTCATGATTGATCAATGCCTCAGCAATGATTGAGCGGCAAGAATTACCGGTACATAAAATTAATACTTTTTTCATACGTTACTCCGTACCTTTAATAAAATTGACATAAACTTTGGCAGCAAGCATAGCGCCTAAAGTAGTTGCAATAATGTAAATCCATAAATAATCAAAATTACCACTGGCCAGTGCTGGGCCGATTGAGCGCGCAGGATTCATGCTTGCGCCGGTAATAGGGCCGGCAAACATTGCCTCCAAGCCCACAGTAAAGCCAATCGCAATACCGGCAAAATCTTTAATCGCCTTACCATGTACAGCCGAGGCAGCAATCACCAGCATCAAAATAAACGTTAAAATTAGCTCAAAGCCAAACGACTGCCACGCAGACCCATGCGGCAAAGTTGCACCTAAATAAGCCGCTTGCTGCATTGAGGTAATATCTTCTAGTAGCAAAAAATACAAACTATAACTAGCCAAAATAGCACCAACAACTTGCGCGGCAACATAAGGCAATACTTTGGATTTTTCAAACTCACCCATCACCCAAAATGCCACACTTACAGCGGGATTAAAATGTGCGCCTGATATATGTGCAAAGCTATAAATTAACGCCACAATCACAAAGCCAAAGGTAAGCGCTATGCCGGTATGTCCAGGCTCACCAGTAATGGCGCCAATAGCCATTGCGCCAGTACCTGCAAAGACTAATATATAAGTTCCTAATAATTCTGCGACTAAACTTTTTTGCATTATTTAATGAATATATTTTTTCTTAAATTATTATAAACAAGCCTTAGTTATTTTAAGACGTAAATCTTTATGAGAAAATTTTTCAAATAGCGTGATTTAGAATGGAAACTTATTGCCGCCACCTAGACCTGGCAACTTCATTTTAGATAGGTCTGGCATACTTGAAGGCATTTCACCACCACCCTGCATGCCGGCCATTTTGTCCATCATTTTTTGCATTTTTCCGCCACCCATTTTTTTCATTTGTTTTTGCATTTTTTCAAATTGCTTTAACAATTTATTAACATCTTGTGGCGACGTACCTGAGCCGTTGGCAATACGATTTTTACGCGACCCCTTGATGAGTTTAATATGAGCGCGTTCTTTAGGGGTCATTGAATTAATAATAGCCACCATACGTTTTGTATCAACACCACCCATCATTTGATTTTTAACACTTTGAGGAATTTGACCCATGCCTGGCATTTTATCCATCAGCGCTTCCATACCACCCATTTGCTCCATTTGCAATAATTGTTCGCGCATGTCACCCAAATCAAACTGACCTTTGGCCATTTTTTTAACAGATTTCTCTGCTTTTTTATGATCAACTTTGCGCGAAATTTCTTCAACCAAAGAAAGCACATCACCCATACCGAGTAAGCGCGACACCACGCGGTCTGGATGGAACGGCTCAAGTGCATCAATTTTTTCACCGACACCTAAAAACTTAATCGGCTTGCCGGTAATGTGACGAACAGACAGCGCTGCACCACCACGCGCATCACCATCGGTTTTGGTTAGAATAACACCGGTAAGTGGCAAGCTATCTGCAAATGCTTTAGCAGTATGCGCCGCATCTTGACCCGTCATAGAGTCAACCACAAACAAGGTTTCAATCGGGTTGACTTTTTGTTGAAGCGCTTGGATTTCATCCATCATCTCGCTATCAACATGCAAACGACCCGCGGTATCAACTAATAAAACATCATGGAATTGTTGCTGTGCTTGCTGTTTAGCAGCGGCCACAATTTTCTCAGGCTTTTGCTCAATGCTTGATGGAAAGAAATCAACACCGACTTGTTTGGCCAGTACTTCTAACTGTGCAATAGCTGCTGGACGATAAACGTCCGCACTTACCACTAAGACTTTCTTGTTTTCACGCTCTTTTAAATAACGCGCTAATTTAGCAATAGAGGTGGTTTTACCCGCACCTTGCAAGCCTGCTACCATCACCACGGCTGGTGGCTGAGTTTTTAGGTCTAAGGTTTTGTTTTCACCACCAATAATGTCGGTTAATTCAGTTTCAACTAGCTTAATAAAAGCTTGAGAAGGATTTAACCCCTCGCTCACTTTTAGACCAATGGCTTTTTCTTGGACACGATCTAAAAAAGCTTTAATAACTTCTAGTGCAACATCTGCCTCCAATAAAGCGCGACGAACCTCACGAATGGCTTCTTTTATATTGGATTCAGAAAGCTTATTTTTACCTTGTAGTGCTTTAAAACTATTGGACAGGCGATCGGTTAAATTATCAAACATTATTACTATTATTGAATCAAAGTATCGTATTATAGTACCTTATATTAATTCAACAAGTTAGTTATGTTTTTATCTTATTTTGCGATTTCAGCCTACTTGATGGCAGCCCTATTACTGATGCGTTTTTTCAGCAAAAATGAACTCAAACATCCGCATCATCAAACCACCTCATTACTGATTAGTTTTGCCATTATCGCTCAAACCTTAACTTTTACGGACTTTTGGACAAATGAAGGTATTGTTTTTGGCCTGTCCAATAGCGCCTCTTTTGTTGCGTGGCTGATTGCTATTTTGTTATTTTTATCTTCTATTTCTAAGCCGGTACATGCGCTAGGCATTTTGGTTTACCCATTAGCAGCCTTCTCACTTATGTTTGGCATTTTGTTTCCTGATACTAGTGACAAAGTTATTCCTTTGAGTATTGCCTCACATGTTTTCTTATCCATTACCGCTTACGCCCTTTTGGCGATTGCAGTTTGCCAATCAGTGTTGTTGAAAATTCAAGAAAAACATCTGCATGCGCATAGCATTAATGCATTTATTAACAAATTACCGCCACTACAAACCATGGAAAGACTACTATTCCAAAGTTTAAGAATTGGCTTTTATTTACTCACTTTATCCTTAGTTAGTGGTTTTATTTTTATTGATGATTTTTTTGCCCAACATCTCATGCATAAAACCACGCTATCCATTATTGCTTGGGTGATTTTTGCCACATTAGTATTTGGACGAAAAGTATTTGGCTGGCGCGGAAAGCAAGCTATTAGCGCAACGCAAGTTGGATTTGCCATTCTAGTCATTGCTTATTATGGCACTAAGTTTGTTTTAGAACGCTTGCTATCTTAAATAAATACGCTTATTAATCGATGTGCAATACTGCTAAAAAGGCCTCTTGCGGTATATCTACGCGGCCAACACTGCGCATACGCTTCTTACCTTTCTTTTGCTTTTCTAATAACTTACGCTTACGAGATACATCACCACCATAACATTTAGCGGTTACATTTTTTCTAAGTGCCTTAACATTGGCGCGTGAAATAATCTTAACACCAATACAAGCTTGAATGGCCACATCAAACATTTGACGTGGAATGAGTTCTTTCATTTTTTCAGCCAGCTCTCTACCCTTGCGCACTGAATCATCACGATGAATAATTAGCGCCAAAGCATCTACTGGCTCTTGGTTAATCATGATATCTAGACGAATCAAATCAGACTCTTGGTAACGTTCAAATTGATAATCCATTGAGGCAAAACCACGAGAAACTGATTTTAATCGGTCAAAGAAATCCAACACCACTTCGTTGAGTGGCAACTCATAAACCAGTTGCACTTGTCTACCCATATAAGTGATGTTTTTTTGCACGCCACGTTTTTCAACACACAAACTAATAACATTACCAACGTACTCATCAGTAACCAAAATATTAGCGGTAATAATCGGCTCTCTAAATTCTGCAATTGATTGGTTTTCAGGCATTTTAGACGGACTGTCAACGTGGTGAATATTACCCTTGGTGTCAAGAATTTCATACACAACTGTTGGCGCTGTGGTAATTAGATCAAGATCGTATTCACGCTCTAAACGCTCTTGAATAATCTCCATGTGTAGTAGACCTAAAAAACCAATGCGAAAGCCAAAGCCTAATGCGTCAGAGTTCTCAGGTTCGTATTGTAGTGCAGCATCATTAAGTCTAAGTTTGGCCAGAGCATCCCTAAATTTTTCATAATCTTCACCAGAGATTGGAAAGATGCCGGCAAATACACGCGGCTGAACCGGCTTAAATCCCTCAAGCGGCTCAGAAACTGGGTCTTTAGCGCCAGTGATTGTATCACCCACAGGCGCACCATCAATGTTCTTAATACTGGCAATTAAATAACCAACCTCACCCGCCTTAAGGCTTTCAGATTTTTCACGCTTAGGGGTAAAAATACCAACCTGATCAACCAAGTGCTCTTCGCCATTGGAAAATATTTTAATTTTTGTTTTGGCTTTAATTTCACCATCGATCACACGAATCAAGGAAACCACGCCTAAATAATTATCAAACCAAGAGTCAATAATTAATGCTTTAATTGGGGCATCAACTTCACCTTTTGGTGCAGGAATTTTCTCAACAATCTGCTCTAAAATATCTTGAATACCAATGCCTGATTTTGCACTTGCATGAACCGCATCCATCGCCTCAATACCAATAACATCTTCCACCTCTTCAATAACACGCTCAGGCTCTGCTGCTGGTAAATCAATCTTATTAAGCACGGTGACCACCTCTAGGCCATAATCCAATGCTGTATAACAATTCGCCACCGTTTGCGCCTCTACACCTTGGGAAGCATCTACAATTAACAATGCACCTTCACAAGCCGATAAAGAGCGCGATACTTCGTAAGAAAAGTCCACGTGTCCGGGTGTATCAATAAAGTTCAATTGATAGGTTTCACCATTGTTTGCTTTGTAATCCAAAGTAACACTTTGAGATTTAATGGTAATGCCACGCTCTTTTTCAATATCCATTGAATCTAATACTTGAGCAGACATTTCACGATCACTTAAACCGCCACAATACTGAATAAAACGATCAGCAATGGTGGATTTTCCATGGTCAATATGGGCAATGATTGAAAAATTTCGGATGTTTTTCATGAGGGTGCTAAAATGAGGACTTTAAACGCATTATTATACAAGCAATGGATAAAGTTCAACCGATTACCTGTGAGGCCACCAGTAATTTAAAAGTTAACATTCCCGATACTCAAGGTCGCTATATTGTGCTGTATTTCTACCCTAGAGATGCAACACCAGGCTGTACCACAGAGGGGCAAAACTTTAGAGATCAGCACCAAGCTTTCGTTGATGCAAATGCCGTTATCTATGGCGTATCTAAAGATGATCTGGCTAAGCATGAAAAATTTAAAGCCAAACAAACTTTTCCCTTTGAGCTGATTGCTGATATTGACGGATCTTTATGTGAGCAATTTGGCGTGTGGCAATTGAAAAAATTCATGGGTAGAGAGTTTATGGGTATTGTGCGTTCAACTTTTATCATTAGCCCTAGCGGAGAGATTGTTAATGCCTGGGAGAAGGTTCGTGTTAAAAATCATGTCGATGAGGTTTTAAAAGCCGTTCAATCTCTATGATAAAATTAAGCTTTTTAACTTAAGCAAGTACAGTGGCAATTATTATGAGCAAAATCCAAGCAACTAGCCAAGTAGACGTTCAAATTCCTGACGCTCAAGGACGCAATATCGTTTTATATTTTTATCCTAAAGATGCCACCTCGGGCTGCACGCTTGAAGGTCAGGACTTTAGAGATAATTACGATGCATTCACCGATACCAACACCGTGGTTTACGGCGTATCAAAAGACAGCTTAGAAAGCCATGAAAAATTTAAAAAAAATCAATCTTTTCCCTTTGAACTCATTGCTGATGTTGACGGGTCTTTGTGTGAGCAATTTGGCGCTTGGCAGCTGAAATCAAAGAATGGACAAGAAAAAATGGGCATTGTTCGCTCAACATTTATCATTAGCCCAACGGGCGATATTCTCAAGTCATGGGATAAGGTTGCCGTTGGCGGGCATGTTGATGAAGTATTAAAAGCGGTTCAATCATTATGAGCAATGTAGATTTTGACGAAGTTGATAAGTTTGCCCAACTAGCCTCACGCTGGTGGGATAAAAACTCTGAATTTAAGCCTTTGCATGATATCAACCCATTACGTTTAAATTATATTAAAGAACGCTGCAACAATACACTCAATAACAAAAAGATTTTAGATGTTGGCTGTGGTGGCGGCATTCTAAGTGAGGCTTTAGCTGGTGAAGGTGCTATCGTAACTGGCATTGATATGGCAGAGGCCGGACTTGAAGTGGCTAAATTACATTTGTTAGAATCTGGTCAACAGGTTGATTATCAAAAAATACCTGTTGAAGAGCTAGCCAAAACTCATGCCGGCCAGTTTGATGTGGTCACTTGTTTAGAAATGCTCGAACATGTACCTGACCCGAGCTCCATCATCAAAGCCTGTGCAGCGCTAGTTAAACCTGGTGGTCAGGTGTTTTTATCAACCATCAATCGCAATACAAAATCTTATTTGTTTGCTATTGTTGGTGCTGAATACATCTTAAAACTCCTGCCTCAAGGTACGCATGATTGGGATAAATTCATCCAACCTAGTGAGATGGATGAATATGCTAGATCTTCACAATTATCGCTTAAAGGCATGATTGGCATGACTTACAATCCTTTTACCAAAGTCTACAAGTTAGAAGATGACGTTAGCGTCAACTACCTTTGTCATTACACCAAAGATTAAATTAGTTGACCTAAATCATGGTTTTTGCTATATTTAGCGCTAAACTTTAAGTTAATCTCTAATGATAATTAGCCAGACCATGAAAAAAACACTTGCAACCATATTGTTGTTATTACACCTACCCACCCACAGCCTATCTCCCAATGAAATGTTAGTTATTATTGGTGCAGTTAAATATTACAACGAGAATTGTGCTGGCTTAACCCCTAAAGGCATGCATCAAATGAATAAAGGCTTAAAACGCTTTGATATGGACTCCACACCATTGTTCATTTTGGAGCAGAACAAAATGGCCGTTTCAGGCTTTAAAACAGCAGAAAAGTTTGGCTGTAACGGCACACAACAGGAAGCTCAGAAAGCCGGATACGGTCAATATATCAACTAAAAAGTTGTATTGTAGTCGTGGACTTCAGATTCTTTTTCTGAGCCAAGCTCTAACACCACAAAGGCAACGGCATTAAATTTCTCATCTGACAAACTTAAGTGTGCTTGTTTGATATTGTGGCTTAACAAATATAAACGTAGCTTTTCACTGGGAATAAAATAAGGTTTACCGCTGTCATTATTGCGAATGGTTAAATCTTGGAAGCTAACAATTTTTCCAATACCGGTTCCTAAGGCTTTTGCAAACGCCTCCTTTGCGGCAAAACGTTTGGCACAATACGAGGCGCTATCACCCTTATTAGCAAACAGGGCTTGCTCATGTTCAGACAAAACACGCTTAACAAAGCCGTCACGATTTTTACTGAGAATATGCTCAACCCGCTCGATATTAATAATATCTGTACCTACACCGTAGATCATGCCCTAACCTCGAGCATTAAATCTTTCATCTCTTGTGTGGCTTGCGCAAGACCGACAAATACCGCTCTAGCAATAATTGAATGGCCAATATTAAGCTCTACAATTTCAGGTAGCTCAGCAATAGCTGGTGTATTTTCTAGGGTTAAACCGTGTCCCGCATTCACTTGCAAGCCAATTGAATGAGCGTAAGTAGCCATCGACTTAATGCGCTCAAACTCTTTTTCTTGTTCAACACCGATTGTATCTGCATAATGCCCAGTGTGTAATTCAATAACCGGTGCACCACATTCTTTAGCCGCATCAATTTGTGCTTTTTGAGCATCAATAAATAAAGACACAATAATGTTTGAATCAGCCAATTGTGCACAAACATCCGTCATTCTTGAAATTTGACCAGCAACATCCAGACCACCTTCGGTGGTCAACTCTTCACGCTTTTCTGGCACCAAGCAACAATCCTCGGGCTTGATTTTGCCTGCAATGGCAATCATCTCATCGGTGGTTGCCATCTCTAGATTCATTTTAGTGGTTAGTTGCTCACGCAAAATTTCAACATCTGAATCTTGAATGTGTCGTCTGTCTTCACGCAGGTGCAGGGTGATACTGTCTGCGCCAGATTGCTCGCACAATAAAGCACCTTCAATCGGTGAAGGATAGTTAGTGCCACGCGCTTGTCTAATGGTAGCAATGTGGTCGATATTAACGCCTAAATAAATACTCATAATGTTGTTATTTACTAAAAAATAAGGATCGACTCTGCAAGGGCTTGTCACCCAATAGCGGTTTCAATCTAAGTCGATTTAAATCTCTACAAGCCCTTAGCTGTTGCATATCAGGCATATTATTAAGATCATCAGCCAATAATTGTCTGATTAATTTTCCTGATATTTTACCTGTAACACTAGCAGCAAACCCACCCTGATGTTGATATTCGTAAACACTGTTTTCTTGTATTTCTTCACCATTAATGTCGTATGAAAAATCAATACCATAACCCAATTCTTGCAGCAGATTATTTTCAAATAAACGCAATAACCAATGATGAAATTTCGCATCAATCACGCTTAATTGTCCAACAAATTTTTTATAGATTTCAAATAATTCAGGATGAGGATCTTGCTCTTGCAGTAGTCTTGATATTAGCTCATTGACATACATACCTAAAATTAAACATTCGCCCTTTAAGTGTCTAGGGGTGTCACTAACCTCCCAGTTATTCAGCCCCTTTAATTCGCCTCGTCCACTATAAGAAATTTTTAGCTGTTGAAATACTTGAATAGGTGTTTTTGACTTACGCAAACCTCGGCCAACCAAACGAATTTTTCCATGCTCTTGAGTAAAAAAGTCTAATAACAATGAAGAATCTTTAAACGCTCGACGATGAATTAAAAAAGCGGGTGTAAGATCAACTTTAGTCATACCCTAGTGAAGCAAGCGAACGCTTAGAATCAGACCAACCAGTTGAAACTTTGACCCATAGCTTCAAGAAAACTTTGCGATCTAAAAAACCTTCAATACTTTGACGTGACTCAGTGCCAATTATTTTTAACATTTCGCCTTTGTTGCCAATCACAATAGTTTTTTGCGATTCCTTTTCAACAAAAATTCTTGCTGCGATTCGCTGCATATTGCCATCTAACTCATACTGCTCAATCTCTACCGTTAGATCATAAGGCAACTCATCTTCAAGATGACGCATCAGCTTTTCACGAATAAATTCTGCCACCACAAACTTTTCCGACCGATCAGTAATATAATCTGCATCAAAAATCATTGGCTGCTCAGGCAAATGTTTCAGCACCAAGGTTCTTAATGCATTAGTGTCTTTTTGTTTAAATGCAGACAGTGGGAACAAATCGGTTGGCTGATATTTTTGCGATATTTTTTCTAAAAATGGCAGTACTGCTTGCGCTGATGCCAATTTATCAATTTTATTAATACACATAACAACCGGCACATCAATTTTACTCACGTGTTCTAAAACACGCGCATCTTCCTTGGTCCACTTGCCTGCTTCAACCAACCATAGAATCATGTCTACGTCTTTAATACTTGAGCTTGCCGCGCGATTCATGTAGGCGTTAATAGCTTTCTTATTGCCAATATGAACACCTGGTGTATCTACAAACACCATTTGGTAATCATCCGTTGTATCAATCGCATGAATACGGTGGCGCGTGGTTTGTGGTCGGTGTGAGGTAATAGAAAGTTTTTGCCCAATAAGCTCATTAACCAAAGTAGATTTACCTACATTTGGACGACCAACAACTGCGATAAATCCTGCTTGAAATGCCATTATTTTTTCTCCTTAAGCTTTTCCAGCAAAATTTGTGCACACGATTGCTCAGCGCGTTTAATACTTTTAGCATCTTGATCAACTTGAATATTCTGATCAGCCAAGAAGCAATTAACGGTAAAAATGGCATTATGATCTTTACCTACGGTCTTGATAAGCTCGTATTTTGGCAGGGCATTGTTGCGCTTTTGTAAATATTCTTGCAGTTGTGTTTTAGGATCTTTTAAAGAATCATTCGGATTGATTTCGTCAAGTAATTCTTTAAATAGATCCAAAATAACCGTATTGATCGTTTCTAAATCAGAGTCTAATAAAATAGCACCGAAAATCGCCTCAACCGCATCTGCTTGAATAGACTCACGTCGATAACCGCCACTCTTTAATTCTCCCGAACCTAAAATCAACACCTCGGATAAATTTAGCATAATGCCGAATTTTGCCAACGTTTGACCGCGCACTAGGTGTGATCTAAGGCGAGATAACTTTCCTTCTTCGACATAAGGAAAACGCTTGTACAATTCTCGAGAAATAACCAGACCTAAAATACTGTCACCCAAAAACTCAAGACGCTCATTATTTTTCTTACCCATGCTTCGATGCGTCAATGCAAGCGTTAACAGCGATAAATCTTTAAATTGATAGTTGAGTTTTTGTTGTAATTTTTCCATCTATAATGACGCAATAATAATTTATTACTTAAGTTTGTATGTTTTGGCAAGAAGACACTAAAGAAGAACATTTTACGCTTCCTGAGGCTATTCAAGAGGTTAGCTTTAAAATCCAGTCAAAAATACTGCCCATGGATCATCATTTTTTACTGGCTGAAGCACTACTAAAACACCTGCCCTGGCTAAGAGATGCTAATGCCGGCATTCATGATATTAGTGTGGCAGATGGCAATGGCTGGGAGCAAAATAAAGAAGGTGGATTTTACTACCCTTCAAAACGCTCTAAACTGACTTTACGCCTCCCTACTGAGCATATTGAAGCTGCTAAGGAGCTGAGTGGAAAAACACTAAATTTGGGTGACTATCAAATCAAAGTGGTTAAATACATTGGTACAAAGCTACTGAGCGATATGCCAGTTTTGTTCGCCAAACAAGTTGCTTGTGAATCAAACCTCAGTGAAGATGATTTTTTAAAATTGTGTTTCGAACAGTTGTCTAAATTAGGCATTCAAGTTAAAAAGATGATGGCCGGCTTAGAAAGTAATATTCAAACTGATATTGGCAAAATTCATACTCGCTCTTTAATGCTAGCCGACCTTAAAAAAGATGAATCAGTACTATTACAAGAAAAAGGCCTTGGTGATTATCGCCTATTAGGTTGCGGGTTATTCGTTCCTCAAAAAAACATCGAAACCATCGAAAGCTAATTCTAGACTTGTGCTGATCAAGTTTTTAGACTAGAATCTTCAAATATCTACAAAAATACTCTGGGGAGAGGTTATGCGCATACTGTTTGCTAGTTTTTTACTCTTGTTGTCAACTTATAATTTTGCACACGAACACGAGCCTTCGGGGGATTACCTAGGTGCCAAGATTGTTGATGAATTGCCTAATTGGTTCAAAGCTACTTTTATGGATTTTTCTGAAGATTTGGAAGAGGCCGCTGATGAAGGAAAGCATGTGATGATTTACTTTCATCAAGACGGCTGCCCCTACTGCGCAAAATTAGTACAAGATAACTTTCATGATAAAAAGCTCGTTGCCAAACTACAAAAGAACTTTGACACCATTGAAACCAACATGTGGGGAGATCGCGAACTGGTTGATTGGCAAGGAAATGAATTAACAGAAAAAGAATTTTCAACACAAATGAAAATTCAATTCACCCCTACCCTAGTCTTCCTAAACCCTAAAGGTGAAACCCTACTCCGACTCAATGGCTATCAGTCTATTGAAAAAATGCATGCAACACTTGACTATATTGCTAATAAAACATACCTCAAGCAAACCTATGCTAGCTATCTAAACAACCTAAAGAAAAATAAAACAGGTACGCTAAATGCCCACCCTATTTTTGAATCTGGTCCGCACATGCTAGCCAGAAGCCAAACCATGCCGGCAGAAAAATATTTAGCTGTATTTTTTGAGGAGCCTAATTGCAAATCTTGTGATAATTTACACAAAGAACTCATGCCATTAAAAGACACTCAAGACTATTTAAGTCAAATGCAAGTGGTGCGCTTTAACGCACTATCTGATGAAAAACTAATCACCCCTGCAGGTAAACAAACCACCGCCAAAGATTGGTATGACGAACTCAATCTTACCTACAAGCCAGCGATTGTATTTTTTGATAAAACCGGCGAAGAAATCATCAGACGGGATGCGTTTTTCAAAGCGTATCACACCCACGGCATCATGACTTATGTGCTCTCTGGTGCCTACAAAACTCAGCCAAACTTTCAGCGTTATTTAGAGGATAAATCAGACAAGTTACGCGAGCAAGGTATTACCGTAGATCTTTGGAAATAGATCTAAAACTTCAACCCAACCTTAACCGCCAAGCTATCCGAGTATCCTGCATCAACTGCCTCAGTTCTTTCGTAGCTGATTGAGCTATCCCATTCATCTTTAGTGTATAGGTCTGCACCTAAGACAAACTTCCAGTTTGAATCGGCTTTGTTATCAAGCTCTAGCTGATAGTTAGTCGTCTCATTGTTGTAATGCATATTAACCATTGATGAGCCTGAGACATCTGCACCATATTCAAACTTCATAAACGGTCTGATGTTGCCGTTTTGGATTGGGATTAAGTAGTCTGCATCAACGCCTGCTGATAGCACGGTTGAGTCAATCGTTTGCTCACCATAGGTGAGTGCGGTAGCACCGCCTGTTTCAGAGTAGCCATCATACCAAGTGCGTGAAGCGTACAATTTGCCATAAGGCGATAAAGAGAAGCTGCCTACGTTAACAGTCTTCTGCTTAAACATTAGCGAGGTAAAGAACTGATTAGCATCGTGTGCACCTATTAAAGTATCTGAGCCATCGATACGAGTCTTATCTACGTTGATATGACCATAGCCCACTATTGCTTGTGCCAAATCCTTATCATTTTGTCTGATAACACCATAAGCAGAGAGTGAGTAGCTGTCTGCATCAACGGTAGAGTTATTGGTGGTATCAGCATCACTCTTACCAATACCTAACACTACACCAACAATATGCCCTGCATTGTCTGAGGATTGATTGTCATCTTTGATGATTCTATCAAAACCTAGAGAGATGTTCTGAGTCTCAGAGTCTTGTGCAGATGAGTTCGAAGTAGAATATGTTTTACCTACGGTAATACGCCCTTCAGTCCAAACGTTCCAGTCGCCCATTACTTTGGTATTGCTGGTGGCGTTAAGCACTTTATCAATCGTGTCTTCGCGCACCTTGGCAAATTCATTATAAGCAACACTACTTAAGCCTTGTTTGGTGTCATCCGTTATGGCACTCACTTCTGGTGCTTCACCGTTTTTAATGTTGTTACGTATTAATTTAACAAACTCATTATTTAGCTCTAGCTTACCAGGTTTAACATAAGCGGTGTTCATTAGCTTATCTACCGTCGGGTTAGCAAAGTTAAGTCTAATACCTTGATGTGATAAATTACTACTACGAGCATTAACGCTTAGCCAACTCAATCTATTATCAACTGCATTAAGGCTCATCATTACAGCGTCGATAGCAACGCCACTCATAGATTTAATACTTGTATTTACATCTATTTTGCTACCTGGATTTAATAAACAAATCCAAATAAATTGAGCGTCATTTGTGTTGGCATTGTTTGACGAATCAGTAAACATTCCAGATTTCACACTAACTGTAGCTGTAACACCCTCTGTAATTGGCGTTAACGTTGCTGTGTAAACGGTAGATGAGGTTGCACTAAAACTTGAGAGCGTTCCATTGCTTACCGTAATGTCATCAACAGCAAAGTTAGAAGTGGCTTTATTAGAGGTAAAAGTCATTGTCAGTGTTGCATCGTCTGAGGTTGAGCCATTTGCAACACTACTAGCACCACTGGCAGTGATGGTCATTGTTGGTCCGGTTGAGTCGCCAGATAAAGTGGTAAAGTTAAGTGTGGTTGTGTCACTAATACCTGCATAAGAGTTTGATGAAGAATCATCAAAAGCAGTTGAAGCAATTTGTAAATAATAACCCGTTGAATTGTCTAAATCAACTGCTGGGTTAATGGTGATGGTGGTCGAACCTGAACCTGATATATCTGAAGTTACATCAAAGGTTTCTACAGTTGAGTCATCAGAGGTTTTTTTAAGGGTAATGTTGCCGCTCTCAGCATCAACCGCTTCGCTAAAAGTTAGAGTAATGTTGCTACTGGCATTAAAGTTATTTGACCCATCAGCAGGTGAAGATGAGGATAGAGTTGGCGCATCTTCATCCAAATCAGTTACTGTGATGGTGATAGATTGAGTGCTAGCATTACCAGCAGTGTCGGTTGCTGTGGCGGTAAAGCTATAAGAGGATTTAGTCTCATAATCAGGGGCTGAGTCAAAAGTAACAACGCCTGTTGATGAATTAATACTAAAAGATGCTGAGTCGCCACCACTGATTGAATAAGTAATTGTATTGGTGTCTGTCGCGTTAATATCAATTGCAGTGGTTTGGTTTTCAGCAACGCTAGCTGTAGATGATGAAGATACGCTTGGTGAGGTGGTATCTCCAATAACGGTAAAGTTCGATGTTGCACTACTTACATTTCCAGAAGAGTCAGTTTCTTTAACGTTGAACTGATAAGTTGTTCCATTAGCAACAGTCGCTGTATAACTCCAAGAAGTTCCACTAATCGTTGCTGCTCCTAACGAGGATGCTGCGTTAAACACTTCAACGCTAGACCCAGATTCATTAGATCCTGATAATACTAAAGCAGTATCATCTGTAGCATCTCCAGAACTAAGCGTGCCTGTAATGCTTCCCACATTATCTGTAGCAGCAGAGAACACGGCAGTTGGCGCATCTTCATCCAAATCAGTTACTGTGATGGTGATAGATTGAGTGCTAGCATTACCAGCAGTGTCGGTTGCTGTGGCGGTAAAGCTATAAGAGGATTTAGTCTCATAATCAGGGGCTGAGTCAAAAGTAACAACGCCTGTTGATGAATTAATACTAAAAGTAAATTCGCATCATAAGTGCACAACTAAGTTTAATTAGCAATGGTGTATTTTG
>JACNGB010000018.1 GCA_014384345.1 Candidatus Thioglobus pontius
TATTATCACCAATCGCTATGGAAGATGGTTTAAGATTCGCAATTAGAGAAGGTGGTCGTACAGTAGGTGCGGGCGTTGTTGCTAAAGTTACGGATTAATTAGTTAAATAAAGGCCGAAGATTTATTGTATAATCTTCGGTTTTTCGTTTGTAAAGAAAGACAGTACAAATAGATAGGACAAAACACATGAGCAATCAAAATATTAGAATTAAATTAAAAGCATTTGATCATCGTTTAATCGACAAATCAGCGCTTGAGATTGTAGAAACAGCTAAGCGTACTGGTGCTAGTGTAAGAGGTCCAATTCCTCTTCCTACGAAGAGTGAGCGCTTTACAGTATTGACTTCTCCGCACGTTAATAAAAAGGCAAGAGATCAATACGAATTAAAAACTTACATTAGATTAATGGATGTTATTAGCCCTACTGATAAAACAGTAGATGCTTTAATGAAGTTAGATTTAGCAGCTGGTGTTGACGTAGCAATTAAGCTTAATTAAGCATAAATAAATAATTAAATTTACCCATAAATTAGGAATAAGATCATGGCAATTGGTTTAGTAGGACAAAAATTAGGTATGACACGCTTAATAAACGACGATGGCACTGCCACGCCGGTTAGCGTTATTAAAATTGAGCCTAATCGTGTTGTTCAAACAAGAACACTTGAAGTAGACGGCTATAGCGCTGTACAAGTAACAACAGGCGCAAAAGTGAACAAAAAAGGTGAAGCTAAAGTGCGTCGTGTACCTGCTGCCACTAAAGGACATTATGCTAAGGCGTCACAAGAAATTGGCCTTGGTCTTTGGGAATTTAGAGCTGATGCTGATGAGATTGGTGATAACACTAGTTTTGATTTGTCTTTATTTGGTGCGGGACACTACGTTGATGTTACTGGCCAATCTAAGGGTAAAGGTTTTCAGGGTGGTGTAAAGCGTCATAACTTCTCGATGCAAGATGCAACACACGGTAACTCAATCTCTCATAGAGCGATTGGTTCAACAGGTCAGTGTCAAGAGCCTGGTCGAGTTTTTAAAGGTAAAAAGATGGCTGGTCACATGGGTGATGAGCAAGTTACTCAAGAATGTCTAGAAGTCGTTAGAGTTGATAGTGATAAGAGTGTTATTTTAGTTAAAGGCTCTATCCCAGGCGCTACTTCAGGCTTTGTTAAAGTTTCTTTATCACCTAAAAAAGATAAAATTAACGTTGAAGTAACAAAAAACATTCAAGAAAGTGCAGCTGCTGAGTCTGCTGATTCTGAAGAAGCATAAGGTTTTAAGATGAAATTAAATGTATTAAATATAAGCACAAACAAGTCAACTACGACAGAAGTAGCTGATACTATTTTTGCAAGAGACTACAACCAGTCATTGGTTCACCAGGTTACTACCGCTTACATGGCTGGTGGTCGTCAAGGCTCAAAGGCTCAAAAAAACCGCGCTGCAGTTAGTGGTGGTGGTAAGAAGCCTTGGAATCAAAAAGGTACTGGCCGAGCTCGTGCAGGTACATCACGTGGTCCAATTTGGCGCTCAGGTGGTGTTACATTTGCTGCACAGCCTCGTAGCTATGCACAAAAAGTAAACAAGAAAATGTATAAAGGCGCAATCTCAGTTATTTTTTCTGAGTTGGCGCGTACGGACCGCTTGAAAGTAGTTAATGAATTTGACGTGAAAGAAGCTAAGACTAAAAGCATTACTGCAATTCTTAAGTCATTGAATGTTGAAGATGCGTTATTAATGACAGATGAGTTAGATGAGAACTTGTACTTATCTTCTAGAAACTTATACCATGTGGGTGTATGTGACACACAAAGCATTGATCCGGTTAGCTTAATTGGCTACCAGAATGTTGTTGTTACTGAAGCTGCATTGAAGAGAATTGAGGCAATGTTATGAATCAAGAGAAAGTATTAAAAACTTTATTGGCGCCAATGGTATCTGAAAAAACAGCGATGTTATCAGCGCACAATCAGTATGCATTTAAAGTGCGTGTTGATAGCAATAAGAAAGAAATTAAAGCTGCTGTAGAATTATTATTTGGCGTTAACGTTGAAAATGTTACAACTTCAATTGTTAAAGGTAAAAAGAAAGTATTTAAAGGCAAATTGGGTCGTCGAATTAATTGGAAGAAGGCAATGGTAAAAGTGTCTGAAGGCCAAATGATTGACGTTAGCGCATCTTAAAGAGATTTTATTATGGCACAAATAATTAAAAGAAAACCAACCTCACCAGGTAGAAGATTTGTAGTTAGCATTGTAGATAAAGATCTACATAAAGGCGCACCTTATGCACCACTAACTGAAAGTAAGAGTAAAACTGCTGGTAGAAATAATCATGGTCGCATTACCACTCGTCATATGGGCGGTGGTCATAAGCAGCGTTACCGCATAATTGATTTTAAACGCAATAAAGATGATATCACTGCACGTGTAGAACGTATTGAATACGATCCAAATCGTAGTGCAAATATTGCGTTAGTTTTATATGCAGATGGCGAGCGTCGTTATATTATTGCTCCTAAAGGCTTATCAGCTGGCGATTCAATCGTATCAGGTGCAACCGTTGCCATTCAAACAGGTAACGTTATGCCGTTAGCTAATATTCCATTAGGTAGTGTGGTTCATTGTATTGAATTGCAGCCAAAGAAAGGTGCTCAAATTGCACGTAGTGCCGGTACTTCAGCGCAATTAATTGCAAAAAAAGGTAACTACGTAACATTAAGATTACGTTCTGGTGAAGTTCGTAAGGTTTTAGCTGAATGTCGTGCAACGATTGGCGAGGTTTCTAAGTCTGAGCATAGTTTAAGAAAATTAGGTAAAGCGGGTGCAACTCGCTGGAGAGGTGTTAGACCAACCGTTCGTGGTGTGGTAATGAACCCGGTAGATCACCCACATGGTGGTGGTGAAGGTAAAACAAGTGGTGGTCGTCATCCAGTTTCACCTTGGGGTACGCCGACTAAAGGTTATAAAACACGTAGCAACAAACGTACTGATAAGCTTATCGTACGTCGTAGAAATAAGGGTTAATCATGGCTAGATCATTAAGAAAAGGACCATTTGTTGACGAGCACTTAATCAAGAAAGTATTAACGGCTCAAGATAACAACGACAGAAAACCAATTAAAACTTGGTCACGTCGCTCAGTAATCGTACCTGAGATGATTGGTTTAACAATTGCAGTTCATAACGGCAGAGCGCATGTTCCAGTTTCTATTACAGAAGAAATGATTGGACACAAGTTGGGCGAATTTGCTTTAACTAGAACGTTTAATGGCCACTCAGGCGATCGTAATTAATAGGTGAATGACATGAAAGAAGTTAAAGCAGTACACAAGTATGCAAAAGGATCATCTTTTAAGGTGAGATTGGTTGCAGACCAGATTCGTCAAAAATCAGTAGAAGAAGCATTAAATATTCTGTCGTTTAGCAATAAGGGAGCGGCAAAATTAGTTAAGAAGGTTCTTAATTCAGCCATTTCAAATGCTGAACACAATAACGGTCTTGATATTGATGAGTTAAAAGTAAGCAGTGTTTATGTTGACGAAGGTTCAACGATGAAGAGAATTCGTCCAAGAGCCAAAGGCCGTGCAAACAGAATTTTAAAAAGAACTAGCCACATCACTGTTGGCGTAAGCAAGTAGGTTTAATATGGGTCAAAAAGTAAATCCAAAAGGTATTAGATTAGGTATCGTTAAAGATTGGGATTCAAAATGGTATGCCAATTCTCAAGATTACTCTAAATTTTTATTATCTGATATCGAAGTTAGAGATTTCTTATTCGAGAAATTAGCTGCTGCTTCAGTTAGTCGTGTTCAGATTGAGCGTTTAGCAAGTAATGCTAAAGTGACAATTCACACTGCTCGTCCTGGCATCGTTATTGGTAAGAAAGGTGCTGATATTGAGCAGTTAAAATCAACAGTGTCTAAGATGATGGGTATTCCTGTTCATATCAACATTGAAGAAATTAAGAAGCCTGAACTAGATGCACGTTTAGTTGCCGAGAATATTGCTCAGCAATTAGAAAAGCGTGTTATGTATCGTCGTGCAGTTAAGCGTGTATTGGGTAATGCAACACGTCTAGGTGCTCAAGGTATTAAGGTTATGGTTGGTGGTCGTTTGAATGGTGCTGAAATCGCCCGTTCAGAATGGTACCGTGAAGGTCGTGTGCCATTACACACTTTTAGAGCTGATGTTGATTACGCTAGCTATGGCGCAAACACACAGTACGGTGTAATCGGTATTAAAGTTTGGATCTTTAAAGGTGAAATTCTTGACCATAAGAAAGGCACATTAGATGAGGTTGCTCGTCGTGGTGCTACAAATCAAATCGGTAAGAAGTAATAAGGATTGAGAAATGTTACAACCTAAGCGTACAAAATTTAGAAAAATGATGAAAGGCCGTAATCGCGGTCTAGCAACTGGCCATAAGGTTAGTTTTGGTGAAATTGGCCTTCAGGCTAATGGCAGATGTCGTATGACTGCAAGACAGATTGAATCTGCACGTCGTGCAATGACTCGTCATGTTAAGCGTCAAGGTAAGATTTGGATTCGTGTATTCCCAGATAAGCCTATTACTAAAAAACCTCTTGAAGTTCGAATGGGTAAAGGTAAAGGTAGTGTTGAATACTGGATCGCGCAAATCAAGCCAGGTCAAATGTTATTTGAAATGCAAGGTGTTGACGAAACAGTTGCCCGTGAAGCTTTTGCATTAGCCGCTGCTAAGTTACCAGTAAGCACAAAAGTTATTAAAAGGACGGTAATGTAATGGATATTAAAGCATTAAGAGATCAAGATATCTCTACACTAAACGAGACATTAATGTCTTTATTAAAAGAGCATTTTGAACTGCGTATGCAACATCGTAGCGCTCAGTTGGATGATTCATCTAAACTAGGCAAAACGAAGAGATCTATTGCACAAGTAAAAACGATTATTAAAGAGAAACAAGCATGAGTGATAATAAAGTAGAACGCGTACTAATGGGTACAGTTGTAAGCGCTGGTCGTGATAAGACGATTGCTGTTGAAATTGAACGTAAAGTTAGACATCCGATATATAAGAAATACATCAAGCGTAGCACGAAAGTTCATGCTCATGATGAAAAGAATGAATGTTCAATGGGTGATACAGTAAGAGTGGTAGAGTCAAAGCCATTCTCAAAGACTAAACATTGGGCATTGATTGAAGTGGTTGAGAAATCAGTTTCAGTTGATTAATATCTAAATTTAAAGAGAGTAAGACATGATTCAAATGCAAACAAAACTTAGTGTTGCCGATAATAGCGGCGGTGTTAAGGCAATGTGTATTAAAGTTTTAGGTGGTTCAAAGCGTCGTTATGCTAATATCGGTGATGTGATCAAAGTAAGTATTAAAGAGGCTTCTCCGCGCGGTAAAGTTAAAAAAGGTGACGTGTATGACGCTGTTGTAGTACGTACCGCACAAGGCGTTCGTCGTGCTGATGGCTCACGTATCCGTTTTGATAACAATGCTGTTGTGCTTTTGAACACAAAGCTTGAGCCAGTTGGTACCCGTATCTTCGGCCCTGTTACTCGTGAATTACGTAACAAGCAATTTATGAAGATTGTGTCGTTAGCTCCAGAGGTTCTATAATGCAAAAAATTAAATTAAATGACGAAGTAATTATTATTGCTGGTAAGGACAAAGGTTCTACAGGCACAATTACAAAAGTATTAGATAACAAGGTTATCGTTGAAGGTAAGAATATTGCAAAGAAGCACGTTAAAGCCAATCCAAATGCGGGTGTTACTGGCGGCATCGTGGATACTGAAATGCCATTAGCTATTTCAAATGTTGCTATTCTAAACCCTAAAACAAATAAAGCTGACAAAGTAGGTATTCGTACAGACAAAGAAGGCAATAAGGAAAGATTTTTTAAATCAAACGGCGATTCAATCGTTTGAGCAAGTTAAGGAAATAAACCGTGTCTAGATTACAAGAAGAATATACAAATGTTATTAAGCCCGCTCTACAAAAAGAGCTAGGTCTTAGCAACCCAATGGCTGTGCCTAAAATTGAAAAGATTACCATTAACATGGGTCTTGGTAGTGCACTAGGTGATAAAAAAGTATTGCAAAATGCATTAGAGGAAATGGGCCTTATTTCTGGTCAAAAGCCTTTAACGTGTAATGCGCGTAAATCTGTGGCAAGTTTTAAAATTAGAGAAGGTAATGCAATTGGTTGTAAAGTTACTTTACGTAAAGAAAAGATGTATGAATTTCTTGATCGTTTGGTTAATGTTGCCATTCCTCGTATTCGTGATTTCCGTGGTTTAAAGCCTACCTCTTTTGACGGTCGTGGTAACTACAACATGGGTATTACTGAGCAGATTACGTTTGCTGAAATTGATTTTGAGAAAGTAGATAGAACACGTGGTATGGATATTGCTATCACAACGTCTGCTGCTTCTGATGATGACGCTAAGAAACTATTAGCAATGTTTAAATTCCCATTTAAAGGATAAGGAAAATGGCTAAAAAGTCTATGATAAATAGAGATCTTAAACGCACCAAGCTGGCTGAAAAGTTTAAAGCTAAGCGTTTAGAATTAAAGAAAATTATTAAAAGTGTACATTCTTCTGATGAAGAGCGTTTCCAGGCAACTATTAAGTTGCAAGCACTGCCACGTGATGCATCGCCAACTCGTCAACGTTCTCGTTGTGGTTTGACAGGTCGTCCACATGGTTTTTACCGTAAGTTTGGTTTGGCTAGAACGAAACTTAGAGAGCGCACTATGAATGGTGAAGTTCCAGGTTTATCTAAAGCAAGCTGGTAAGGAGAAATAATATGAGTATGTCTGATCCTATTGCTGATATGTTAACGCGCATTCGTAACGCTCAAATGGTTGCGAAGAAAGAGGTTAATATTCCAGCGTCAAATTTAAAATCTGCTATTGCTAGTGTTATGCAGCAAGAGGGCTTTATTGAGTCTTTTTCTGTTGACGGTGAAAAAGCCGCTAAAACATTAACAATTAAACTTAAGTACTTTGAGAATAAGCCGGTAATTGAAACATTAGAGCGTATTTCTAAGCCAAGTCTTAGAGTTTATGCACCTAGTACTGAAATGCCAAGTGTTATGAATGGTCTTGGTATTGTTATCGTTTCTACCCCTAAGGGTGTAATGACTGGACAAGCTGCATCATCCCAAAATGTGGGTGGTGAAGTTCTGTGTAGCGTCTACTAAGTTGGAGAGATAATATGTCTAGAGTAGCAAAATCACCAATTACAATCGAAAGTGGCACAGAAGTTTCAATGTCTGGTGCAACAATGACAGTTAAAGGTAAGCTAGGTCAAATGGCCATGGATGTTCACCCATCGGTTAACGTTAGCATTAAGGATAGTGAAATTACCTTTACTATTACCAACGTTGAAAAGAAAGCAGAAAAGTCTGCTTGGGCTCAAGCAGGTACTGCTAGAGCAAATACAGCAAACCTTATTCAAGGTGTTACTGCAGGTTGGGAAAAGAAATTATCACTAATCGGTGTTGGTTACCGTGCGAAAGCAATGGGTAAAACACTTGATCTTACTTTGGGTTTTTCACATCCGGTTGCTTACGCACTGCCTGAAGGTATTACGGTTGAAACACCTTCTCAAACTGAGATTGTTGTTAAAGGTATGGATAAGCAAAAAGTTGGCCAAGTAGCCGCTGAAATTAGAGCTTACCGTCCACCTGAGCCTTACAAAGGTAAGGGTGTGCGTTATACGGACGAGTACGTTGTTCGTAAAGAAGCTAAGAAGAAATAATTGATAAGGTATTCACAATGAAACTTTCAAAAAAACAAGCTCGTTTAAGAAGAGCAACAAAATTTAGAGCTCAACATGCTGAAAGAGGCACTGAGCGTTTGTCTGTACATAAGACATCTGCACACATTTATGCGCAAATTATCAGCGCTTGTGGCACTAAAACATTGGCATCAGCATCTTCAGTTGCATCTAAGATGAAAAATGGTGGTAATGTTGATGCTGCGACAGAAATTGGTACTGCGATTGCTAAGGCTGCTAAGAAAGCCAAGGTGACTAAAGTGGCATTTGATCGCTCTGGTTTTAAATACCATGGTCGTATCAAGGCTTTGGCTGATGCAGCAAGAGATGGCGGATTAGAATTCTAATAAGCGTTCAACTGGAACAATATTAAAAGGCAATAAAAATGGCTGAATATAAGAAAAATAATAATAACGACGACAATGAATACATTGAAAAATTAGTTAACATTCGTCGTGTTGTAAAAGTAGTTAAAGGTGGACGTATCTTTGGTTTCTCTGCATTAGTTGTAGTAGGTGACGGTAAAGGTAAAGTAGGTTACGGTACGGGTAAATCTCGTGAAGTGCCTTCAGCCATTCAAAAAGCAATGGAAAAAGCTAAGAAAGCTATGAAGACTGTTCCATTAACAAATGGCACTTTGCATTACCCAGTAACTTCAAACGTAGGTGCTGCAAAAGTTTACATGCAGCCTGCTTCTGAAGGTACAGGCGTTATTGCTGGCGGCCCTATGCGTAGTGTCCTTGAAGCAGTTGGTGTTCACGATATCTTGGCTAAATGCAATGGTACACGTAACCCAATTAGTGTGGTTCGTGCTACGGTTGAAGGGCTAACTTCTATGTCTTCACCTGCAATGGTTGCTGCTAAGCGTGGCAAGACAGTTGAACAAATTAACGGAGAAGGATAATGGCTGGCAAGACGGTAACAGTAACATTAACTAAAAGTTTTTTTGGTCGTCTACCTTCGCATCGTGCTACGGTAACAGGCCTTGGCTTAAAAAGAATTAACCACACGGTAACACTTGAAGATACTCCTGCTGTAAGAGGCATGATCAATAAAGTGTCTTACTTATTAAAAGTAGAGGATTAGTAAAATGTTTTTAAATTCATTAGCGCCTAACGAAGGTGAAAAGAAATCAAGAAAGCGTGTAGGCCGTGGTATTGGTTGTGGCTGGGGTAAAACTTGTGGCCGTGGTCATAAGGGGCAAAAGTCACGTTCTGGCGGATTTACTAAAGTAGGTTTTGAAGGTGGTCAGATGCCATTGCAACGTCGCCTTCCAAAGGTGGGTTTCTCTTCAAGAGTTTCTATTATTACGTCACAAGTTACTCTATCTGAAATTAACAACCTAGAAGAGACAGATATTACTGTTGATGTGCTTAAGCAACACAACTTGATTACTAAAAATATCAAGCGTGTTAAAGTGATGTTGTCTGGTGAGATTACGCGTGCAGTAACATTAACAGGTATCAAGGCAACCAAAGGCGCTAAGGCTGCCATTGAAGCTGCTAAAGGTTCTGTAAACGAGTAATTTATGTCTCAACCCTTAGGCCTTTCTGAAGACTTATCGAGGCGCATCCTCTTTTTATTGGGTGCGTTAATCGTTTTTAGATTAGGCACACATATTACCATTCCATTTATTTCAAGCGCCGCATTGGCGTCTTTGGTGCAAGATCAGCAAGGCACAATCTTGGATATGTTTAATATGTTCTCGGGTGGTGCGTTGGAGCGCTTGTCAATTTTTACCTTGGGTATCATGCCTTACATCTCTGCATCAATCATTATTACTTTGATGACCTCAGTTGTGCCGAAATTGGAGCAACTGAAAAAAGAAGGTGAAACAGGAAAGCGTAAAATTACTCAATATACGCGTCTGGGTACGGTTGTTTTGGCAGTATTTCAATCGTACGGTATTTCCATTGCCTTGCAGTCACAAAGCGCTGGTGGTGTTGCCTTAGTAACCCAAGGTGGTTTTACTTTTAGTATGGTGACAGTTGTTACCTTAACAACAGGTACGTTATTCTTGATGTGGCTTGGTGAGCAAATTACTGAAAAAGGTATCGGTAACGGTATTTCAATGATTATTTTTGCCGGTATTGTCTCAGGCTTACCTTCAGCCTTTGGCTCAACGCTATCTTTAGTTTCTACTGGTGAACTGACGGTTATCTTAGTTGTGATCTTGTTGGCCATGACTTTATTGGTTACTGCTTTTGTTGTATTCATGGAAAGAGGTCAACGCCGTATTACCGTGAACTACGCTAAACGCCAACAAGGTCGTAAAATGGTTGGCGGACAAAGCTCATACTTGCCACTAAAAATTAATATGGCCGGTGTTATTCCACCAATTTTCGCCTCGAGTATCATTTTATTTCCGGCAACCTTGGGTGGCTGGTTCTCACAAAGTGAAGGCCTGGGTTGGTTGGCAGATTTAACGGCTAGCATTTCTCCAGGACAGCCACTGTACGTGATGTTTTATGGTTTAGCCATTGTATTCTTTACATTTTTCTATACCGCATTAACGTTCGATTCAAAAGATACGGCTGATAATTTACGTAAGTCTGGTGGTTTTATTCCGGGTATTCGCCCGGGCAAGCATTCAGCGGACTATATTGATTCAGTTATGTCACGATTAACTGCATCGGGTGCAATTTACATTACTGCGGTATGTTTATTGCCAGAATTTCTAATTTTATACTGGAATGTGCCATTTTACTTTGGCGGAACCAGTTTACTAATCATCGTCGTAGTGGTGATGGATTTTATCGCGCAAGCTCAGTCTCATTTAATGTCTAATCAGTACGAGTCATTAATGAAGAAATCGGGCTTAAAATAATAAAAGGTAGCAATCATGAAAGTAAGAGCATCAGTAAAGAAAATTTGTAATAACTGTAAAGTTATTAAGCGCAATGGCGTTGTAAGAGTAATTTGTAAAGAGCCTCGTCACAAACAAAGACAAGGCTAATTTCAATTGACATTGTTAAGCGTGCAACGTATAATTGCCCGTTTTTCAAATTTGAATTTTGCAAGCGAAAAAATAAATAAAACTTAGCAAAATTAAAACTAATAGAGACAAGGTACAAGGAAAAATATGGCTAGAATAGCGGGAATTAACATTCCAACACACAAACACATCGTCATTGGCTTGCAGTCAATATTTGGTATTGGTGAAACAAGATCTAAAGCGATCTGTGACACGTTAAAAATTGACCAATCAACAAAAGTTTCTGAGATTCCAGAAGATGTTGTTGAGTTAATTCGTGGTGAAGTGGCTAAATTCGAAGTTGAAGGCGATCTTCGTCGTCAAGTGGCTATGGATATTAAACGTCTTAAAGACCTAGGTTGTTACCGTGGTGTTCGTCATCGTAAAGGCTTACCTCTACGCGGTCAAAAAACTAAAACTAACGCAAGAACTCGTAAGGGTCCTCGTCGTTTAATTAAATAATCATAGGTAGATATTATGGCTAAAGCACCAGTAAAAAAGAAGTCTAAAAAGGTAATTACAGACGGTATTGCGCATATCCATGCGACATTTAACAATACCATCGTTATGATTACAGATCGTCATGGTAATGCTGTTTGTTGGGCAACATCAGGTGGTTCTGGTTTTAGAGGTTCTAGAAAATCTACGCCATTTGCTGCACAAGTTGCTGCTGGCAACTGTGGTGAAAAAGCATTAGCATTTGGCATGAAGAATCTTGATGTTCGCGTTAAGGGTCCTGGTCCTGGTCGTGATTCTGCTATTCGTGGCCTTAATGCACAAGGGTTAAAAATTCAATCAATTACAGATGTTACGCCAATCCCTCATAACGGTTGTCGTCCTTCTAAGAAACGTAGAGTATAAGGATAAATTATGGCTAGATATACTGGACCAACTTGTAAATTAGCACGTCGCGAAGGCACGGACTTATTTCTTAAAAGCGGCATTAGATCATTAGATTCTAAGTGTAAATTAACTCAATTACCTGGTGTACACGGTGCTAATGCCCGTCGTCAAAAGGGTACTGAGTACGGTTTGCAGCTTCGTGAAAAGCAAAAAGTTAGACGTATTTACGGCATTCTAGAAAAGCAATTCCGCTCTTACTACAAGAGTGCTTCACAAAAGAAAGGTTCTACCGGTGAAAACTTGTTGTCTTTACTTGAGTGTCGCCTAGATAACGTTGTGTACCGTATGGGCTTTGGCTCTACACGTGCAGAAGCTAGACAATTGGTTTCGCATAAGTCAATTCTAGTTAACGGTTCAATTGTTAACATTCCTTCATATCAAGTGAGTGCTAATGATGAAATCTCTATTCGTGAAAAAGCTAAAAAACAAAGTCGTATTCAATTAGCAGTCGAACTTGCAGAGCAAGGCGACCAAGCAGAATGGATTGATGTTGATTCAAAAGCATTAAAAGGCGTATTTAAGAATGTTCCAGCACGTGATGATCTATCTTCAGACATCCAAGAACACTTAATCGTTGAATTGTATTCTAAATAAGGAATTAATCATGCAAGGTAGCGCAAAAGATTTTTTAAAGCCAAAATTAGTTGAGTCTTCTCAAACTGGCACTAACGAATTCAAGGTAGTTCTTGAGCCGTTAGAGCGTGGTTTTGGTCATACTTTGGGTAACGCCCTTAGAAGAACATTGCTTTCATCAATGACTGGTTCTGCAGTGACTGAAGTAGCAATTGATGGAGTAATGCATGAGTTTTCAACCATTGAAAACGTTCAAGAGGATGTTTTAGACATCTTGCTAAACTTAAAAGAAGTATCTGTCGCATTAAACACATCTGATACTGCTGAAGTCGTGATTGATAAAAAAGGCCCATGTGAAATCACGGTTGCTGATATTGAAGCAAGTGGAACAGATATCACTGCCCACAATCCTGAGTTTGTTATTGCTACAGTTAATGAGGGTGGTCATGTACGCATGACGCTAAAAATTGGTACAGGTACTGGCTATGATACGGCGGTATCACGCTCTGAGGAGTCATCAACTATTGGTGGTATTCAACTTGATGCAAGCTTCTCGCCAATTAAGCGTGTTAGTTTCACAGTTGATGCTGCGCGTGTTGAGCAAAAGGTTAACCTTGATAAGCTAAACATGGTGATTGAGACTAATGGTTCAGTTGATGCAGAGTCTGCAATTAAGCGCGCTGCTTCAATTCTTCAAGATCAGCTATCTTCTTTTGTTGAACTAGAGTTAGTTGAAGAAGAAGAAGCATTGCCAACTTCAGATGACTTTGATCCTCAGTTGCTTGCAGCGGTTGACGAGCTAGAGTTAACAGTTCGTAGTGCTAACTGTCTTAAAGCAGAGCAAATCTACTACATTGGTGATTTAATTCAAAAGTCTGAGCAAGACTTATTGAGAACGCCTAACCTAGGTCGTAAATCATTAAACGAAATTAAAGAAGTATTGACTGACAAAGGTCTTGATTTAGGAACAGACATTCCTAACTGGCCACCAGTTGATCTAATGAGTGAATAAGGAAATAACATGAGACATAGAAAGTCAGGTAAACAACTAAACCGTAATTCTTCTCACCGTAAGGCGATGTTTAAGAATATGGCGAACTCTTTGTTCGACCATGAAACAATTAAAACAACTTTGCCCAAGGCAAAAGAGCTTCGTCGTGTTGTTGAGCCATTAATCACTAAAGCTAAAGTTGATTCAGTTGCCAATCGTCGTAATGCATTTGCAAAATTACGTGATGATGCAATGGTTGCTAAGTTATTCACGCAACTAGGCCCATTCTACAAAGATCGTCCTGGTGGCTATATTCGTATTTTAAAAGCTGGTTTTCGTACTGGTGATAAAGCGCCAATGGCTATTGTTCAATTGGTTGATTTTGACAGCTCTGCTGATGCTGCAACTACAGATTCATAAAGGAAAAATAACATGCCTTCAATTAAAGTAAGAGAGAACGAACCATTTGATATTGCCCTTAGACGTTTTCGTCGTTCATGCGACGGAGCAGGCGTTATTACTGATGTTCGTAAAAAAGAATTTTACGAGAAACAAACATGGGTTAACAAACGCATGAAAGCAGCGGCTGTGAAGCGTACTCATAAAGAGATGGCTAAAAACCGAGTGCATCGCAAACGCATGTACTAAAGAGTTCTTGAAAATGCGGTTTTAAACCGCATTTTTTTTCTTTAATATTTTTCAAATTAATAACCACTATGTCTAATCTTAAATCTCAAATAATCACCGATATGAAAACTGCCATGAAAGCCAAGGATAAAGATGGTTTAAAGGCAGTTCGCATGATACTAGGCGCTATTAAGCAACGTGAAGTTGATGAGCGTATTGAACTTGACGATACCCAGGTGCTTGCAGTTATTCAAAAAATGGTTAAACAGCGTAAAGATTCTATCGCTCAATTCAAACAGGCTAGTCGTACAGACTTAGTTGATGTTGAAGAAGCGGAGCTTGGCATTATTTCAAGTTATATGCCAGAACAACTCTCAGAGGCTGAAATTACAACAGCAGTCGACAAAGCTATTACCGATACTGGAGCAACCTCTATGCAAGACATGGGTAAGCTTATGGGTAAACTTAAAGGTCAATTAGATGGAAAGGCTGATATGGCTGTTGTTTCATCAATCATTCGTAGTAAGCTTTCATAAAAACCCTTTATGAAGAAATTATTATTGCTTAGCCTGCTATGCATTTCTTTTGCTGGTTTGGCTAAGGAAGTTTTAATTCAAAAAGACTTTAAATCGGTTAACGTTATACATAACGGTGAGCCTGTTGATTTGCAGCGCAATCAAGATAGATCCAACAATATCATGAAGTTTTATCAGGGCACTTGGCGCGGCAAAATTCAGCCCATGCAGCCATTTAAGCCACACCCTGTTGAGACTATAGCTGAGCTAGAGGTGATTCATTATATTGATCAAATTTCTCACGGCGATGATTCAATTTTAATTGTTGACTCTAGACCTCAATCAGCTGTGATGATTACTGGCATGATTCCTAGTGCTGTTCGCATTAATTCTAAACAGCTGTTGTCACATGAGGCTCGTCTGAAGGCTTTTAAAACATTTGGGGTTAAGTGGGTAGACAATCAATGGGATTTTAGCCAAGCCAAGACATTGGTCTTGTATTGCAATGGTTTTTGGTGTGGCAAATCTCCAAGAATGATTCGTAAGTTGTTGGTGCTGGACTATCCTGCTGATAAGTTGAAATATTATCGTGGTGGCATGCAAGCATGGCGATCAGTTGGCCTTACTACGGTTAAAAAATAAAATTTAACTCGTTACTTCTGTGCCAAATAAATAAGGAATACCCCCATATCCCTGTGTTTATAACCTAGATATAATTTATTCGTCTAATAGTTGGGCTGCTGTTTTACAGCAATAGATTGGTACTAATCTCCATTTTTTATCCGATCTGCATTCTTCTCAATGCTGCCTAAGTGTTAGACACTAATTAGATTATAATTTGGTGAAATTTAGGGGGGGGCGTGAGTGAGGTTATCAAGTTCAATAATAGAAAAAACAATTTTTATTATTGTAAAAGATTTTGAGTATAGGCAGTCATTGATCGGTATATTCACTGAGCAAAATTTTAAGGTTGTGTGTTTTGATGCTTATTCTGACTACCTTGCCCAAGTGGATGACACTCAAGGCTGCTTAATTGCAGATATAACCACAACTGAAGGTAATGGTGCTTCCCTCCTAAATAAACTTAATGTGATTGAACACTTAAGTCCTGTTGTTTTTATTAGTTCGCTAGGCTCTGTGGCCACTATGGTTGAGGTGATTAAACTAGGTGCTTTTGATTTTATCGAATATCCTTTTTCATCTGCCAAAGTGCTAGAAAAGGTGTCACATGCCATTGATGATTTTCAGAAAAATATTGACATAATTGAGCGATATAAACAACTCACTAACAAAGAAAAGAAAGTATTTGCTTGTATTGTTCTAGGTGCTACCAATCAGCAGATGACAGAAAGGCTCCATGCTTCCACTTCCACGATTGAAAAGCATCGTGCTTCAGTAATGAAAAAAATGCAAGCAGACACGCTACCAAGCTTAGTCAAGATGCTGCCAATGCTTAACCCTTTGAGTATTGATCTCGAGCCAGCCTGGTGTGATTTGGCCACTGTCTAGTTAAAAAAATGTGAAATGCTGCCATTTATATATTGGCATTTTTAAAATATAACGACTTTATTGTATCAATTCACCCTCTTCCCAAGTTGATTTGATTGATGTGGTTTTTCTGCATTTCTTGTATTCTCCTTAGTTTATTTGAATGCGCCTTGTCAAAACCTATCATTTGCATTATTTCCTAAATTTTAATTTATAATGAAATTTTTTACGAAGGAGAAAATTATGAAAAAAATATTGATGGCATTATGGTTGTTAAATACCGTGGCTTTTGCACAGATTGTGCCAGACTATGCTAAAGAGCTACGTTGGGCTGAGCAGGTTGAAGACGGGATTATGGATGGTGACGTGGTTTGGTTGACTGCCAACAACCATGAATTTATGTCTATATACACGCCAAGCGAAACCGATACTAAAAAAACAGCCGTGATTGTGCATGGATTAGGCATTCATCCTGATTGGCCACAGGTTATTCAGCCGTTACGTGTCGCATTAACCAACAAAGGGTTTAACACCTTATCTATTCAAATGCCAGTGCTAGAAAACGGCGTAGAGTCGCCGGCCTATATGTCACTATTGGACAAGGCGGATGACAGAATTCAAGCTGCGCTTAATTATTTTAAAGTTGAAGGTCTAGAGGCAGATGTGATTATTGCACACAGTCTGGGCAGTGTTATGTCAACGCATTTTTTAGCTAATCATCCAAATTCAGTCAAGCGTTTTGTGGGTGTTGGTATGCCTGAAGCAACGGTTCAATACTTAAAGAAAATTAGCTTGCCTGTCTTTGATTTGTATGGTGATAAGGATATTCAGAGTGTGATGCATAGTGCGATCAATAGGGCGAGCACAACTAATAATCACTATACGCAGAAGATGGTTGATGCAGATCATTTTTTTAATGAAAAAGATCAGTTGTTGGTTGATGAGGTCAGTGCTTGGCTGAAATAGCATCTTTATTACTATTAGGTGTATTTTCAGGTTTTATTGCTGGATTATTGGGCGTTGGTGGTGGACTGATTATAGTGCCGGCTTTGTTGTATTTACTTGCTGGCAGTGTTGATCAAGCCATCTTAATGCATACAGCCGTAGGTACGGCTCTAGCGGCAATTGTATTCACTTCAATTTCTAGTGTTAGGGCGCATCAGAGCCACGGCGCTATTCATTGGCATAATTTTAAAAAACTCACGCCTACGATCTTATTAGGTGCTTTTAGTGGTGCGCTACTTACCAAACTCATGAGCTTTGATTTTATGCGTATTTTCTTTGCTTTTTTTGAATTTGGTGTGGCTATTATTATGTTTTTTGGTGTGAGTAGTTCTACCCATGTAGACCATTTAAAAACATGGGTGTGGCGTGTTACTGGCTATATTATTGGCCTGGTGTCGGCAATTGTAGGCATTGGCGGTGGCACCATGACCACGCCATTTTTAACCTACAATAATGTTGATATTAAAAACGCCATTGCCACCTCAGCAGCGGTGGGCATGCCAATTGCTATTGCGGGTGCATTGGGTTTTATTGTAGCAGGTTGGGGCGTGGAATCTATTGACAGTGGTTTGGGCTTTATTCACACTGAAGCGCTCATTAGTATTGTGGTGATGAGTGTATTGTTTGCCCCACTTGGTGCACGAGTCGCACACAGTGTTGATGGCAAAAAACTCAAAAAATTCTTTGCGATATTCTTAGCTTTTTTAGGTTTAGCCGTTATCACTTTTTAGTATTATAGGCAAGGCCTATAATACTAATCATTCTTGCCAAGGGGGTAGTAGCTCGTGCTCTACCGCTAAATGATCTAGAATTCTAGCCACTACAAAATTAACCAAATCTTGAATAGAGGCTGGTTGCTGATAAAACGCTGGATTGGCGTCCATAATAACCACACCAAGGCGAGATAGTTTGAGCATGTTTTCTAGATGAATGGCTGAATAAGGGGTTTCTCTAGGTACGAGAATTAATTTCTTTTGCTCTTTAATCACTACATCGGCAGCGCGATGCATCAAATTATCGCCATGACCATTGGCAATGGCTGAGAGCGTGCTCATGGTGCAGGGGCATACCACCATTGCCCTTGGCGGGTTAGAGCCAGAGGCAACAGGCGCAGTCCATTGGTTTTTAGAAAAAACCTTAATTTGCCCTGTCTTAGCACCAAGATATTTTGATAAGTTTTGCTCGATTGTATTTGTATCATTGCCTAAATTTAAATCAGTTTCCATAGCGATAACGGTATTGGCCGCCGTTGAAATCATGACATAAATAAGCTCTTGGGTTTTGACTAACTCTTTAAGTAGGCTGAGTGCATAGGGCATTCCTGAGGCGCCTGTCAGAGCAATTGCAATTGGTTTCATTAGGATTTTCCAGTGTGTAAATGAGTGATTAATTTTTCAAAAATATTGTCAAATCCACCGTTTGACATAACCACAAAGTGGCCTTGATTGATGTTGGTCAACTGTTTAATAATATCATCAACAGAATCGAATAGGTAATTGCCGTCAAATAATGTATTGATATTCCAAGAATTAGATTCAGGCTTAAGAATTAATAATTGATCAGCCACTTCTAGTGCGTCAACCAAACTTTGTTGGTGAACACCGGATTTCATGGTGTTGGATCGAAGCTCCAAAATGGCGATAATTTTCTCATTACCCACTTTGGCACGTAAGCCTTGTAATGTGGTGCGAATGGCTGTTGGATGATGAGCAAAGTCATCATATAGGGTGATGCCATTTGCTTGATGTTTGACCTCTAAACGACGCTTCACTCCTTTGAATTTTTCTAGCGCCTCACAGGCAATGCCAAGCGGCATGCCGGCGTGGTGCGCTGCATAAGCTGCATGGATGCCGTTTTGCATGTTATGCTCGCCAAGTAGGTGCCAATTAACTCTCAAACCTTCCACACTAAAGCTTGTACCTGTTTTGGTGGTGATTAGTTGCTGAGCAGGCAAGGCCTGCTCAGATGACCATAGTCCTTGATTGAGTACCTCGTTAATTGTTTGGGTATTATCTGGATGAATGATCAACCCTTCTTTTGGTACAGTTCGAATTAGATGATGGAATTGTTTTTGAATATCTTTAATGGAATCGAAAATGTCAGCATGATCAAATTCAAGGTTGTTAATCACCAGTGTTCTTGGATGATAATGAACAAACTTTGAGCGCTTGTCAAAAAAGGCAGTGTCATATTCGTCTGCCTCAATCACGAAAAAATTTGAATCCGTCAAGCGTGATGAGACGCCAAAATCTTCTACCACACCACCAATTAAAAAACTAGGGTTGTAGCCAGCGTAGTCTAGGATCCAGGCGAGCATGCTGGCTGTCGTTGTTTTGCCGTGTGTGCCAGATACAGCCAACACCCATTTATTACGCAGTACATTTTCACTCAGCCACTGTGCACCTGAGGTGTAGGCGTATTGTTTGCTAAGGATCTCTTCAACACATTCGTTGCCACGCGATAGGGCATTGCCAACAATAAAGACATCAGCTTTTGGCATGTCCAGCATTTTGTAGCCATGAGTATAGGTAATGCCTTGCTCATCGAGCTGAGTGCTCATTGGTGGATATACGCCTTGATCTTGACCGGTGACGGTGTGACCGAGTTGTTTAGCGATTAGTGCCAGTGAACCCATGAATGTGCCAGCAATGCCGAGAATATGAATATGCATTATTTGGTCTGAAAGTTAAGTGAAGCGGAGTTAATACAATAGCGTTGCCCAGTTGGCTCAGGGCCATCAGCAAATACATGGCCAAGATGGGCGTCGCAGTTTTTACAGCGAACCTCTACACGGGTCATACCGTGGTTATTGTCCTTAATCAAAAATACACTATCGGCATTAGCAATATCATAGAAACTGGGCCATCCCGTGCCAGAGTCAAACTTGGTATCAGATGAAAACAGCACTTGACCACAACAAACACACGTGTAGTTGCCATCTTCATGATGATTAACATACTCGCCAGTAAAGGGCGTCTCTGTACCACACTCTTGTGTTACTCGAAACTGTTCGGGCGTTAAACTATCTAAATCCATTAGGGTATTATATTTGTATTTAGTCAGCATTTGAGATAATGAAAGTTTATTTGGTTGGCGGTGCAGTGCGCGATCGCTTGTTAGGGCTTGCAAATGACAACACCGAAAGAGATTGGGTGGTGGTTGGTTCATCACCTGATGAAATGTTGGATCTTGGGTATCGTCAAGTGGGTAAGGAGTTTCCGGTATTTTTACACCCCGGCACGCAAGAAGAATATGCGTTGGCCAGACTCGAGCGAAAAGTTGGCAAGGGCTATAAAGGCTTTGAATTTGATACGTCAATGTCGGTCACTTTGGAGCAGGATCTATCGCGTCGCGACCTCACTATAAATGCCATGGCTGAAAAAGATGGTGAATTAATCGACCCGTTTAATGGTCAGGATGATTTAAATAATGGCTTGTTAAGGCATGTATCTGATGCCTTTAGTGAAGATCCGGTGCGTGTACTGCGTGTGGCTCGTTTTGCTGCACGTTTTAAACCATTTGGCTTTAAAGTGGCACATGCGACACATCGCTTAATGAAGGATATGGTTGCATCAGGTGAAGTGGATGCGCTCACCCCTGAGCGCGTTTTTAAAGAGTTGGAAAAGTCACTCTCTTATAAAACACCCTCGGCCTTTTTCAAGATGTTAGCTGCCTGTGGCGCTTATGAGCGTATCTTTTCGCCACTGAGTGTTGGTCAATCTATTAAGCATGTTAATCAGTTTGATTTTTTAGACCACGTTGATACTGATCAACCACACCTTAAATTTTGTCTTTGGTTGATTGCTGAAAATTTAGATAACATTACTCAGGTTTGTCAGCAGCTTAAGGCGCCAAAACAATATGAGCAGCTGGCTAAGTTGAGTGCGCAATTTTATCAATTTGTACAATTATTCAAACAGCAAACGGTCGAGGCGATTAATGATTTTTTTATCAAGACAGATGCAATCAGGCGCCAAGATCGGTTTGAAGAATTACTGCGAGTTTTTCAGTTGTTAGCTGTTGATGTTAATCCAATTGCAGCACTTAGAAAACAATTGGCATCGATAGATATTGCTTCATTGGATAAAACTAATATTGCTCAGGCAATCGCCCAAGAAAGGCAATCTATCATTGCTTTATTTTTGCACACGACAGAGTAAATCAAACTCGCAATAATCGCAGGCTGCTTTATTAGGACTGACCTGTGCCTGACCTGATTGAAAATCTTGACTGGCTTGATTGAGTTGATTTTTCCAGGTGGCTAATTGATCATCCCAATCTTGGCACTTGCCTTTGCGAGTAGATTGTTTAAGCAGTGAATCTGGATCTTTTGATAAACCTTTAAAGCTTACACAACTTGAGGTTAATTCGATAAACGCAGCGCCTTGAGTGTTATTGGTAACGCTATAAATAGGAAGCTGTGGTTCGTCAATTTGCTCTGAACACCATTTAGCTGTAGAAGTGGATCCAGTTTTATAGTCAAACACAATCTGGTCGCCATTATTCATCTCGTCCAGCCGGTCTAATCGTGTGTTGAAGTTAAGTCCGGCAATATCTACGCTCACGCTACGCTCGGTAGCTAGTACACGGAAATCTTCTCTAAGCTTGTCGGTTTCAATAAATTTAGCCAATAATTGCTCTACACGGGTTTTCTCAATGGTTTTAAAGCCAGATTCCGTGTGACGTTTAAGTGCTGCATAAACTTTGCGACTAATCAATGAGTTAAGCTCAGATGAGCTGAGTGCTAGTAAAGCCTCCTTGGTGTTTATTTCTTCATAAATATACTGTAGCGCATGATGAATAACATTGCCTTGTTCGCGTCGATCTAGGCCAATATGTGGCTCATCAACTGATTCGATTTTTAGTCGATGTGCAAACCCTTTGAAGGCGCACGCCATTTGATCTTTTAAAAGTGAAACGCCAGATTTGATGTGCTTATCTAAAAACTCTGGCGCACTGTGATTATCAACAGACTCAAGGTTGATCGCCTCTATGTTGAACGGTTCTTGTGGCTTGTGCTTATAAAAATCATTTAACAAAGGAGAAGGCAGCTGCTCTGATTCGTCGTGTGATTTTGCATAAGAAAAAATGACGTGGTCAGATAATGCACTCAAGTTGGCAAATGTATTCTGCGCATCTGTTTGGATTAATTCATAGCTGCTATGAGGAATTTGATATTCAGCGGCGATTGCACCACTAATAAAGCGTGGCGAATTAAGTTTAGCCGGTAAAAATCCTTGTGTCATACCCATCACCCAGGCTTTGTCAAAACGCAACCCTTCAGCTTCCAAGGAGCCAATAATTTGAATATTTGATTGACTAGATTGAGCTTGGAAGACGACCTGACTGGTTATTTCTTTAAGTGTTTGTAGTGCCATAACAGTACTACACTTTTCTTGATGCAGGGATAATTGATTCAGTATTAGCGAACTATCTAAGTATTTTTGCAATAATTGATACTCGCCACTGCTTAAGTTTCGATCAGTGGCAAATCCCCAATGCTCAAGCGTTGCATTAAAACTTGTTAAATGTTGATCTAGGGTTTGTGTGTTAGTTTGATGCGTTATTTGGCTGAGTATTTCTGACAATACTGGGCACTGTGTTAGTGCGTCTACTAGCTGCTCTAAAGAAAAATGCTCAAGTGCTAAAGCATTAGTTTGGTTGGCTAATAAGTGTCTAGCACTGCGTTCTGACTGATGACCTTTGACATAGATGCTGCTAACCGCTTGAGTAAATAAAGATGATTCAATGCGATCCTTTTTAAGCTGCTCAGATAGAGTGAGTAGGTTAAGTAAATCTTGGATTAATGCATACTGAGACAAGGGCAAGCCTAATGACATATTGTAGGATTTTTGCCCTGTCTCAGTGAGCAAGTCGTCAAAAACCTGATCAAATGTTGAGGTTAATTGATGCTGTAATTCACTTAATTGTGGACAAACAATGGCAATAGATTTGTGCGGATAATCTTGTTGTTGTTGCTTGGCCCAGTTGGCTGCCGAGACTATTTCATCCAAAGTATTATTAAAGCAGTATTGCTCGGTTGATTGAGTTTGTCGCGCCTGAAGTGTTTGATAGTTAAGCGCTTTAAAAACCTTATCTTGCAAGGGTGTGAGTGTTTTAAAGCCGTAAACAAAAAGAGATTGTGTTAATTCGTCATCGGCCAATATTAAGCTGGCCAAATCGTTCGTATCGATTACATTTAGTGTTTTTTTATGTTTCTGATAATGCGATATCCATTGAGCGAACACTTCACTAGCTTGAATTTTTGATTGCTTTAATAGGTTTAATGGGATTTGATGATTGATGCAATAATCATAATTTTTATTCACTTCATCGATTAGCTGTGTGTGACTGAGCTGACCATAAGCTTCAAGCGATGATTTGATTAGGTGGCGTTGTTCAATCGTATTAATCAACCGGGCATGGTTGTGCAACTGGCGACTCTTCCAATAATGATTAAGATATTGAACCCAAGAAAATATTTTAGGTAATTGAGCTTGTGGATTTTGTTGACTAAAGCTTTTTTTGAAGGCCAGTACTTGGCGATTATTAGCAACAACAATCGTGTCGGTTGCTACAAGATGGCCTAGATCAACATTTAACTGCATTTACTCTATATAGCCAAAAAAAGTATCAAGACGAGACCATAATGTATCCAGGCCTTGTTTTTTTAAACTGGAAAATAACTGTACATCAACATAAGGATGGTTTTTTATTTCTTTTTTAACCAGTTGGTAAGCATTGGCAGCAGCGCCTTTTTTAAGTTTATCTGCTTTAGTGAGGAGAATTTGCGTCGGGAGATTGATACTAACGCACCAATCTAGCATCATTTTGTCGAAAGGTTTAAGTGGGTGGCGCACATCCATCACCAATACTGCGCCTCGTAAGCAATCACGTTTTTCAAAATATTCGCTCATATCTTGATGCCATTGCTTTTTGATGTGCTCAGGCACCTTGGCGTAACCGTAACCTGGCAGATCAACCAGGCGCCTATCTTTGTCTAACTCAAAGAAAACTAAATGCTGTGTGCGCCCCGGTGTTCGTGATACTTTGGCTAGCTTATTTTGCATGGTTAATGTATTAATCGAGCTAGATTTACCCGCATTGGATCTTCCGGCAAAGATAACTTCGAAACCTTCATCGGCAGGTGCGCCTTTGATTGACGGGCAAGAAAGTAAAAATTTGGCTTGATGGTAGTGTTTGCACATTGAGTAAAACTATGTATAATCAAAAAAAGTGGTGTTTGAGCTATATGCCATTTTATATTATTAAAAAATAAGGAGAGAGTAATGAAGAAGGTTTTATTAGTAGCTGCAGCTACATTAGCAATGGGTTCTGTTCATGCAAATCCATTTGACGCATTAGGTTGTTCTGGTTGTCATGGTGTAGGCGGTAAATCAGCAATCCCAACTTACCCATCATTGGCTAAGTCGGCGCGTCCAGATCTTGACGTTGTTAAAGCGCTTAAAGATTTCCAATCTGGTGCACGTAAAGATGCTACTATGAGTGCTATGGCGCCATTAGCAGCAGGCCAAGAACAAGCGATTGCTGACTACTTAGCAGGTCAGTAGATTACTTGCGCCACTTGGCGCATTTCATCATTTAAATAAGCCGATATTAGCGTATAATATCGGCTTATTTTTTTGCAAAAAAGGACACACATGAACAAACTAGCATTTATTTTTAGCGCAGCATTGGCTCTTATTTCAGTTAATACGTTCGCTGCAGGTGATGCAGCCAAAGGTAAGGCTAAGTCTGTTACTTGTACAGCATGTCATGGTGCTAATGGCAATTCAATGGTGCCAAATTTTCCTAAAATTGCTGGCCAGGGTGAAGGCTATATTTTTAAACAATTGAAAGACTTTAAATCAGGTGATCGTAAAGATGGCATGATGGCTGGAATTGTTGCACCACTATCAACAGATGATATGGCTAATTTGGCGGCTCACTTCTCTAAACAAAGTATTGCGCAAGGTGTTGCCAATAAAACAGCAAACATCGCCTTAGGTGAGCGACTATACCGTGGTGGTGATAAAACAAGAGGCATTACTGCTTGTATCGCTTGTCATGGCCCTAAGGGTGCAGGCATCCCATCAGCAGGATTTCCAGCATTGGCTTCTCAACATGCAGCCTATACAGCAAAGCAGTTGAAAGATTTTCGTCAAGTATCAATTAATGCACAAACAGAATCTAATACGCCAGCTAGAACGAATGATCAGTTAAAGATGATGACTGCATTTACTAAAGATTTAAATAATGCAGAGATTGAAGCGTTAGCACAATACGTTGCTGGTTTGCATTAAGTCAAAGTTTTTAAAGTAAGCTTACAAAAAGGCAGTATTTACTGCCTTTTTTATTGCCTTGAATTTTAGGTATAATTGTCTGTTTTTATAAGCAAGAGACGGATTTAACACACATGAAAACTTCATTAGAAACACTAGAAGGTCTAAAAAGATCATTAACAGTAGACGTAGCCATTGATATGTTCAACCAAAAGGTTGAAAAAAGTTTAAAAACAATGGCCTCGCAAGTGAGTATTGATGGCTTTAGAAAGGGTAAAGTTCCTGTTTCTATGGTGAAGCAACGCTTTGGTGATAATGCAAAATCAGATGCGGTTAATGAAATTGTTAATGAAACTCTGGTTGAGGCATTAACTGAAGTTAAGTTATCTCCAGCTGCAAGACCAACGGTTACTAAAGTTGATTCAGAAGGTGAGTCGGAGTTTTCTTACACAGTAGAATTTGAAGTATTCCCAACGATTGAAATGGCAGATTTTTCTGGCCTAGAGATTGATCAAATTGAAGTAGATATTACCAAGGCTGACGAAGACAGAACGTTAAACGGCCTACAAGAGCAGTTGACAGAATACAAAGCGGTTAAGCGCAAGTCAAAAGCCGGCGATAGATTAGCGTTGGATTTCGTGGGCACGATTGAAGGCGAGAAGTTTGAAGGCGGCGAAGCTAACGACTTTAAATTGGTATTAGGCAAAGGTACCATGATTCCAGGCTTTGAAGAAAGCGTGACTGATGTTGCAGCCGGTAAAACCGTTGAACTTGATGTTAACTTCCCAGATGACTATCAAGCAACTCACTTAGCGGGCAAGCCGGTTAAGTTTTCAATTACTGTTAATGAAGTAGGCTCGCCTAAATTACCAAAATTAGACGCTGAATTTGCTAAAAAATTCGGCGAAGATACAATGGATAAGCTACTTGTCAGCATGAAAGAGCAAATGCGTACTGAGATTAATGGCCGTATTGAGCAGCTGAATAAAGATGCAATATTTGGTGCATTAGCGGGCGCTAACGAATTTGACGTACCGCAAGGTAGCATTGATGGTGAGGCGCAAAATCTACTGGCTGAGATGAAAGAGCGTATGCAGCAGCAAGGTCAGTCAGCACCAGATGACATGCCAGCAACGGTATTTAATGATGAAGCAGAGCGTCGAGTTAAGTTGGGCTTAATGGTAAGTCAGATTGCTAGTGACAATAACATGGTAGCCAGTATGGAGCAGATTGATGCAAAAATTGCTGAAATGTCTCAAGCTTATGGTGAAAATGCACAGCAAATGGTTGATTACTACAACGAAGATGTTTCAAGAAAATCAAGTGTTGAGTTGATGATTGTTGAAAAAATGGTGCAAGATAAAATTTTAGAAGCGGCAAAGATTAAGCCAGTTAAAAAGAAATTTACAGACATTACTGAACAAGGTTAAATCAATGGATATTAATAATCTGAATCAAATACCCATGGTGGTGGAGCAATCTGCCCGCGGTGAGCGTTCATACGATATCTACTCGCGCCTATTAAAAGAACGAATCATTTTTTTAGTAGGGCCTGTAGAAGACTATATGGCCAATGTGGTGGTTGCTCAGTTATTATTTTTAGAATCTGAAAATCCTGATAAAGATATTCATTTGTACATTAATTCACCCGGTGGTTCGGTGACTGCCGGTTTGGCGATTTATGACACCATGCAGTTTATTAAGCCTGATGTGTCTACTTTATGTATTGGTCAAGCAGCGTCAATGGGTGCCTTGTTATTAACAGCAGGTGCTAAAGATAAGCGCTTTGCTTTGCCGAATGCAAGAATGATGATTCATCAGCCATTAGGCGGCTTCTCTGGTCAAGCCAGTGATATCGACATTCATGCTAAAGAAATTTTAACAGTAAGAGAAAAGTTGAATAACATCATGAAAACTCACACAGGGCAGAATCTCAAAACCATTCAAAAGGATACTGATAGAGATAACTTTATGTCAGCGGCCGATTCGGCTGATTATGGATTGATCGACAAGGTGATTGATAAGCGTTAATTATGGTAGAGGACGATAAAAAAGAACTTTCTTGTTCATTTTGTGGCAAGGCGAAATCTGAAGTTGAGCGTTTAATCGCTGGACCTGGTGTCTACATTTGTAACGAATGTATTGAGTCTTGTCATGACCTTATCGAAGAGCAAGCCATTAAAGAGATTACTGATCAGTATCAGGATTGGGACTATACACCTATTCAATTGCGTGATTTTTTAAACGACTATGTGATTGGGCAAGAGCATTCTAAAAAAGTGCTTTCGGTGGCGGTCTACAATCACTACAAGCGCCTAAAAAATGATTATGTTTCTAATGAGGTTGAACTAGATAAGTCAAACATCTTGATGGTAGGTCCGACGGGCTCGGGTAAGACATTATTGGCGCAGACATTGGCTCGCATTCTAGACGTGCCGTTTACTGTTGCTGATGCGACCACATTGACGGAAGCAGGCTATGTGGGCGATGATGTTGAGAATGTCATTAAGAGTTTATTGTCTAAATGTGATTTCGACCCTCAGCGTGCTGAGCGCGGCATTATTTTTATTGATGAAATTGATAAAATCTCACGTCGCTCTGATTCACCTTCTATCACCCGAGATGTATCAGGTGAAGGTGTGCAACAAGCTATGTTGAAATTGATTGAAGGTACGGTTGCATCAGTGCCACCACAAGGTGGTCGTAAACATCCTAATCAAGAAACCATTGATGTGGATACGTCAAAAATTTTATTCATTTGTGGTGGTGCATTTGATGGATTAGATGCGATTATTAATCGCCGTGTTGAAAAAGTAACCGGCATTGGCTTTTCTGCTGCTGTCAAAGATGAGAATGAAAAGAAAACACTGACTGACTTATTTGATTTAATCCAGCCGGAAGATCTAATTAAATTTGGCTTAATTCCTGAATTGGTTGGCCGATTACCTGTGCAAACGGCGTTGTCAGAACTAGATGAAGATGCGTTAGTTCAAATTCTAACCAAGCCAAAAAATTCAGTCGTTAAACAATTCCAAGAAATCTTTAAACTTGAAGATGTTAAATTAACGTTTAGAAAAGCATCACTGTTAGCGATTGCTAAATTGGCCATCAAGCGTAAAACGGGCGCTCGTGGCTTGCGTTCAATTCTTGAAGATTTGTTGCTAGACACCATGTTTGAGTTGCCATCATTAAAAGATGTTTCCGAAGTGGTGATTGATAAAGAAGTGGTTGAAAAAAATAAAGAGCCGCTGATTGTTTACAAATCTGAAAAATCCAAGCCTAATAAGAAAGCTAGTTAAGCGCCACTCTTTTGGAATTATTTGATCGTCAGAAAGATGCCGTTGGACAAGGTGAGCGAACCTTATTGGTGTATGTCGAGCTACCTTCAACGCGTAATATCCATAATGCCAAATCTGAATTTAAAGAATTGGCAGAATCTTCAGGTTTGGATATTGTAGATATCATTCAAGTTAATCGAAACTCTGCCTTAGCGCAATACTACATTGGTACAGGTAAGGTTGATGAGATTGCACAAATGGTTAAGGAGCTTGAGCTTGATTTGGTGATATTCTCACCTGAGCTTTCTCCATCGCAAGAGCGTAATTTAGAAAAAACACTCGAATGTCAGGTGATGGATCGCACAGGGCTAATCCTAGATATTTTTGCGCTCAGGGCAAGTTCATTCGAAGGCAAGCTTCAAGTAGAGCTTGCGCAATTGCGTCACCTGTCCACACGTCTAGTTCGAGGTTGGACCCACTTAGAGCGACAAAAAGGTGGTATTGGACTACGTGGTCCGGGTGAAACCCAGCTTGAAACTGACAAGCGTTTGATCGCTGTACGCATTAAAAATATCACCAAGCGCCTAGACAAAGTGCATAAGCAGCGTGATTTGGGGCGTAAATCTCGAACTAAAAACGAATTACCCATGATTGCGTTAGCGGGCTATACCAATGCGGGCAAGTCTACTTTGTTTAACACACTGACAGATGCAGAAGTCTATGCACATGATCAGCTATTCGCAACACTAGACGCCACGATTAGACGTGTTATTTTGCCAGCGTCTGGTGAGGCTGTTATTGCAGATACAGTTGGTTTTATTCAAGACCTGCCGCATGATCTAGTTGATGCATTTAAATCAACCTTGGAAGAAACTAAGCGCTCTAATGTGTTGTTGCATGTTGTGGATAGTGCTGACGAATATAATGTTGAAAAAATTGACCAAGTTGAAGAGATTATTGAGCAAATTGGTGCAGGAGAAATCCCCAGTATATTGGTAATGAACAAAATAGATTGTCTTGAAAATTTTGCACCTCGCCTAGACCGGGATGAGTCAGGGCGTATTTACCGAGTGTGGATTTCAAGCAAAACTGGCGAAGGCATTGATTTGTTATATCAAGCACTAGCCGAGCAACTGAGTGGTATGATGACACGTGCACGAATTGAGCTTGATGTTATGAGTGCGTATATTCGTAGTGAAATCCACAATGTTGGCTATATCCACAACGAAAAGGTGGATGATTTTGGCCAGTGGATACTTGAAATTAACGTCACTCATCACTATTTATCTAAATTATTAAACAAAAAAGGTGTCAAGTTGTTATGGGAACAAAGCCCGAAATAGAAGAAATTGATTTAAAGCTTGAGAATGTTCCTCTGCTGCCTTTGAGAGATGTTGTGGTGTTTCCGCATACGGTGATGCCGCTATTTGTTGGTAGAAAAACATCAGTTAACGCCATTACTCACGCTATGGCTGGCAGTAAATATATTTTCTTGGTCACTCAAAAAGATGACAAAGTAGAAAATCCACAATATGATGATTTGCATGAAGTTGGCACACTGGCCACTATTTTGCAAATGCTAAAACTACCTGATGGCACCATTAAAGTGCTGGTTGAAGGAGTGAAACGTGCCAAGGTTGAGGCTATCATTGACTTAGAAGAGTATAGTGAGGTTCAGCTCAGTGATTTGGCCCTAGCCTCAGAGGATGAAACTGAAGTTAAGGCGATGATGCGCCTAGCGCTCGAAAGTTTTGAAAAATACATTAAGTTGAACAAAAAAATTCCTGAAGAAGTATTAAAAATGCTTAAAGATGTTACGGATGTTGAGCGTTTTAGTGACGTGATTATTGCCAATTTGTCGCTCAAGGTCTCGGAAAAACAAGCGCTACTTGGTGGCAACCAAGCTCAGGAAAGATTAAATAAAATCTTAACCGTTATTCAAAGTGAAATCGAGGTGCTAGATACAGAGCACAAAATTCAATCGCGCGTTCGTAAACAAATGGAATCCAATCAGCGTGATTATTATTTGAATGAGCAAATGAAATCCATTCAAAAAGAATTAGGTAATGCTGAAGATGAAAATGAAATTGAGGAGTTGCAATTAAGTATTGATAAGGCAAAAATGCCTAAAGCAGCTAAAGAAAAGGCACAAAGCGAACTTAAAAAGTTATCGCGCATGTCGTCTCAATCATCTGACGCTTCTATTATTCGCACCTATATTGAAAATTTATGCGACGTACCCTGGAAAAAGAAAACCATCATCAATAAAGACCTGAAAAAGGCGCAAAAAATTCTTGATGATGATCATTATGGCTTGGATAAAGTTAAAGAGCGTATTTTGGAGCATTTAGCAGTACAAACCAGAGTATCTCATAATAAAGCCAATATCTTGTGTTTAGTGGGTCCACCGGGTGTGGGTAAAACTTCTTTGGGTGAGTCTATCGCCAAAGCGGTCAATCGAAAATACGTGCGTATGGCTTTAGGCGGCGTTCGTGATGAAGCCGAAATTCGTGGTCACAGACGTACTTATATTGGTGCCATGCCCGGCTCTATCGTGCAAAAAATGCAGAAAGTCAAAGTAAAGAACCCGTTATTTTTACTTGATGAAATTGAGAAAATGGCCAGTGATTATCGAGGTGATCCTTCATCAGCCATGCTTGAGGTGCTAGACCCTGAGCAAAATCATACCTTTAATGACCATTATTTAGAAGTTGATTATGACCTTTCGCAAGTGATGTTTGTCGCAACTGCCAACTCACTTGATTTGCCTCAACCATTGTTAGATAGGATGGAGATCATTGAATTATCTGGTTATACGGAAGATGAAAAGGTTCAAATTGCTAAGCGTCACTTAATTAAGCAAGCGATGGATAGTAACGGTATTAAGGCGGGTGAAATCAGTTTCAAAGATTCGGCTATTTTAAATATTATTCGTTATTACACCCGTGAAGCAGGTGTGCGTGGCCTTAATAGAACCATTAGCACTATTTGTCGTAAAGTGGTGAAAGAGGTGGTGCTTAAGAAGCGCAAAACCAAAGCTACCATTAGTGACAAGAATCTTGAAAAATATTTAGGCGTCAAGAAACATCGTTTTGGTTTGGCTGAAGAAAACAACCAAGTCGGTGAAGTAACTGGCCTGGCATGGACATCAGTTGGTGGCGATCTATTAACCATTGAGGCAACTGCTTATAAGGGCAAGGGTAAGCTTAACTATACTGGCCAACTAGGCGACGTCATGAAAGAATCCATTCAAGCGGCCATGAGTGTTACACGTACTCGCGCCGAGGAGTTGGGCATTGCTGATGATTTTCAAGATAAACTTGATATTCATATTCATGTGCCTGATGGCTCAACGCCAAAAGACGGCCCAAGTGCGGGCGCGGCAATGTGTACAGCTTTGGTATCTGTACTTACAGGACGCAAGGTTAAGGCTGATGTGGCTATGACGGGTGAAATCACACTAAGAGGTGAGATCACACCAATTGGCGGCTTAAAGGAGAAGATGTTAGCAGCCCTTCGTGGTGGCATTAAAACCGTTATTATTCCTGATGATAACGAGCGTGAGTTGTCTGAAGTGCCTGAGAAAATCAAAGGCAAGCTTAATGTGATCAAAGTTAAGTGGATTGATGAAGTGTTAGATATTGCGTTAGAAAAATAACAGCAAGTTTTATTATGGTTTCATGTAGGTATAGCCACTTTCTTGTAGAGTAACGATGCGCATCAAACATCCTTGCACTTCAACAACGCCAGGCAAAAAATCAATGTACTGTTCACGTTGTGAATCAGCTTTATCGGTGTAGTCTATGCCAGCACTGTATCTAATGCCGTCTTTAATCATGCGTTTGATGCGCTTTGAGTAATATTTAGTATCGGACTTCACCATGTTAAGCCCAGGGCCACAAGTAACAATTTCAACATTTACGTTATCTTTTCCGTAGAGATGCTGTAGATTATCTGCAGCATTCATGGCTAGCTTTTGAGTTTTTAATCCGCGTAAGTCAACATGAATGACAATATTATGCTTTTTAAGCGCATACGTGTTAAATACTGTAATGGCTACGATTAGCGCAATTAATATTTTGGGTCAAGACAACTTAAGCATGAATAAAAACCTGTTAAAGTACCGTCATGACAAT
>JACNGB010000015.1 GCA_014384345.1 Candidatus Thioglobus pontius
TTGCTCAAGCATTTAGTGAAGATGACTTGGTCGTGGCCGAAAATGTCACGGTTGTTTTGAGTGACAAAGGTTGGGTTAGAAGCGCTAAAGGCCATGATATTGACCCAACCACACTGAATTATAAATCTGGCGATAGCTATCTAACCAGTGTTCAGGGTCGTAGTAATAAAAACGCCATTTTTATTGATTCCACTGGGCGATCTTACTCTTTGTTAGCAAACTCGCTACCAAGTGCTCGAGGTCAAGGGGAGCCGCTAACTGGACGATTGTCTCCACCCGCAGGTGCTGAATTTGTAGATGTGCTGATGGGTGATGATGATCAAAATATTTTGCTCGCTTCTGATGCGGGCTATGGCTTTATTGCTACCATTGGTGATTTACTCTCTAGGAAAAAGGCGGGCAAGGCATCTTTAACCTTGCCGGGCGATGCCAAGGTGATGAAGGTGATTAATGTTAATGATTTAGACAATCAATTTGTTGCGGTTACAACCAATCGTGGGCGTTTGTTAGTGTTCCCAGTGTCAGAGTTGCCGGTGTTATCCAAAGGTAAGGGTAACAAGCTGATTCAAATCCCGGCCAAGGATGTTAAAGCGCGCGAAGAGTTTGTGGTGAGCATCTGTGTATTGCTAGAGACTCAAAACTTAAGAGTGTATGCAGGTAAGCGCCATCTAACCATTAAATTCCAAGATTTGACTAATTATGTTGGCGCTAGAGCTCGTCGAGGTAATTTATTGCCAAAAGGCTATCAAGGTGTTGACTTGATTGAAGCGGTAGAATAACAATCACCCTGCGATTGGGGGTGTAATTTTCAGCTGTTCAAAGGTATAATTAGCCCTTTTTCCCAATTTTTCCGAAAATGTTCGTCCTAAAAATTGTTACAGATTTTGCTGCAGCCCATTCACTTAGAGAATATCCAGGTGATTGCGCTCGCCTACATGGCCATAATTGGCAGGTGGAAGTGCTTGTTAGCTCAAAAGTGCTTGATGATGTGGGCATGGCAATTGATTTTAGAGAAATCAAAAAACAAACCAAAGTAGTTATTAAAAGATTGGATCATCAGTATTTAAATGAGGTTGAGCCTTTTAATCAACTAAACCCTACGGCTGAAAATATTGCTAAATATTTTCATGAAGAAGTGGGTAAATTAATCAACACAGAAGATGTTCGAGTTAAAGAAGTAACCATTTGGGAAACTTTAAGAGCGTCTGTCACTTATTCGGAGGACTAATCATGAAATCTTGTGATTTGCCTGACACACAAAACAACTTAGATACGCGTCAAATCGTTATTGATCGAGTGGGTATTAAAGATATTTCACACCCGATTACTTATGTTGACCGTGATGGTAATAAATCGCCGACAGTAGGTAATTTCACCATGACAGTTACTTTGCCAGAAAATGTTAAAGGCACGCATATGTCACGTTTCATCCAAATTTTGAATGAAGGACCGTGTGAATTTAATAGCAGCAACTTTGGTAAAATTATTGAAAAAGTTCGTGATCGTCTAGAGTCTGATACTGCGCATATTACACTTGATTTTCCTTTCTTTAGAAAGAAAAAAGCACCTTCTTCAGGGGTTGAGTCCATGATGGATTATCAAGTTAGCTTGTATGGTTCTTTGTCTGGCGGTGAAACCGAAGTGATGATGAAGGTAGTTGTTCCGGTTACTAGCTTGTGCCCATGTTCTAAGAGTATTTCAAAATATGGTGCGCATAATCAACGCTCTCATATTACTATTAAGGCTAAAGCAGCCACGGGCAAGACTTTATACCTTGAAGATTTAATTGAATTGGCGGAGAAGAAAGCATCATGTGAATTGTATGCAATACTAAAGCGAGAAGATGAAAAGGTTGTGACTGAAAGAGCGTATGATAACCCTGCGTTTGTTGAGGATTTAGTGCGTGATATTGCTGTTGCTTTAAACACTAATGAGAATATTGATTACTACCGCCTTGAATCGGAAAATTTTGAATCGATTCATAATCACTCAGCTTACGCATTAATTGAGAACCAAAAATAAAGAAAGACCAAGCCATGAAATACAATACTGACAATCTAAGAATTACCTCAAGTGCGCCTATTATGGCGCCTAATGAGCTAATGGAAAAGTATCCTTTGAGCGAGAAAGGGTCTGTTGGTATTTTTCAATCGCGTGAAACCATTGCCAAAATTTTAACCGGTGAGGATAAGCGTTTAATGGTGATTGTTGGTCCGTGTTCAATTCATGATTCTAAAGCTGCGCGCGACTATGCTGAAAAATTAGTCCGTTTAAGAGAAACACTTAAAGAAGATTTGTTTATTGTGATGCGCGTGTATTTTGAAAAGCCACGAACAACCATTGGTTGGAAGGGTTTAATTAATGATCCAGATTTGGATGAAAGTTTTAACATTGATAAAGGTCTAAAGATTGCCCGTCATTTGTTAACAGATATTGCCGATATGGATATGCCAGTTGCGGTTGAGTATCTTGATTTAATTACGCCGCAATATATTTCTGATTTAATTTCATGGGGTGCGATTGGTGCGCGTACAACAGAAAGTCAATCTCATCGCGAATTAGCCTCAGCCTTATCTTGCCCGGTTGGCTTTAAAAACGGCACCACAGGGTCGCTTAGAGTGGCCATTGATGCGATTAAGGCTGCCAGTAGTCCACATCATTTATTATCGGTTAATAAAGAGGGTGGTGTGAGTCATTACACCTCTTCAGGTAATGAGAGCACGCATATCATCTTGCGTGGCGGCTCTGATGGTCCAAATTACGATCAAGAGTGCATTAATCACACTTATACGCAATTGGAAGAGGAGGGTCTTCCTGCTAGGGTTATGGTTGATTTCTCACATGCCAACAGCCAAAAGAAGTTCAAAAATCAAATGCTGGTTGGTGATGAAATTGCTCGTCAAATTTCAAATGGATCTGACAAAATATTTGGCGTCATGATTGAGTCAAATATTAACGAAGGTAATCAGTCAGTAGGGCCATTAGAATCACTTGAATATGGGGTTAGTATTACCGATAGTTGCATTAATTGGGAAGACACCGAAACTTTGCTTAAAATACTAGCACAAGCGGTACAAACTAAAAACACCTAAGCACTTGATTTAACAGCAATTAAAGCGTTTGATTTTTTTCTAAAATAGTCAGTTTATTTACACATTTTTATTGTGTAAATATCGTTGTTTAGGGTACAATAAAAGCTAATTTAATCAAGCCTTTTTTGTATGTCTGATAACCTCGATAATCCAGAAGTATTTGAGCCTAATTTCCCCATAGTTACCATCGAAGACGAGATGCGCGATTCCTACTTGGAATACGCCATGAGTGTAATTGTTGGGCGTGCATTGCCTGATGTGCGAGACGGCCTTAAGCCGGTTCATCGCCGTGTACTTTATGCCATGGATGTCTTGGGCAATGATTACAACAAATCATACAAAAAATCAGCCCGTATTGTTGGTGACGTAATTGGTAAGTATCACCCGCATGGTGATACTGCTGTATATGACACGATTGTTCGTATGGCACAACCTTTCTCAATGCGTAATATTCTTATTGATGGTCAAGGTAACTTTGGTTCGGTTGATGGTGATTCAGCAGCAGCCATGCGTTATACCGAAATTCGTATGGCTAAATTGTCGCATGAATTATTGCGTGACCTTGATAAAAATACCGTTGATTTTAATGAAAACTATGATGGTTCAGAGTCAGAGCCTAGTGTTCTACCAACTCGTGTACCTAATCTACTGGTTAACGGTTCATCAGGTATTGCAGTTGGTATGGCAACTAACATTCCGCCGCATAATTTAGGTGAAGTGGTTGAAGCATGCCTTAGAACAATCGACAATGAAGATATTTCGATAGATGAATTATTAGAAGTTATGCCAGGGCCAGATTTCCCAACAGCCGGCATTATTAATGGCGCCAGCGGTATTCGTCAGGCTTATGAAACTGGAAAAGGAAAAATCTACCTTAGATCTGTATCGCATGTCGAAGGCGAAGATAAGCAAAGCATTGTCGTCACTGAGCTACCTTATCAAATCAATAAAGCGCGTCTGATTGGTAAGATTGCAGAATTAGTTAAAGATAAGCGTATTGACGGTATTACCGGCCTTAGAGATGAGTCTGATAAAGATGGCATGCGCATGGTGATAGAGCTTCGTCGAGGTGAGGTGCCAGAAGTGATGCTTAACAATCTTTACAAGCTTACAGAAATGCAAACTGTATTTGGTATCAACATGGTGGCCATCGATAAAGGCATGCCTAAGCTGATGAAGCTTAAGGATATCCTAGAGGCATTTATCTCTCATAGAAGAGATGTGGTAACCCGCCGATCTATTTTCGATCTTAATAAAGCTAGAAATCGTGCTCACCTTTTAGAAGGTTTATCAGTTGCACTGCACAATATTGACGAAATTATTACACTAATCAAAGCAGCACAAAATCCAGCAGAAGCTAAAGCTTCTTTAGCGGCTAAAACTTGGCAGGGTTCTGTCATTAAAGAGCTAATTGGTGATCGTGATATGGCGATGTTTAAGCCAGAAGATTTACCAGCTGAATTGGGTCTGCAAGCGAGCGGTGATTACCAGTTATCAGAGAAACAAGCACAAGCCATTCTTGATCTTAAGCTTCATCGTTTAACAGGTCTTGAAAAAGACAAAATATTTGACGAATTTAATGAATTATTAGAGCGTATTAAATATTTGTTAGATATCTTGCAAAATCCAGATCGTCTTATGCAAGTGATTCGCGACGAACTTATTGAAATTCGTGATGAATACGCAGATGCTCGTATGAGTGAAATCATCGAGCATAAGATCGATTTAACACTAGAAGATCTTATCGCTCAAGAAGAGCGCGTGGTTACCCTATCTCATGGTGGTTACGTTAAAGCACAAGCGCTTAGTGATTATCAAGCGCAACGACGTGGTGGTAAAGGTAAAGCAGCCACTAAGATGAAAGACGAAGATTTCGTTGATCAGTTGTTTGTTGCCAATTCTCACGATACCGTTTTATGTTTTTCTTCAGCAGGTAAAGTTCATTGGCTGAAAGTCTATGAATTACCAATGGCTTCTCGTACTGCTAAAGGTAAGCCAATTATTAATTTATTACCACTTGACAAAGATGAAGTGATTAACGCAATCTTGCCGGTTTCTGAGTTTACCGACGACCAATTTGTTTTCATGGTAACTAGTAGTGGTACTTGTAAGAAGACCTCATTAACGAATTTTGCACGACCAAGAAAAGGCGGCATTATTGCTATCGAGCTTAGAGATGGCGACAAATTAGTTGGTGTTGAAATTACCTCAGGTAATAACGATATTATGCTGTTCTCTGCGAATGGTAAATCGATTCGCTTTAAAGAGGCAGATGTTCGCGCTGTTGGCCGAACTGCCATCGGTGTTCGCGGCATGAAGCTGGTTGATGATAAAATTGTCTCTGCTATTGTGGCAGATGATTCAAGTCCAATTCTTACAGCAACTGAAAAAGGCTACGGCAAACGCACAGGTTTAGATGAATATCGCGCTCAAGCACGTGGTGGCTCAGGCGTAATCTCTATTAAAACCTCAGATCGAAACGGTAAGGTGGTTGGCGCCATTCAGGTAACCGATGAAGACGAAATGATGCTGATTTCTAATAAAGGCACGTTAGTCCGTGCACGAGCCGGTGATGTATCTATCATTGGTCGTAACACGCAAGGTGTGACTTTGATTAACATTGCCAAAGGAGAGAAGCTAGTTTCGGTCGCTAAAATTGCTGAAACTGAGGATGAAGAGTCTTCAGATCAGCATCCTGCTGAAGAATAGTTTAGTAAATAAAATACTATTCTTATTAAACGCCACTTTTTAAGTGGCGTTTTTTTTGCTTAATTGATCTATATCAAGTTAATTTAATATTATAGTAATATAATGTAATTGAGGTTAATTATAAAAAAGGAGATAAACATGAAGAAAATGATCACGATTGCACTACTTGCGGTTTCATTAAGTTCAAACGCTTTTTGGAATAATAACAATAATTATGGCGGATATAATACTGGCTATTATGACGATAACGGTCTTTTTGGCTACAATCCCTATGATTATTGGGATCCTCGTTGGTATTTTGAAGAAATGGAAAATATGTTTGATGAGTTCGATGACAATGGTTGGAATAACAATTATTACAACAATCCATACAACTATGGACGCAACCCAAATGGATATGGATTTGCCCCAAATGAAATGATGAATACTCCATGGGGTCCGGGTGTTATCCGCACACCACAAACCATTGAAAATAAATAACGGAAAATTAAGATGAAAAAACACTGTAATAAGTTTTGTATTGGGCGCTATTGTGGCGGCCATTATAGGTTGGAATGTGATGCCTGGTATGATGCTAAAGGAAGTTCAAAGTCCTTTCACCGTTGAAGAAACGGTAGCTAAGATCAAGGCTAATGCCGAGGCTAAGGGCTGGGTAATTCCAAGTGTTAAGCCATTGCATAAATCTATCAAGAAGCACTCAGGTGGAGGGTTGGTTATTCCGCCAGTTATGTTGGTTAATTTGTGCAATGCTCAACATGCTTATAACGCTATTGTTGATGATCAAAACAAAAAGATCTCAGTATTTATGCCGTGTACAGTTTCAGTGTATGAGAAGACTGATGGTAGTGTTTGGATGGGCTATATGAATGCTAAACTGCTGGGTGATATGTTTGGTGGTGCAGTGGCCGAAACAATGACGCACGTGGATGCAGATCAGCAAAGTTTTATTGAATTTGCTAGATAACCAATCCATTTGCAAAATTTCTAAAATTTTGTAAGCGTTAAAATTAATATGCCGTTTTAGAGCTTTAAATCGCTTTAAAACGGCATTTTTTGTCTAAAAAACATTATTTTTGGTGCAGGCAAGGCCTGCACCAAGTCAAATTAAGCTTATTTTCATTATTTCTAAATTTTTTTTATTGTAGAATATTTGTATTAATGGTCAAATTTAAAATGGTTGTAAAATCACGCTACTAGATAAGGTGATATTATCTAACAATATATCAACAATCAAGTCTTTAGGTGTATGAGGAGTTAAGAAATAATCAATGACAATAGACGTGTGGCAAAGTTTTTTAGGGTGGAATTTAATAATACACTGGGGTATTTTGTTGCTATGGATGTTAGCGTTCAAATCGGCTGCCAATTTTATCTATAACATTCATAGCCATTGGGTGCCAATAAAAAGAGAGACGTTTAATGCAATTCACTATGGCGGCATGGGCCTGTATAAATTATTGATATTTTTCTTTTTAATGGTGCCGTATTTTGTTTTATTAATCATTATATAAAATAGTATGTCACGCTTAGCTGCCGTCTTATCAACCACACGCCCTGCATTTTTAATATTAACACCAGTTTGCTTGTTGTTGGGCTGGAGTGTTGTTTGGGCACAAAACATCGAGGCACCAACTTACTTATTTGGTTTGACCTTGATAGGTGCTATGATGGCGCATATTGGGGTTAACACACTCAACGAATATCTTGATTTTGATAGCGGATTAGATCTAAACACTAACAAAACAGCTTTTAGTGGTGGTAGTGGCGCCTTGCCCAATCAGCCTGATTTGGCGAGTGTTGTATTGATTATCAGCCTGATTTCATTATTAATAACTGCATTAATTGGCTTATTTTTTCTTTGGTTGTACGGTTGGCAATTATTGCCCATTGGTGTTGTGGGGCTGTTGTTGGTTGTTGCTTATACGCGCTGGATTAATCGCTCCGCCTGGTTGTGTTTGTTAGCTCCTGGGCTGGGTTTTGGGGTGCTAATGGTATCAGGCGCCTACTTTGCAGTTGTTGGTGAATTTAACGTCGACTTGTGGCTGATTAGTTTGGTGCCTTTTTTCTTGGTGAATAATTTGTTGCTACTTAATCAATACCCAGATATTAAACCAGACAAGGCCGCAGGTAGAAACCACTTCCCAATTGCTTATGGTGTGTCTGCTAGCAATTCAGTCTATTTGCTATTTTTACTATTGACAATATTAGTTATTATTACCGGCATTGTCATGGATAGTTTGCCAGTGTCAAGTTTGCTTGCTTTGCTGGTAATGCCACTAGGATTTTATGCTTTAAGCGGGGCGATAAAATTTAGAGAAGCTATTGGATTACATTCCAACTATCTGGCAGCTAATGTTGCTATTACCTTATTGCTACCAACATTATTAGCTGTATCAATTATGATTGGCTAATTAGTCAATGCTCTCGAGTGGCGGAAAAGGTTAAATTCGGATGACGCTCTTCAGTTAACTGTAGATTAACCATTGATGGTGCTAAGTAGGTCAGCATGCCGGCAGAATCAATCGCAACATTATTGCCTGCTTTAGCTTTAAGTTGCTCAATGTCTTTGTCACTTCCGCTCACCCAGCGCGCTGTGGCAACCGCAATAGCTTCAAATTGACAATCAACACCGTATTCATACTTAAGGCGGTGAGCCACGACATCAAATTGCAAAATACCAACTGCGCCCAAAATTTGCGAAGAATTAATAATTGGACGAAAGACCTGAGTGGCACCTTCTTCACTTAGTTGATCTAAACCTTTTTGCAAGGCTTTGGCTTTGAGTGGATCTTTAAGTTGGGCGCGACGGAATAACTCTGGCGCAAAGTTTGGAATGCCTTTAAATTCTAGCTTTTCGCCTTGAGTAAAGGTGTCACCAATGGCAATACCGCCATGATTATGAATACCAATAACATCGCCTGCATAGGCCACTTCAGCCGAGCTGCGCTCACGAGACATAAAAGTAACCGCATTGGCGATTTTGATTTGCTTGCCGGTAGCAACTTGTAAAACCTTCATGCCTTTTTTGTACTCGCCACTAACAATACGCATAAAAGCTAAGCGGTCATGGTGTTTTGGATCCATGTTGGCCTGAATTTTAAAGACAAAGCCAGTGAGTTTAGTTTCATCCGGCTTAACTTCGCGCACGTCAGATTCTCTGTTTTTTGGGGTTGGCGCATATTCAATAAAGCCGTCTAATAAATTTTGAATGCCGAAGTTGGAAATGGCTGAGCCAAAGAAAACCGGGGTTTGTTTACCTGCAAGAAAGGCATCTAAATTAAATGGCGTGGTAGTTTCGGTAATCAGTTCAACCTCATCACGCATCTCGGTAGCAACATCAGCACCTAGAATTTTATCCAGCTGCGGGTTGTTAATGCTATCAATAATAATATTGTCACCAATTTCAGAATTTTTACCAGCCTCATACAAATAGACTTTGTCTTCCAATAAATGCACCACGCCTTTAAAGCGTTTACCCATGCCAATTGGCCAAGTGATGGGTGTACACTCAATGTTGAGTACGGTCTCTACTTCATCCATTAGATCAATTGGCTCTTTACCCTCACGATCAAGCTTGTTGATAAAGGTTAAGATGGGCGTGTCACGCAAGCGACACACTTCCATCAGTTTAATGGTGCGCATCTCAACACCTTTAGCAACGTCAATCACCATGAGTGCTGAATCAACCGCCGTTAAGGTGCGATAAGTATCCTCTGAGAAGTCTTCATGTCCTGGGGTGTCAAGCAAGTTAATGACGTGATTGTCATAATCAAACTGCATGATAGAAGAGGTAATTGAAATACCTCTTTCCTTTTCCATCTCCATCCAATCTGATGTGGCGTGTGCGCTGGATTTTCGTGCTTTAACACTACCGGCGGTTTTAATTGCGCCCGCGTAGAGTAGGAGTTTTTCAGTGACGGTGGTTTTACCTGCGTCAGGGTGGGAGATAATCGCAAAGGTGCGACGTTTGGAAACTTCAGACATGTTAACTTTTATTGGTAATAATTAATTCAACGCCAGCTTCATCGAACATGGCCTTAGATAATTGTACGCTTTCGTTCCAGTTATCTAATTCTTTGGATTTTTCCACCACCACTTTTTTGATACCTACTTGAATAATGCCTTTGGCACATTCGGAGCAAATGGGCAGACCGTAAACATATAAAGTGGCACCGTCTAACGAAGTGCCAGAATAGGTGGCATTGTAAATCGCATTCATTTCTGCATGAACCACGAGTTTGTATTTTGTTTCACGGTTGTTGTAGCGTTCATCGCTGTCATTAATGCCACGAGGAAAGCCGTTAAAACCTTGAGACAAAACTTCTTTCTTGCTACCAACAGTAACGGCACCTACTTGGGTTGATGGGTCTTTTGACCAAGTGGCCACTTCAGCTGCCAAAGCTAAGTAGCGCTTATCCCATTTATCTAGTGTATTCATTTAACGTATTTTAATAGAAGCTAGGCTAACCAATACCAAGATTAAGGTAATCATCCAAAAACGCACAATAATTTTTGGCTCTGAAACACCTTTCTTTTCAAAATGGTGATGGATGGGCGCCATGAGAAAGAAGCGTTTTTTGGTGCGCTTGTAATAAGCCACTTGAATGATAACCGACAATGTTTCAGCAACAAACACGCCACCCATAATGAATAGTAAGATTTCTTGACGTAACAAAATAGCAATAACCGCCAGTATGGCGCCAAGTGCTAATGAGCCCACATCACCCATAAAGATTTCGGCTGGATAGGTGTTAAACCATAAAAACCCTAAGCCAGCACCCATGAGTGCTGCGCATACTACAAACAGTTCACTGGTGCCCGGCATGAAGGGCATGTTGAGGTAGTTAGAAAAATTATAATTACCGCTAATATAAGCAAATAAAGCCAGCGCACCGGAGATTAAAATCACCGGCATGATGGCTAACCCGTCTAGGCCATCGGTTAAATTAACCGCATTGGAGCTGCCCACAATTACAAAATAGCTTAAGATTAAAAATCCAGCCACACCTAAAGGCAAAGTTACCTCCTTGACAAATGGAATGAGCAGCTCGGTTTGTAGGGATGTGTCAATACCAAGTACAATCCAAAGGCCGATAATAACAGCACCCAAAGACTGGCCCAACATTTTTTTGCGAGAACTAAGTCCGTCAGAAGATTTGTGTTTGATTTTTAAGTAGTCGTCAACAAAACCGATGCCACCAAAGATAGCAGCTGTGGCTAGCACAATCCACAAATACATATTAGACCAATCTGCCCAAACCAGTGAACTAATAATGAATGCAAATAGAATCATCACACCACCCATGGTTGGCGTGCCTGATTTGGCTAAATGAGACTCGGGGCCGTCAGTTCTAACCACTTGACCAATTTGATAAAGGTGCAATTTTTTAATGAAATAATGTCCAAGCGCCAAGCTGATTAACAAGGCAGCTAACATGGCTAAAACAGCCCTTAAGGTTAAGTAATTTAGAACCTCAAAGCCTGAATCAAATTGCGTTAAAACATTGATTAACTCTAAAAACATGGCTAATTACTCAACATCGTTGATTGATAACAACTCTAATTTAAAAATCAGAATATTGTCGGTGGATAGCCCGCCTCGATCACTGTCACCATAGATTTGATAATAAGGTGCAATCAGGGTGCGAATTTCACCGACACCCATGGCTAATACTGCTGTATCAATAATGCTAATAATGGTGCCAGAACCTGCAGCAAAAGGCAGAGGCTCTCCGACTTCGCGCATGTTGGTACCGTCATCTAGGTCAATAGTTAGGTTAACTTTAACTAAATCTCCTTTGTTGGGTTTATTGCCATTACCGGGTTGGTTGATTTCTACAAAGTAACCTTGTTCAGAGGTATATGTTTTGGGGTAATTTTTCTTAACAAAAGTACTAAGCTTGGCTTTTTTAGCCATTATTTTGCGTTCTTCTATATCAGCGTAATGTGCGTTAGCTGTATTAAATGCAGCCTCGTCTGTTTTAAAATTGTTGGCTTTTTCACCCACTCGAATAATTTTTACTTTACGAATAAAGTCATCTTGTTTAATGCTGTTGACCACGTCCATACCTTCAACCACATGGCCAAAAACTGTATGCTTGCCATCAAGCCAAGGCGTGGCAGTATGGGTGATAAAAAATTGAGAGCCATTTGTATTTGGCCCGGAATTAGCCATGGATAAAATGCCGCCATCGTGATGGGTTAAATCAGTAATTTCGTCATTAAATTGATAGCCCGGACCACCGGTACCATTACCTTTTGGATCGCCACCTTGGATCATAAAGTTGTCAATAACTCGATGAAATTTTAAGCCGTTGTAAAAAGGCTTCCCGGTTTGAATGTTGGAATGTTTAGCGCCTTCAGCCAGGCCAACGAAATTAATGACGGTTAGCGGTGTTTTTTCATACTCAAGCTGAACAATAATATCGCCTTGATTGGTATGTAGATTAGCATATAAGCCGTTGTCTAATTTAGCGTGAGCAGTAGAGAGAAAAAACAGCGTAAAAAGTGATAGAAAAAAGCGCATAGTAGTATCGAAAAAATTAATTATGATACCTCAAATCACAATAAAAATATGCCTAACAATACGGTAAAATGCCACATATATTTTGAACTTTATTGAACTAGGAGAAAGTAATGTCTTTATTAATTACTGATGAGTGCATTAACTGTGATGTGTGTGAGCCAGAGTGCCCAAATGATGCTATTTTTATGGGTGATGAAATCTATGAAATTGATGGCGATTTATGCACGGAATGTGTTGGTCATTTTGATGAGCCGCAGTGTGTAGAAGTTTGTCCGGTTGATTGTTGCTTGCCAGATCCTGATCGTCAAGAAACTGAAGAACAGCTATTGGCTAAATTAAAATAAGTATAAGTTAGACATAAAAAAAGGCGACCCTGGGGTCGCCTTTTTGTTTTTAGGTTATTAGCGTTATTTCCCTAATACATTTTTAAGGGCAGCTAAGCATAATGCGATATTCTCTTTTCTAGAAGAGTGGCCCATTAAGCCAATACGCCAAACTTTACCAGCATAAGCGCCTAAACCAGCGCCAATTTCTAAGTTGTAATCATTCAGTAAGGTTGAACGCACTTGTGCATCGTCAACACCTTCAGGAATAAAGACAGAATTTAATTGTGGCAGGCGATCAGCCTCATCAACTAAGAAATTAATGCCCATTGCCTCAAGGCCAGTTTTTAACTCTTCATGGTTTTTCTGATGACGAGCCCATGAGTTTTCAAGACCTTCTTCAGTAATCATGACTAATGATTCGTGTAAGCCGTAAAGTGTATTAACAGGCGCTGTATGGTGATAAGTTCTTTGTGCACCTTCACCCCAGTAACCCATAACCAAGTTTAAATCTAAGAACCAAGAGGTTACCGGTGTTTTACGATTTCTTACTTTGGTTAATGCGCGCTCGTTAAAGCTAACCGGTGAAATACCCGGCATGGCTGATAAACACTTTTGCGTGCCTGAATAAATGGCATCAATTTCCCATTCATCAACACGAAGCTTGCTACCAGCAAGAGAAGTTACCGCATCAACAATGGTAACGCAATCATGCTTGTGTGCGGTTTGACATAGGGTCTTGGCATCAGAGCTTGCGCCAGTAGAAGTTTCAGCATGTACAAATGCTAGAATTTTTGCATCTGGATTATCTGCTAACGCTTGTTCAACTTTGTCCGTTGATACGGCACTACCCCAATCATCTTCAACAACGATTGCTTCGCCACCAAAGCGTATGATATTTTCTTTCATGCGCATGCCAAAAACACCATTGATACAAACAACCACTTTATCGCCTGGCTCAACCAAGTTGGCAAAACAAGTTTCCATACCAGCAGAACCCGGCGCTGAAACTGGCATAGTTAGCTCATTTTCAGTTTGGAAAATGTACTTTAAACCCTCTTTGGTTTCGTTCATCATGCTAACAAAAGTAGGATCAAGGTGGCCGATAGTAGGGCGCGCCATGGCTGATAAAATTCTAGGGTGAACGTCAGAAGGACCAGGGCCCATTAAAGTTCTTACAGGCGGATTGAATGATTTCATAATCTTTTTGTGGTTAATCAATTTAAAGAAGTCATTATAATTGCTTGAATGTCGATTATTCAAGAATTATCTCACGTACTACCTAAGGGTATTGTGCTCACAGGAGAGGAGGATACTCGCCCGTTTGAATGTGATGGCCTGAGTGTTTATCGTCAAAAGCCATTGGCAGTTGTACTGCCTGAAACCATTGAACAAATCAAGCAAGTGTTAAAGATTTGTAAAGCAAGCAATACACCGGTAGTGACACGCGGCGCTGGCACGGGTTTGGCAGGCGGTGCAATGCCACTAGAAAAATCTATTGTTTTGGGGCTATCGAAGTTAAATCAAGTTAAACATATTGATGTTGATAAACAATTGGCGGTTGTTGAGCCAGGGGTAAGGAATATCGCTATTAGTGAAGCTGTTGCTAGCTACGGTTTGTATTATGCGCCTGATCCATCGAGTCAAATTGCGTGTAGTATCGGTGGTAATGTGGCTGAAAATTCAGGCGGCGTGCATTGTTTAAAGTACGGCCTAACTGTGCACAATGTTGAAGCGGTAAAAATTTTAACCATTGATGGTGAGGAATTAATATTGTCAAGAAGTGACCAAGGGTTAGGATTGTTAGCGCTGATGAATGGCTCTGAAGGCTTGCTTGGTGTTATTGTTGAAATTACCGTTAAATTAACCAAAACGCCTAATTTAGCAAGAGTGGTGATGGCGGGGTTTGATTCGGTCCGTGACTGCGCTAATGCGGTGGCCGATATTATTAAAGCAGGCGTTATCCCTGCTGGACTAGAGATGATGGATAGCTTTGCCATTGAGGCGGCTGAAGGCTTTGCTCAAGTGGGCTATCCGCTTGATGCACAAGCATTATTGTTATGCGAGTTAGATGGTACTGAAGCTGAGGTTCGCTCAGAGCTGGATGTTGTGCTTAAGGTATTGTCCGGTGCTTCGAGTATTAAGGTGTCAGATAACGAGCAAGAGCGATTGGATTTATGGAAAGGGCGTAAGTCAGCCTTTCCGGCAGTAGGGCGCCTATCGCCTGATTATTACTGTATGGATGGCACCATTCCGAGGCGTCATTTGGCCGATATGCTGGAAAAGATTAACCAGCTGAGTAAAAAATACCAACTTCGAGTGGCAAATGTTTTTCATGCGGGTGATGGCAACTTACACCCTCTGATTTTGTATGATGCGAACATTGAAGGTGAGCTAGAGAGAACCGAAGAATTTGGTACAGAGATTTTAAAACTCAGTGTTGATATGGGCGGTAGTATCACCGGTGAACACGGTGTGGGCGTGGAAAAGCTCGATGCTATGTGTCATCAGTTTAATAACAAAGAGCTGGAAATTTTTCATAAAATTAAAGCAGTATTTGATCCTGAGTCTTTATTAAACCCAGGTAAGGCTGTGCCAGAATTGCACCGTTGTGCAGAGCTTGGCGCTATGCATGTGCATCATGGCCAATTGCCGCATCCTGAGTTGGAGCGATTTTAATGATTGATCGAATTACCCAGATTCAAGATGAAATTAAACAAGCAACCACTGTTAATATCAACAGCGAGTGGTTGAATTATTCAGGTGTGCAAGAATATTTTTCAGAGGAGTTGGTGATCACTGTTAAAGCCAGCACACCTATTGCTGAAATTTGCAATGTGCTGGCTAAAAACGACCAAGTTTTGCCATTTTATATTGAAGATAAAAATCAAAGTATTGGCGCTGCTTATGCAATAGGTGCTGAGGATTTGTCTGATAGTGTCTTGGGTGTGCAAATTATTGATGGCACAGGTGAGTTGTTAAATTTTGGCGGCCAGGTAATGAAAAATGTGGCGGGTTACGATGTGGCCAGACTGCTAGTGGGCTCAGCTGGAAAGCTTGCTGCTATTACTCAAATCAGTTTTAAAGTCATGCCAAAAAGTTATGTAAATAATCTTAAAACTAGTATAAAAACAGATCAACATTCAGCATTGCGCTTAGAGATTGAGCGTCGATTAAAAACGGTATTTGACCCTAACGGGATATTCAACTAATGCAAACCCATCAAATTGCTAATTTTAAGGCTAATGAGATTATTCGAAAATGCGTGCATTGCGGATTTTGTTTGGCCACCTGTCCCACTTATCAACTATTGGGCTCAGAGTTAGATTCACCTCGTGGACGTATTTATTTAATTAAATCCTCTCTTGAAAGGAATGATTTTTCAACAAAAAGTATTGAGCATCTAGATCGTTGTTTGACGTGTAGATCTTGCGAAACCACTTGCCCATCGGGTGTTGAGTATTCATCCTTGCTTGATATTGGTCGCGGGTTTGTTGAAAAAAAACGCCCAGTTTGGCAAAAAGTTGTACGCTATTCAGTACGTAAGCTACTCACAACGCCAGTTTTATTTAATCCGATTGGTTTTATTGCAAAACATTCTCAAAGGCAAGGTGAAGCTGTTACGCCTAGTGGTGATGGTAAAAAAGTGCTGCTATTAGGCGGTTGTGTACAGCCAGTGTTGGCGCCCAATATTAATCACAGCATTAAAAATATTTTGGCAAAATTGGGCTTTGAGGCTATTGAAACCCCGCAAAAGCAATGTTGTGGTGCAGTGGATCAACACCTAAGCGCTGAGCATGATGCACTTAAAAAAGTAAAAAGAAATATCGATTCTTGGCTAACTCAACAAGTAGACACTATTATCTCCAGTGCGAGTGGTTGTGGGCTAATGGTTAAAGACTATCCATCTTTATTTGATAAATCAGACCCGTATTATCAAAAGGCAAAATATATTTCGAGAAAAACTCAAGATATTGCAGAGTTTTTGGTGGACAAAGATTTATCCCAGTTAAACTTAGAAAAAGCCAATATTTCGTATCATGAGCCCTGTACCTTGCAGCATGGGCAAAAATTAGCAGGACTGGTTAATTCAATTTTGCAACAATTAGGCTATACGCCGGCACCTGTTAAAGATTCGCATTTGTGCTGTGGCTCAGCAGGCACGTATTCGATTTTTCAACCTAAACTCTCGCAAGCATTAAAAAATAACAAATTAAAACATCTGCAAGTAGCCAATCCGGAGATGATTGTGACGGCTAATATTGGCTGTTTAATGCATCTGCAAAAAGACAGTAAAATTCCTGTTAAACATTGGGTAGAACTATTGGATAATTAGCCTAACTAATGATTGGCATAAACCATGGGTCGAAGAAGAAAACCAAAAGCTAAAACCTACGAATTAACCATTGAGTCTTTATCGCATGAAGGTCGTGGCATTGCACATCTTGATGAAAAAGTTATTTTTGTCTCTGGCGCTTTGCCAGGTGAAATGGTCATTGCAGACCGCACTTTTTCTCGTGCTAAATTCGAAGAAGCGGACGTTAAGGAAGTTATCAAGGCTGCTGATCATCGTATATCACCAAAGTGTGAGGTGTTTGGTATTTGTGGTGGCTGTTCGTTTCAGCATTTGTCTAGCGAAGATCAAATTAGTGCTAAAGGCGAATGGCTTAAAGATGCTTTTTTAGGTCAAGCTAAGGCTGAGCCAGAACAGTGGCTGGCGCCACTTCAGGTGCAAAATTGGGGATATCGCCGTAAAGCACGACTTGGTGTGCGTTATGTTGCTAAAAAAGAAAAAGTATTGGTTGGCTTTAGAGAAAAAAAATCTGGCTTTATTACTAACATGAGTCGTTGCGAGGTGTTGCATCCGTCTTTGGGTGATAACTTAGAAGTGTTGGCTGAGGCGATTGGAAAGCTCTCGATTAAATCACAAGTACCACAAATTGAAGTGGCTGTTGCTGAGCATAATACGGTACTTATCTTAAGGCATCTTGAGCCATTAAATGAACAAGATGAGCAAGTATTGCGTGATTGTGCTAAAGCATTAGCTGTAACTTTCTATACGCAAAGTGGTGGCGAAGATACAGTTAAACCGCTTGATCAGCCTGTAGTGCTAACTTACTCACACCCTGATCATGACATTGAAATGGAATTTTTACCAACTGACTTCACTCAGGTGAATTTTAAGCTGAATCAGAAAATGATTAATTTAGCTTTGGAGTTGCTTGACTTAAACGAGCATGATGAGGTGATTGATTTATTTTGCGGCCTAGGTAACTTTACCTTGCCAATGGCGAGATATGCTAAGCATGTGGTTGGCGTTGAAGGTGACATGGGTTTAATTGAGCGTGCGAAATACAATGCCGAACAAAATAAAATTGGCAATACTGATTTTTACAAGGCAGACTTGTTTAAAGAAGTTGAAGGGTTTGAATGGTTTAGAGGCAAGACCTATAACAAGGCGTTAATTGATCCAGCGCGTTCAGGCGCCATTGAAATTGTAGAATTATTGCCTAAATTAGGCGTAAATCACTTAGTATACGTGTCTTGTAATCCGGCGACTTTGGCTCGCGATACAGCTAAGTTGATTGAATTAGGCTACAAACTTAAAACAGCGGGCGTGATGGACATGTTTCCGCAAACAGCCCACGTTGAATCCATTGCACTATTTACCAAATAAGCCAGCACTATGATTATCATTAACATTGCTAATCAAACCCTTGAATTTAACGATAAAACTTACGCAATTAGTGCAGCTGCTAATGGCGTTGGTGAAGTTGAAGGCTCTTACTGCACGCCATTAGGAAAGTTCAAAATTGCTGAAAAAATCGGACAAAATTTAGCGCCAAATTCAGTGCTTAAAGGTCGTGTATTTACCGGTGAAATCTATAGTGCTGAGTTGGCGCAACAACACCCACAAAGAGACTGGATTCTAACTCGAATACTCTGGCTTGACGGAGTTGAATCTCATAATGCCAATACCAAAAATCGATATATTTACATTCACGGTTCACCAGATGAAACCCCTATGGGGGTTGCCGGCTCTAAGGGTTGTGTTCGCATGCACAATGCTGATATTATTGAGTTATTTGATCGTGTTCAAACGCTTGAAGAAGTTGCTATAATTGCTTCATGAGCAGTCTACTTCAATATTTACCAAAAAAAGCCGTTGAGCGTCTACAGGCCAATAAAAAAGCGGTGTTAATTGATGTGCGTTGTGAAGCTGAAAACAAGTTTGTTGGCCGACCAATTGATGCGTTATTTGTACCCTGGTTAGATGATCCTGATTGGGCGCCGAATGAGAAAAACTTCATTGCCGCTATTAAGCGTTTTTTGGGTAGCGATGCATTGGATGTTGAAATCATCTTGATTTGTCGTAGTGGGTATCGCTCTGATGATGCAGGCAAGTGCTTACTTAAACATGGGTTTACTAATGTGGCCCATGTGGTGAGTGGCTTCGAAGGGGACCTGGATGAAAATGACCAACGTGGCAATGTTAACGGTTGGCGTCATGATGGTATGCCTTGGGTTCAATGTTAGACAGCATTAGGCTTTTTATTCACCCACGGGTGCTAAGCATGTTGTTTTTGGGTTTTTCAGCCGGCGTACCCATTTTGCTTATTTTTTCCACATTAGGGCTTTGGTTAAATGAAGCGGGCGTGGCCAAGTCAAGTATCACTTTTTTCTCATGGGCAGCCTTGGGTTATTCGTTTAAGTTTGTCTGGGCACCCTTGGTTGATCGATTACCATTGCCAATTTTAACCAAACTCTTGGGTCGAAGAAGAGCTTGGATGTTGGTTTCTCAATTAGCTATCATAGGTGCTATTTTGTTGATGTCATCGGTTGATCCTCAAGCAGGCCTAGACAGTTTGGAGTTAATGGCGATCGGTGCAGTATTGCTCGGATTTTCATCAGCTACTCAAGATATTGTAATCGATGCCTATCGAATTGAATCGGCTAATAAAGACATGCAATCAATGCTTAGTGCTACTTATATTGCAGGCTATAGAATTGGCATGTTGGCGGCTGGTGCGGGTGGACTATTTTTGGCCAGCTACTTTGGCTCAACCAAAGCACTTTATAGTGTTGAGGCTTGGTCAACCACTTATTTAATGATGGCGTTGGTTATGATGGTTGGTGTTATCACCACACTGGTTATTAAAGAACCTGACTCATCTAATCGTTCGATTGACTATACAACACTGGATTACGCACGATTCTTCGCCTTATTCTTGACCATTGTTGCTGCTTTTATTACGACATTTATAGTGAGCGCAGATTTGGTTAAAGCCCTTAAGCCAGTATTAACAGACTTTTTTGCAAACAAGCATTTGTCCGGATTTTTAATCGGCACACTAAGAATGATGCTAGCCATCACCGGTGCTTATGTTGCTGCTCGACTATTGATAACACTTAATGTGGTTAATCGAACCATGGTTGATGATACTTACATAGCGCCAGTTAAAGATTTCTTTAATCGTTATGGGTTGAGTGTCGCTATTCTGCTTTTGGCAGTGATTGGACTATATCGAGTGAGTGACATTGTGCTGGGTGTCGTGGCCAACATTTTTTATCAAGACATGGGTTTTACCAAAGTGGAAATTGCCACTGTATCTAAAACATTTGGCCTATTTATGACGATTGCCGGCGGATTTTTAGGTGGTATTATGGCGATTAGGTTTGGCGTATTTAGAGTCTTGTTTTTAGGTGCACTGCTTTCAGCGTTAACCAACTTGTTGTTTATTATTTTGGCTAATGTGGGTCATGACATGATGTGGTTATATATCACCATCACCATGGATAACTTGTCTGCTGGTTTGGCAGGCGCTGCTTTTATTGCCTTCTTATCGAGCTTAACCAATATTAAATTTACCGCGGTACAATATGCAGTGTTTTCATCACTCATGACCTTATTGCCAAAAATATTTGGCGGTTATTCTGGCACCATTGTGGAAGTATTTGGCTACGGTGAATTTTTTATATTAACCACACTAATTGGCCTGCCGATTTTGTACCTTGTTTATAAAGTTAAGCCTTATATAGATTGATGAATTTTGCACCGATAATGATGGACGTGGTAGCGACTCAGTTGTCCACGAGTGAAAAAACCCAACTGGCCAAGTCTTCAATTGGCGGCGTTATTTTGTTTAGTCGAAACTTTGAATCGGTCGAACAAATTAAGATGTTAATTACTTCTATTAGGGCTGTTAAGCCCGAATTATTGATTGCAGTTGATCACGAAGGGGGTCGTGTGCAACGCTTCAAAGAAGGGTTTACTCATCTGCCAGCTATGGCTAAATTGGGTGATGCGTATGATCGAGATCCCGATTTAGCCCTTGAACAAGCAACTGCTTGTGGTTATGTCTTAGCACACGAATTGTTAAGTATTGGTGTTGATTTTTCTTTCACGCCGGTGCTAGATGTGGATTATGGCCAATCCTCAGTAATTGGTGATCGTGCCTTTCATTCAAACCCTAAAGCGATTGTTGCCTTGGCAGGTGCTTTGATTAATGGCATGCATCAGGCGGGCATGAAGTGCGTTGGTAAGCATTTTCCGGGCCATGGATTTGTGGCGGCGGATTCGCATCTAGACTTGCCTATTGATGAGCGCTCGATGACAGAGCTTATGTCAGACATGCTGCCATTTAAAGAGCTAGTTAACCAGGGGTTGGATGCAGTAATGCCAGCACACGTAATCTATCCACAAGTTGATGAAAATCCAGCAGGCTTTTCTAAAAAATGGATTAAGCAAATTTTGCGTGAGCAGTTGGGTTTTTCAGGGGTTGTGTTTAGTGACGACTTATCTATGCAAGGCGCTTTTTTCATTAAAGATATTAACGACCGAGTGCGCGTATCACTAGATAGTGGTTGTGACATGGTGCTAATTTGTAATCATCCCGAGATGGTGTCAGAAGTAATTGATACCGACTGGGGGGCGAGTGAAAAACTTCAGTCAATGCAAGGGTATAAAGAATTTAACTACGATAAAATAGCCTACTTAAACTATTTAGAGACAATACGAGAGTTATTATGAGTGATGACAACAACACAGAGTTAGAAGTAAGAATGTTAAGTGCAATGAGAAAAACCTTAATTGCTGTCGCCAAAGACACCATGACCAAGCCAGGATTGCGCCATCCTTTGACTGAAAACACTCAAAAAATGATTACCGATTGCCTAAATTTGGTGATTTCTCGTCAAACTGAGATTGAAAAAGAAGCCGGCACCCATACAAAAATGAAGCCGGTTTATACCGATGAACAAACCGTGCAAAGTTTTTCAGTTGACGATCTGAAAAAAACCTTAAATTAAACAAGCCTCAAATTAACGTAGTTGGTAATCAGTCTACGAGGCAATTCCTCGCGCCAAGTGGTTGAAATAGAAAACAGTAAAACAGTGATACTGCCAATAGGATAAGTTCGGGAGGTTTTGCCTCTAATGGAAAGGGTTAAACGAACTCCAAATTGGCATAGCTAGCAATCAACCATTTTGTTCCCGCTTGCTTGAACTTAATTTGAATTCTAGCCGAATCACCTTCACCTTCAAAATTAAGCACCGTGCCAAAACCAAATACGAGGCAATTCCTCGCGCCAAGTGGTTGAAATAGAAAACAGTAAAACAGTGATACTGCCAATAGGATAAGTTCGGGAGGTTTTGCCTCTAATGGAAAGGGTTAAACGAACTCCAAATTGGCATAGCTAGCAATCAACCATTTTGTTCCCGCTTGCTTGAACTTAATTTGAATTCTAGCCGAATCACCTTCACCTTCAAAATTAAGCACCGTGCCAAAACCAAACTTCCCATGCTTAACCCCAACACCAACAGCTAATTGACCATTAGCCTGTGGCTCAATATCTTGATTGTAGATGTCATCGTCATTGTAATTAGCTTGCGTGGCACCAAATTTTGCCTTAACCTTATTGGTATATTCACTCGGGATTTCATCCAAAAATCGAGAAGGGTAGGCGTACAAAGACTGCCCGTGTAAAAAACGTTTAATAGCAAATGAAAGTGTGAGTTTTTTCATGGCTCGAGTCATGCCTACGTAGCATAAGCGTCTTTCCTCATCCATCAGATGTGGCTCATCCTTGGATTGTCTAGAAGGGAATAGATCCTCTTCAAGACCCCCTAAAAATACATTAGGAAATTCCAAGCCTTTGGCCGAATGAATGGTCATCAGTTGTACATTGTCCGTAGCTGGAGTATTGGCGTCACCGCTTGAATCTAGCGAAGCGAGCGAGATAAATCCAACCACCTCATTCATTTCACTATCCTCTTCATGATTGTATTGCTTGGCAGCAGAAATTAACTCCTCGAGGTTTTCTTTTTTACTGCCAGCTTTGTCGGTTTTATCATTGCCGTAATGCATTATTAGGCCGGATTCTTTCAATAAGTAAGCGACTTTTTCGCTTAACTCTAAATGCTTGCTGTCATCAGTCATGTGTTCAATCAGCTGAATAAATCCAGTAAGTGCATTAGCAGCGCGCGTTGGTAGTGTTGACGCTACTTGTCTGGCCGCTTGAAATAAATTAGTGTGCTCATTACGTGCAAATTCTCGCACTTTTTCCAGCGTTGCATTGCCAATCCCACGTGTTGGAAAATTAACCACACGCTCAAAGGCAACGTTGTCAGCCGAACTTTCAATCATGCGTAGATAGCATAAAGCGTCTTTAATTTCAGCGCGTTCAAAAAAACGTAAGCCGCCATAAATAACATAAGGAATATTGTATTTAATCAGCGCTTCTTCAAACACACGAGACTGGGCATTAGACCGATACAAAATAGCATTGTCGCTAGCTTTATCGCCATCTTTTATATTTTTTTGAATGGCGCGAACCACGTAGTCTGCTTCATCAGTTTCGGTGCGCGCTTCATAAACATCAATCAAATCACCATTGCCAGAATCTGTCCATAATGATTTACCCATGCGATTAGAGTTATTGGCAATTAAAGCATTAGAGGCTGACAAAATATTGCCTGTTGAGCGATAATTTTGCTCCAGGCGAATGGTTAGTATGGGCTCAAAATCAGTTTCTAATTTGGTGATATTTTCAATTTTTGCACCACGCCAACCATAAATTGACTGATCATCATCACCCACACAAAATACTTTATTATTGCCGGTGAATAATTGCTGAATCCATTTGTATTGCACAGTATTGGTGTCTTGAAACTCATCTACTAAAATATGAGAAAAACGCGTTTGATAATGTTCGAGTAGCTCAACATTATTTTTTAGTAGTTCGTAGCTTCTTACTAATAATTCGGCAAAATCAATTAAATCATTAGCTCGACAATGCGCCTCATAAAGCACAAAAACTTCCAAGCTTTTTTTAACAAAAAAGTTATAACCTGGGTCTACATCTTGTGCGCGTATTCCTTCATCTTTTTGCTGGTTAATAAACCACTGCACTTTTCTAACCGGAAATTTAGATTCATCAATATTATTTTCTTTCATCAAACGCTTAATAATGCGCATTTGATCTTGGGCGTCGAGTATCTGAAAGCCAGAAGTCAATCCGGCTTTTTCATAATGCGTGCGCAACAGGCGATGTGCCAAGCCGTGAAATGTTCCTACCCACATGCTTTGAATAGGGCGCCTTAACAAGGTGGCGAGTCGCTCGCGCATCTCTCTAGCGGCCTTATTAGTAAAGGTAACCGCCAAAATGCTGTCAGTATGAATATTTTTTTGCGTGACTAAATAAGCAATGCGATGTGTCAAGACACGCGTCTTACCACTGCCTGCACCCGCTAGTATTAAGGCATTTTGAGTGTCATCAAGCGCAACTGATTGATGTTGTTTGTCATTTAAACCGTTGGTTATTTCTGATAAATTCATGGATTTTTCTTGCCTTATGGAATTTAATGGTTATAATATTATCTTTCTCTTATGTCAGTTGAAAAACGCTCTGATATAAGCAACAAAATTATAAACATTATTTAAGGAGTATCAGCGATGACTTACTACGAAGGCGTTAAAAAAATGGAAGAAATGGGCGTAAATGACAACTACATTCAAGGATGGGTTGCAGGCTTCTTAGAAAATCCTGAAATTGAAGAGCAAAGAAAAACTGAAGCGTACGAAGCTGGCTACGAAGACGGTCAAGATCATTCAGACGCAAACTTCGCTAACTTTTGTTAATCCTTAAGTAGTCGAATGTTATAAAAGCCCCTGACGGGGCTTTTTTTACGCCTATGAATCAGTGGAATCAGCAAGCTAGAAAAGTACTTAAAGGTGCTAGTCAGAGTAATGAGTTTTTCAATACTCAAGTGTTTTCCGATCACAAATTCCCGATTAAAATTCCCCTGGAATATGCTCAGCTGATTGATCAAAATAATCCGAACGATCCACTATTAAAACAAGTACTTCCACAAACATCGGACGTTAATAGTGCTTATGTGTCGTCACCCTTAAATGATGAGCAATATTCGCCTGTTGATGGGTTAATTCATAAATATCCTAACCGAGTATTGTTAATCACTTCTCAGGTTTGTGCTATTCATTGTCAGTATTGCTTCAGGAAAAATTTTGATTATACGCAGCATGATGCACTAAGTAATTGGCTCGCGATTGAAGCGTATATTGAAAAGCAGCTAGCGGTTAATGAAGTTATTTTAAGTGGTGGTGATCCACTTAGTTTGAGCGATGAAAAACTCGAACAATTAATCAAAAAAATTGAAAATTTTCAACATATCACTACACTGCGCATTCATTCTCGTTCAATGGTGGTCATTCCAAGTCGAATAACCGCTAAATTATCGAAAATACTAACAAAAACACGACTTAAAGTGGTCTTGGTGACTCATATTAATCATGCAAATGAGCTATCAGCAGCATTTTGTAAAAATATCGCAAAAATTGAAAATGCGACCTTGCTTAACCAGTCAGTGTTGTTAAAGGGGGTTAATGATGATTTAGACACGCTAACAAAGCTTAGTCTGGAGTTATTTTCAGCAGGGATATTGCCTTATTACTTACACATGTTGGATAAAGTGAAGGGTGCTGAGCATTATTTTGTGACAGATGAAAAAGCGCTTAAATTACACCGCCAACTGCAAGCTAAGTTGAGCGGCTATTTAGTGCCAAAGTTGGTGCGCGACCAAGGAGAGAGCGCTAAAACTTGGCTACTTTAAAATCGCTGCTTGCAGGGATTCAATATCCATCTCACCCATTCTAAAGTCAACTAACTGACCTTTGGGATTGTAAACATACGTGGTTGGCATGCCAAACACCTCACCAAATCTTGAAAATTGCGGCCCGTTATCTTCATCAAATAAAATAATCGGATAACTAACCATAAAGGTGTCTGTGAAATCAGTAATTGCTTTTTTGTCTGCTTGTTCATAGTCAAGACCTAGAATCAGCACCTTATCTTTATTGGCTTCGTAAAATTCCACAAAAGCAGGAATTTCCTTTAAACAAGGCGGACACCAAGTGGCCCAAAAATTAACTACTAAGTATTTTCCTTCGGTGGTTTGATTCGTGTGAATATTCCCCTGTGTATCAGTTAATGAAAAAATAGGGGTTGTAATTTTCCCAGCTTGATCACGCGCCTGTTTGGCAGCATTAACAATTTCATTAACCGTAATTGCGTGGGCGTATCCTGATAAGAGCGCAAGTATAATAAGTAGTTTTTTCATAATAATATTTATAATGAGTACAATAATTTATCACAATCCAAGATGCAGCAAATCTCGATCAACCCTAGGAATTTTAGAGGAAAAGGGCGTCGACTTTAAGGTAATTAAATACCTGGATACACCACCGACCGCTGACGAATTAAAAGCGCTATTGAGTGAGCTTAATATGGACGCTAGATCACTCATGCGCACGTTTGAGTCGCCGTACAAAGACAACAATTTGGATAATGAGGTATTAACACAAGATCAGCTGATACAAGCAATGATTGATCATCCAATCTTAATTGAGCGCCCCATTGTAAAAACTGACAAAGGTGTTGTGATTGGTAGGCCGCCAGAAAATATTCTAGCGATTCTTTAACTTAAGGCTATTCGTCAACTAAAAGCGTGGATAAGTGACCTTCACGCCCTTCGATGTTTGAATAGTAAACATCATCGAGCCCGTCCACCACAGAGGTGGCCACTTCTTCTACGGCTAAAATCGCATCACTCCAGGCACTTAAGTGTTTAAATTCGGCAATAGACAAAGCGTTATCAGTAAATTCATTAATCCAGGCTAGGCGCATAAAGATAGGCGCTAGAGCGGCGTCAATCATATTGAAGTCGTTGCCGTTAAAAAAAACATCACTACTTTTGGCTGACTCTAGCTTAGCTAATTCATTAAATAAAGCTTCTTTTGACGCATTGAACTTATCCTTATCGCCCGTTACTAGGCCAAATAAATCATCAAACATGGCAGATGAGAGAGCGATCCAAGAGCGGTTATTGGCTTTTTGCACAACATTGTCAGGATGGATAGAGGTGGTGCTAATATCATTAATAAATTCAGTAATTACAGACGATTCAAAAACAATTTGATCATCCACTTTTAATAGTGGCACTTGCCCCGTTGGTGAAATTTCTTTAAACCAATCTGGTGGATCCATGGGGTTAATGTAGGTAATTTCAAAGTCAATCTTCTGTGTATTAAGCAAAATAATCGCACGTTGTGCAAAAGGACAAAGCTTAAAACTAATTAATTCTAATTTCATAATGATGTTTATTGTTTTTTTGATGCGATTATACCGCTAACCATTAGCAAGCATTTTATTCTTCTGCAAGGCGGGCAATCAAAATATTGATTAAGCATAGGCGGAACTATGTGATTGAAAATATTTTAATTGTTCAACGCAGTCAGAAGGGCAAAAGCCGCTGCTAATCACGATGGTAAGGGTGGTTGGTTAATAACGAATGAGCACGATATAGTTGCTCAACGGCTAGTAGTCTTGCCATGGAATGCGGCAAGGTCAAATTGGATAAGCCCCAAAGTTGGTTCGCATGGTTTTTTACCTCGTTACTAAGCCCATCTGCACCACCAATAATAAGCGAAATGGTTTCGCCGTTTTGTTGCCAATCACCCAGGTATTTGGCAATGGCTTTAGTAGTGTGTTGTTTGCCATGTTCATCAAAGGCAATAACCAGGCTTGAATCTTTGCTGGCTTTAATAATAAGCTCGCCTTCTAACGCTTTAATTTGCTCAATATTTTTGCCTTTACGCTTTTGTGCCTCCAGGGCAATCAGGTTAAAATTAAGTTGCGCAGGCAGTTGTTTTTGATAATGATTAATCCCGGTTTGAATCCAATCTGGCATTTTTTTACCAATCACAACCAAATTAATTTTCATGATTGTTAGTCGTTATCAGTACCGGTCCAAAGTTTCTCTAGCTTGTAAAACTCTCTGGTTTTCTCAGTCATCACATGCACCACCACTTCGGCTAAATCCACCAAAACCCAGTGGCCAGTTTCTGTACCTTCAACACCTGAAACTTGCATGCCAAGGCGTTTGGCTTCAATTTTAATATTGTTAGCAATACCGCGAACATGTTGAACAGAGCGACCAGTGGCAATCACAATAGCCTCAATATCAGCACTTTGGTCAAGCACTTTAAGCGTTACAACATCTTCGCCTTTTAATTCGTCAATGGTGTCGGTAACAACTTTTAGTTGCGCTTCTAGGTTTAGGCTCATGATTTTATCTCAAATAATTAATAACGCTGGTGGGCAAAAGCCCGGCTAAATTTCGGTTAGCGCGTATTTTACCATTAGCCGTCGTGTCAAACAAAATACCTCGAATTTTGCTAGAGGAGATATCGTGCAAGTCAGTATTGGCAAAATATAGCAGTCCCGCGCCTTGCTCGGCAAGTTCAAATTTATGCTTAGCCAATTTAAAATGATAAGTATCAGTAGGTTTTTCTTGGCCGGGTCTTGCTAGTACAATTAAGTGACAGTACTGCTGAAACTCAAAATAATCTTTCCAGCTACTAAGCTGCTTAAAGCTATCCATGCCAACAATCAGACAAATAGACTGTTGTGGATATTGTTGTTTAATCTGCTTAAGCGAGTGAATGGTATAGGACTCAACTTCTGAATTAATTTCGCGTTCATCAATCGCCAATTCTGGAAAATCTTGAACAGCTGCATGTAGCATGTCTAGGCGTTGTTGGGTTGAAAATGTCAAGGCGTCTTTGTGAACCGGCGCCTTGCACGGCATTAAATACAGAGCTGACAAACCCAACTGTTGTTTGATTTGCACTGCATTATTTAAATGCCCAAGATGAACAGGATCAAAGGAGCCGCCAAAAAAACCAATCATAGCATGGCTTGCACTTCTTTAAGGCTAAGCGCTTCAGTTGGATAGGCGACCAAACCTTGTGACATACCTTCAACAAAGCGAACAAAATCTCGCTCGTTGTCCAACAACAAGTAAGCGTTGCCAGATTTCTGCTCACCCATGGTAGTGTTAATTTTGCAACCATAATCATGTCCGCAATGCAGCATGACATCATCATTGATAGTTTTAAGTTTTTGCATTGAATGATAGAATTCATGCACGCTACCACCCGGCATTGAGCAGTGCCCTGCACCGTACACAAATAAAGTGTCACCAACAATGATGTGACCATCTAGCAGGTAGCAAACACCACCCGCAGTATGGCCTGGGGTGTTGATAACTGTAGCAGTGGTGGCGCCAAGTGCAATGGTGTCACCATCATTAACCGTGGTTAAATCATGTTCAATATCTAAATAAGGCAGCTCGTTAATACCCACGGTGATTTTAGCGCCGGTTTTCTCAGCAATTTCATCCGCTGCATTAGTATGGTCGCCATGCCAATGTGTTAGCCAAATATCAGTAATGACGTAGCCTTTTTTCTGCGCGTATTCAATGAATAAATCCCCATGCCAAGCGGGGTCAACAATCGCGCAAGTTTTAGATTCATGATCAAAAATAAAGTGAATTGAATTTTCATAGACACCTTGGTGGTACATAATGTCTAAGTGATAAGTCTTTTCGTCAAATGTTTGTAATTTCATGGGATTATTTTACCAATTAAGTCTTGACTAATTCAACATAGCGACTATAATTTACCTTTTTTGCTTTGCACCAAAAATTGGGGCTATAGCTCAGCTGGGAGAGCACGACACTGGCAGTGTCGGGGTCAGCGGTTCGATCCCGCTTAGCTCCACCAGCAGCAGCAAGAAAAACGTTATGTCGCCTTCGTCTATCGGTTAGGACCCAAGGTTTTCATCCTTGTAAGAGGAGTTCGATTCTCCTAGGCGATGCCATACACTTAAAACCTGATTTTTAAATCAGGTTTTTTTTCGTCTGATGAAAATTTGACAATACCTTTGGTTAATTTCATTTAAAATATTTTGGTCGCGTTCGTCTAGTCCGGCCCAGGACCCCAGGATTTCATCCTGGTAACAGGAGTTCAAATCTCTTACGCGACGCCAAATTACCTTCTATGCTTCCTCTTTTTTACACTTAGTGTGTCAAATATTCAAAATACTTGCTTGCGTAGAGTTGCTACGCGCACTCGTATTTCAAATATTTTCCTTCTAAGAGTAAAAAATACTCGCATATAAGGACAGGTTTACTAAGTAAAATACACCCATGAGTTTATTAAACATCGTTATTCCCGATCGCCTGATTGGCCAGCGTATTGATAGTGCACTGGCCACAATGCTGCCGGATTATTCACGTTCTAAAATTACCGCCTGGGTTAAGTCAGGCAAAGCGCTACTTAATGATAAAACCTTTAAGCCCAAGGAAAAAGTATTGGGTGGTGAGGTAATTGCACTAACCTTGGTTAAGGAAAAAACCAACGCTTGGCTGGGTGAGGATATTGCCATTGACGTGGTCTATGAAGATGATGATATTATCGTGGTTAACAAGCCAGTAGGCTTAGTAACGCATCCTGGCGCAGGCAATTGGACAGGCACTTTGGCCAATGCACTACTGTATTATGATCCGTCATTAGCTAATCTAGATCGTGCCGGCATTGTGCATAGGCTTGATAAAAACACCTCAGGATTGATGGTGGTAGCGCGTAGTGAGCTGGCACAAAAAAACTTGGTTGAGCAATTGCAAACGCACGCCGTTTCGCGTGAATATTCAGCCATTGTCTATGGCCACATGATTTCGGGCGGTACGGTAGATGCACCAATTGGGCGCGATCCAAAAGACCGTATCAGGCAAGCTGTCCTTGAAGAGGGTGAAGGCAAAGAGGCGGTGACACATTACCGAGTGATTGATCGTTTTGCCCATCATACCCATGTTAAATGCATTTTGGAAACAGGCCGTACTCACCAAATTCGTGTACACATGTCTCACATCGAGCATCCACTGATTGCCGATCCAATGTATGGTGGCAAGATTCGTTTTCCGAAAAAAGCCGACGAGCAACTAAAAGACGCACTTAAAAAATTTAATCGCCAAGCTTTGCACGCTAAAAAACTCACACTATCTCACCCAATTACCGGTGAAGAAATGTCATGGAAAGCGCCACTACCACAAGATCTGCAAGAGTTGCTAGCCGTGCTGTCATTATATGATGGTGAGTAATTTTCCAGATAATGTTAAGTTAGTTACAACCACGCGTTTTTTCGATGAAAACAATCGCTCTTGTTTAATTGAAAGTGGCTATGACAATTTCAACCTAGCACTGCATGTGGGTGATAACGCCGTCCAGGTGAATAACAATCGAGAGTTGTTAGTTGATAAATATCACCTGCCCGCTAAGCCAAAATTTCTACAGCAAACTCACTCAGATATTTGTCTCGAGGCATCTAGTGTGCAGTGTTTGGGTGATGCAGTCGTAACCCGTGAAAAAGGCGTTGTTTGTTGCGTGATGACTGCAGATTGTTTGCCAATTTTTGCTAGTAACAAGTCTGGTACTCAAGTGGGTGTAGCGCATGCAGGTTGGCAGGGGATAGTTAACGGTATTATTGAATCGTTCGTTGCTAAGTTCGATGGTCAAGAGTTGCTTGTGCATTTTGGCCCAGCCATTTCACAGGCCAACTTTGCAGTGGGTCAAGAAGTTTATGATGAGTTTATCGCCAAAGATAAATCACTCGCGCAAGCCTTTATTGCAGTTAATGACAAATACAAACTCGATATTTACCAAGCAGCGCGCATTATTCTAAAGGGTTTGGGTGTGAATAGCATTACTGGTGGCGATCAGTGTACTTTTGCGCAAAAAGACAAGTATTTCTCCTATCGACGTGACGGCAATCAATCAGGGCGTATGGCGCACCTTATCTGGTTAGAATAATTATGTGACAGGCAAGGCCTGTCACATAATAAAATTAGGGTCAAGACAACTTAAGCATGAATAAAAACCTGTTAAAGTACCGTCATGACAAT
>JACNGB010000014.1 GCA_014384345.1 Candidatus Thioglobus pontius
TTACAAAATTTTGCTTGGAATTTTTAGAAAAGAGTCGCTTAAGTTGTCTTGACCCTATATTTTTACTACTAAAGCAGGTGAAATTTAAGCGATTAATACAATATTCATTAACGCTTATTGTATTGCTATTTTCAATCTATGTTGCTCAACTCAACACCCAGGTGGTCGATCATTTTTCACAACAAACAGAGGTAAGTGCTGTTGATTATGAGCAGCAATCTCCTGTGGTGATTAACATGTTGTTGTTGACTGAAGATCAATCATTTTTTAATCATTCTGGGGTGGATTTTAAAGAGATTGCACGGGTTATTCGTGATTATGTATTTTATGATAAGCCGCTGCGTGGGGCGAGTACGTTAACCCAGCAACTGATTAAAAATGAGCTGTTAACGCGTGAGAGAAGCTTTGATCGAAAATTCAAAGAGGCACTGATGGCGATACTGCTGGAGATTTCTTTTGATAAAAAGTTTATTCTTAATTATTATTTGAACCATGTTTACTTGGGGCAAAAAGGTCATTTGGTTGTTAATGGGTTTGCCCATGCATCGAGATTTTATTTTAATAAATCTATGAGTGAATTAACCCTTGAGGAGGTGGCTACCTTGGTGGCATTGGTTAAAGGTCCAAGCTATTATCATCCCATTAAATACCCTCAACGCCTAGCAAAGCGTCGAGCCTTAGTGTTAGGCTTGTATCATAAGTATGAAAAGATTGTAAAATAGTGAAAGAGATTATTGCATCAACCTAGTACAATTTATGAAATACATAATACAACATCTTTCTGGCGCTACACAGCAGTCCTCTAGGAGGGTTTATCTAAAAATTCGTCAAATAGCTAGCTATTCTTCTCATTTTTGGGTGAAAAATACACAATTTTCTACACCTCCTAAACCGTACCGGGTTAATGCAATGGTCTCTATATGAAAAATATTCTTGCCATTGATACTTGCACCGAAGTTTGTTCGGTGAGTCTTTATTCAGATTCAGCTAAAACCTCACGATTCTTAAAGGACGTGGCAAAAAGTTCAGGATTGATATTGCCCTTGTGTGATGAGGTTTTAGATGAAACTGGGCTATCTGTTAAAGATTTAGACCTGATTGTTTATAGCAAAGGTCCGGGTGCATTTACCGGTGTTAGAATGTGTGTGAGTGTGGTGCAAGGCATGTCATTGGCTTTTGAAATTCCCACCTTAGGGTTTTCAACCCTGGAGCTGGTTGGGTTTGGTGCTCAGCAAAAATTCAACACGGATAAAGTTGCCATTGCTTTAGACGCAAGAATGAACGAGGTTTACTGGGCACAAATTAACCAAGGTAAATTTACCGGTGAAACTATTTTCAAACCTGAAGATGCACCTAAATTAGGTGATGATTATTTAGGGGTTGGCAGTGGCTGGGGCGCATATTCTCAAGCGTTAGTTGAGGCAACTAACATAGAGAATTATCAAGCACAATTCTACCCTATGGCTGAAAATTTAATTGAACTGGCTTTAAATCATGTTGCGCAAGGATTGCCGTTTGATGATAATTTGCCATTACCCACTTATTTACGCAACAACGTAGCGCAAAAATCCTTAAAATAATTATCAAATTTTGAAAGCGTAAATATTATGTGGAAATGGATACAGGCGTTTGCCTCCCCCAAAAATTTCTATTCAATCAGTCATAAAATCATTCCTTGGTTTTTATATCCATTTATAGTAATTACCTTGGTGGGTTTGTATTGGGGCCTGATTATCGCCCCGGCTGATTACCAACAAGGCGAAAGTTACCGTATTATGTATATCCATGTGCCGGCAGCATGGATGAGTATGTTTGTGTACGTGGTCATGGCAGTATCAGGTGGAATTGGCCTTATTTGGCAAATTAAGCTAGCCAATGTAGTGGCTAAAGTATCCGCACCAATTGGCGCCTCGTTTACTTTTTTAGCACTAGTAACAGGTGCGGTTTGGGGTAAGCCTATGTGGGGCACTTGGTGGGTTTGGGATGCGCGCCTAACCAGTGAATTGATTTTGTTATTTTTATATTTGGCTTACATGTCGCTTAATAACGCCTTTGATAACCCAAAAACAGCGGCTAAGGCCAGCTCTATTTTGGCGATCGTTGGTCTGGTAAATATTCCTATTATTCATTATTCAGTGACTTGGTGGAACACTCTACACCAAGGTGCTTCTGTAAGTTCTATTGAGAAAATAGCGCAGCCTGCCATTCATAGCGACATGTTAATGCCGTTGGTGCTAATGGGTATTTCGTTTAAGTTGTTATACGGTGCGCTAATGTTAATGCGCGCACGCGACGAAGTGCTGATTCAAGAGCAGAATAGTGGCTGGGTTAAAAAAATTATTATGGAGCATGGTAAATGACACTAGCAGAAACCTTTTCATTTCTACCTTATGGTAAGTATGCGTTTTATATCTGGTTTTCATATTTAACGGCATTTGTGGTTATTGGTGGATTATTCGTACGCACAAAAACTATTCATAACAATACATTTAAGCAATTACGCCTTAAATATTCAAGGAATTAATCACTGATGACAAAAAGACAAAACAGAATGATCTTGGTAGCGATGCTGGTTGCCGGTGTTGGTTTGGCAGGCTACTTTGGCCTAAAGGCGTTTAACGAAAATTTGCTGTATTTTTTCTCGCCAACGGATGTAGTTGAAGGTAAGGCGCCAACCGGTAAAAGTTTTCGTCTAGGTGGGTTAGTTGGCGTGGACAGCGTTAAGCGTGATGGTATTAAAGTTAGGTTCGATGTGACTGATAATAAAAATACGTTCAGCGTTAAATATGAGGGTATCTTGCCAGATCTGTTCAGAGAGGGTCAAGGCATTATTACTACTGGTTCGTTGGTTAATGGCACGTTTGTAGCCACAGAGGTGCTGGCCAAGCATGATGAAAACTATATGCCACCAGAGGTGGCTGATGCGCTATCTAAAGCGCAAGCAATTAAAAAACCTGCTGGCTATAATGAGTAAATTTGCGCCATTAGCTATTTTTGTTATTTTGGCCTGGTTTTTGTTTGATGGCTTAGGTCGAGATACTAAAAAACTTCCCTCCCCTTTAATCGGCAAGCCTTTCCCAAATTTAATGGTAGAGGATTTTAAAGCGTCAGATAGTTACTCAACTTATTCGTTACTTAAAGATCAAGTAAGTTTGGTCAACGTGTGGGCGTCATGGTGTGTCACCTGTCGTGCAGAGCATCAAATGTTGATGGATATTGCCAAAACAAATTCAGTGCAAATGGTGGGCGTTAATTACAAAGATACACGCAAGGAAGGGCAAGTTTTTCTAAATCGCTTGGGTGATCCATACAACAAGATTATTTTTGATGAGCAGGGAAAGCTAGGATTAGAGCTTGGCGTGTACGCCACACCAGAAACTTTTATAGTTGATGGTCAAGGAATTATAAGAGATAAGCATATCGGTCAGCTAACCCCAAGCATTTGGAAAGAGCGATTTTTGCCGTTAATTCAACAGCTTAAAATATCAGCAAAAACTAATACTCCTGGTTAACTATATTTTTTTTAAAAATGCGTTGACAGTGCGGGTATTTAATGGATAATTCATTGAAAGCTTTTAATAAAAAAGCGCAAGAAATTTCAATCAAGAAATACGATTTACGAAACAGGAGAATAAGTAATGAACAAGTCAGATTTAGTAGCAGCAATTGCTGAAACATCAGGTTTAACAAAAGCAGACGCAGCTCGCGCATTAGACGCAACAACAGGTGCGATTACTTCAGCATTGTCAGCAGGCGATAGCGTAGCAATCACAGGTTTTGGTAGCTTCCTAGTTAGAGACCGTGCAGCACGTACAGGTCGCAACCCTCAAACAGGTGCAGCAATTCAAATTGCAGCTTCTAAAGTGCCTGCTTTTAAAGCGGGTAAATTACTTAAAGAATCAGTTAACTCTTAAGATTTTTTCAGTATAATATGCCCCGTGCTTAATCTTAAGTGTTGGGCATATGTTTTTTTGGGCGATTAGCTCAGTTGGTAGAGCGTCGCCCTTACAAGGCGAATGTCACAAGTTCAAGTCTTGTATCGCCCACCAAAAAAACATTTCGGTCCGGTAGCTCAGCTGGTTAGAGTGCCTGCCTGTCACGCAGGATGTCGAGGGTTCAAATCCCTTCCGGATCGCCATATTTATTGCGTTTTACGCAAGTTAAAAAAAGGTAGCATTAGCTATCTTTTTTTTCGTCTAAATTATGATGCGAATTTACTCCGTTTTTTTTGATAAACTTTTTCGTTTATAATCCTTATTTTTTATTCATTTAATGTGTAGCCATTTATTTGTTAAATGGTAGACAACTTTATCCTTATGCTAAGCTCTATTAAAAACAAAACTAAAGGCTGGTTAGCCTATTTAATCGTTGGTTTAATTACTGTACCTTTTGCTTTATTCGGTATCAATGAATACTTTACTGGCGCTTCTAATGTGGTGGTGGCCAGTATTAATGATGAAGAGATTAACAAAGATGAGTTTTTATCAGAATTCAATCCACAAAAAAGACGCTTACAGCAAAAATTGGCTGAAAAATACGATACAGAGTTTGATCAAGTCTTGAAACAATCAGTTCTTAATCAAATGGTCGATAGACGCTTATTGACCCAATTGGCACAGCGCATGTCGCATGCAACCACAACTGCTGAGCTTAATGCGGTGATCCAGGCGAGCGATTTGTTTGCTGAAGAGGGGCGTTTTTCAATTGATAAGTATAAGCAATTATTAAGACTGAATGGTTATACGCCTGCGAAATATGAAGCCATTAAAGCTAAAGAGCTTACTCAAAATCAAATCAAATACAACTTGCTTGACTCGGCGTTCATGGTGCCATCACAGTTAACCCGCTTGCAACAATTAAACGATCAGCAGCGTAATTTTTCATATATTCAGTTAAATGCTAATGATTACACTTCAAAAGTTAAAGTGGATGAAAAGAGTGTTAAAAATTATTACGATAATCAAAAAGAATCTTTCTTTGCGCCCGAGCAAGTAAAGCTTGAATTTGTTGAATTGTCATTGTCTGAAATTGCTAAAAAAATTAGTGTGACTGATGATAAGTTGTTTAATTTTTATGAAGATGAGCAGGCTAGATTCACCACAGATGAGGAGCGTCAAGCTCAGCACATTCTTATAGAGGATGAAGAAACTGCCAATAAGGTGCTTGAATTACTTCAGCAGGGTGGTGATTTTGCCAAGCTTGCTGGTGAATATTCGCTAGATGATGGCTCAAAAGATTCTGCAGGTGATTTAGGATTTTTTACTCGTGGTGTCATGGTTGGTGCGTTTGAAGATAGCGCGTTTGCCATGAAAGAAGGCGAGTTAAGCGGGTTGGTTAAATCTGAATTTGGCTATCACATTATTAAGCTTAATAAAATTAAGACGGGTGTTGTCAAATCATTTAATAGTGTTAAATCTGAATTGACACAGCTTTACACACAATCTAAGGCGCAAAAAGATTTATACAACTTGACTGAGCAAATGGCTAATTTGACTTATGAAGCAAACTTAGAAGAGTTGGCTGAGCAGATGGGGCTTAAATTGCAAGCAACCGAGTTTTTTGATGCTCAAGCCACTCAATTTGATGCAAAAGTTGTGAGTGCAGCTTTTAGCGATGTTGTGTTAAACAAAAATGAGAATTCTGAAGTTTTAGAGTTGGGTGGTGATCGCTTTATGGTGATTCACCTAAAGGATAAATTAGCGCAACGCCAAAAGACCTTTGACGAAGTTCAGGGTGAGATTAACACGCACCTAACAAGCTTATTGGCAAAAACTTTTATTGACAACATTGCTGTACAAATTGCTAAACATGCTCAAGCGGGTGAGACTGAAAAAATGACTCAGTTAATGAATAAAAATTCATTAACTTGGAAAAATATCGGTTGGGTGAAACGAGATTCCAAGCAAGTTGAGGCAGCTATTGTTAACAAAGTGTTTGCTTTAACCAAGCCAAACGCCGATTCTGTATTTAGTGCGCAGAGTTTGGGTAATCGTCATGCTGTGGTGATTGATTTAAACGCCGTTAAAACAGCTGATGAACAAGTGTCAATGATAGATCTTGAGCGCGTTATGCTTGGCTTTGAGTCTAATGAGGTGTTTGTTAATATTTTGCAGACCTTACGATCTCAAGCCGACATTGAATTATTTGCTAATAACTTGTAATAAATTCCCTATAAATTTTAATAATTAAGGTTTTATTGATGTAGATCAACCTTTTTATTATTTGTTGGATTATAATTTACCTATCAATAATAATAAGGATTATCGGGTGAAATTAAAAACACTATTAGTAGCACTAGGCTTACCATTATTAAGCTTTGCAGGTGGTCAAGAAATTTATTCGGAAAACTGTGAAAAATGTCATGGTTTTTCACGTCAAGGTTCGTTAGGTTTGCCGCTTTATCGTTCAACCATTGCCAATCATTCTGATCGATATCTCACTAAAACGATTCGTTATGGCCGTCCTGGTCGAATCATGCCGGCTTTTAATTTATCAGCCGCACAAACAGCAAAATTGATTCGTTTTTTGCGTGCTGGTATTAAAGCCCCACAATATGATCCAACGCCAATTGTAGGTGATGCTGATGCAGGTAAATATACTTACGAGCAATATTGTCAGCGTTGCCATGGCGCACAATTACAAGGCGGTGAGGGTACGGGTAAAAATTTCTCATGGCAAAAGGATCGTGAGGTGTCGCCACCAGCGTTAGCCAACCAAGGCTTTTTACACGCTGCTGAAGATCAGATGATTAAGCGCATTATCATGAAGGGCATTAAAGATACCGAGATGATGTCGTTTGAGAAAGAGTTTAACTTTACCGATAAAATGGCTAATGATTTAGTAGCTTATATCCGTTCTCATGAAAAACCTATAGAGCAGCATCTTAAATCAACTACTAGCGAAGAGCCGCTAGTATTCGTTTATGAAAGTGCTAATGATTTGGGTGTAACCGTTGATAAATTACGAGATTCTGCCGCTGCTTATAATTTTAGAGTGTATCCATCTCGTACTTTGTTTGAAGGTTTGGGTGGTATTGCTGGCGATGATGAAAAGCAAGTGGTTATTCGTTTCTGTAATTTTAAAAACATGCAAAAATTCTTAAAACTTGACCCAAGATTGGGCGTTATTTTGCCTTGTCGTGTTACAGCCGTGGAAGATAAAAGCGGTCAAGTCAAGGTGTATTTAGAAAACTATATGCATGCTGTTGAACGTTTTAATAATGAACAAATTTCTATTGACGCAAAAGAGTTAATTAACAACATGAAAGAAATGGTTGAGGAGGCAGTATGGTAGTTAGAGCGCTAGCGTTATGTATTTTAATGGTTACAACAAGTGTTTTTGCTAACCATGGTGAGTTGTTAATTGAGCGAGTTAATGCTAAGTTTTCTTATACTTGGCTAGCACTTGATAAAACCATCAAGGCGCATAAATATAAAGCGGCCTATCTTCAGCGTTGTGATTTTGCCTTAAACGAGCGCCATTACAAATCAGACAAATACCGCATTCTTTTTTTTGGTAAGTATGATGAAATGAAACGCATGACCGACAAGTATCCTGAGTTAGCGCCATTTATTCCATTAAAGATAACTGTGATGGAAGAGGGCGCTCATTCGTTGATTATTGCCACACCGCCAATTACACTCTTACCATTGGTTAAAACTGATGAAGATAGGATGACTATCTTCCGCTGGAATGAAGACATGAAGAGCATACTGGATCAAGTTAGAAGTCAGTATCAGTAATTAAAAAAAATGCCTTGAATTTTCAAGGCATTTTTTTACTGTTTAATGGTTGGTTGATTATTCAGGGCCTTTATCGTAAAAGCTATAGCCTGAGTCGATGTAGGTAATCTCACCGGTGATACCTGAAGCTAAATCTGAACATAAGAACGCAGCAGCATTACCTACCTCTTCGGTGGTCACAGTACGCTTAAGTGCCGATGAGTCAGCGGCGTAATCAAGCAATTTACCGAAGTCTTTAATGCCTGAAGCGGCCAATGTCTTAATCGGACCAGCTGATACTGCATTTACGCGAATACCACGCTCAGGGCCTAAGCTTGCGGCCATATAGCGCACGTTTGCTTCTAATGAGGCTTTAGCAACACCCATTACATTGTAGTTAGGAATAGCACGAATCGCACCTAAGTAGCTAACGGTTAATAGTGCGCCATTGTCATTTAGCATTGAACCTGCACCTTTGGCAAGTGCTGTAAAACTGTACGAGCTAATATCATGAGCGGTTGCAAAATTTTGGCGTGTTGTTGCGTCAACATAGTTGCCATCCAAAGCTTCACGAGGTGCAAAGGCCACTGAGTGTACAATAATGTCAAAATTATCCCAGTGCTGCTTAAGCTCAGTAAACATCTTTTCAATACCTTCGTCTGTTGCTACGTCACATTCAATCACAATGTTAGAGTTGCAAACTTCAGCACATTTATCAACACGTTTTTTTAATTTTTCATTCTGATAAGTCAGTGCAATTTCACATCCTTGTTTTGCCATCGCTTCGGCAATCCCCCAGGCGATAGAGCGATTTGATGCAACACCAACAACCAATGCTTTTTTTCCAGTCATGAAACCCATAGAAACTCCGATATGTCATTAATAAAAAACAAATTATAACCTACACAGCACCTATAATATCAACCTGTTAATGTAATTCTTAGTTTGTCAATGCTGGATCTTTTTCTAACCCCAATTCGCGCTTTTAGAATACGCTATATTCCTCTTTTATTGATATACTTTTCTTATGGTAGCGGCGTTTTCACAGCGATTGCTGAAAATTTTTGGGTAAAAGACACACTAGACATGACAGCTGCAGATTTAGCTGAGTTGGGTATTTGGCTAGGCGTTCCATGGACGGTTAAGATGATTTTCGGACAAATGGTCGATAGTATCAATATTTTTGGGTCTAACCGTAAATCCTACGTTTATATTGGCGCAGTATTGATTACTATTAGTTCTCTGTTGATGATTGCTGTAGTGGGTGATTACGCCATTGTTGAGGATTACTCAAAGAAAACAGTTTATATTTTTGCTAGCGTTATTGCGGTGGTTGGTTTTGTCATGCAAGACGTGGTGGCTGATACCATGACCACTGAGGTGGTTGACAAAAACCAATCACAAGAAAAAATAAATCAAGAGCTGGCAACCATTCAAGTATTGGCACGTTTGTCACTGGGTTTTGCCATTTTTATTACTGGCTGGATTGGCGGTGAATTGGCTGATGTATTTCATGATAATCGTGAAGTGGTATTTCAAATTGCATTATTTGTACCGCTGTTATCAATCCTGGGTGTGACGCTGGTTAATCTTAATCCTGTGCCAGTTTCTCCTGTTAATAAGCATATTTTGTTTGGCGGTTTATTGTTTGCGGTGTTTGTGGTGAGTATGGGTTATAACGACGTGCCTTATTCTCAAGAGATCGTCTTTGTTATTTCGCTCTCGGTGGTGTTGTACTTCCTGTCAGATCTGATTAATGATTTAGACGAAAATACCATTCGCCATATCAAAATGGCGATGATTATTATTTTTGTCTATCGAGCCATGCCATCGGTGGGTGCAGGTCTAACTTGGTGGCAGATTGACGTATTGGGTTTTGATGAATCCTTCTTTGCAAAATTATCAGCTATTGGTGGCGGTATTGCGTTAGCTGGTATGTGGTTTTCGGCTAAATTTATTATTAAGCGTGATATTGCTGAAGTGCTAATTTTCTTAACCGTTATCGGCACCTTGTTATCTATGCCGATTGTGGCAATGTATTATGATATTCACACCATGCTGGGTTTTGATGCGCGTACTGTGGCCTTGGTTGACACTGCAATGGCATCACCGTTTGATTATATTGCTCAAGTGCTTATGTTAACGTTAGTGGCTATTTACGCCCCGGAAGGCAAAAAAGGTACCTGGTTTGCACTCATGGCTAGTTTGATGAATATTGCCTTAAGTGCAGGCGGTTTGTTGACTAAATATTTAAATAAAGTGTTTGTCGTCAGTCGTGAAGTGGTTACCGATGGCGTGGTGACAACGACGCAAAACTACACCGAGTTGGGTAGTTTACTTTGGGTAGTGATTATTGTCGGTTTTATAGTGCCTATCATCACCATTATTAAATACAATCCCAATAAGCCGTGAAGCATACTAAATGGTACTTACTCACCTTGCTGTTGATCATAGTTGATCAAATAACCAAACTATTGATTTATGGTTATATCAAGCCGCACGAAACGCTTGAAATCACCACTTTCTTGAGTTTTTCTCATGTACATAATTATGGTGCTGCCTTTAGCTTTTTAGCTGATCAAGATGGCTGGCAGCAATATTTTTTACTGAGCATTTCTATTGTTGCTAGTTTGGCTATTATTATTTGGATGACAAAAACCAGCCAGCACCACGTACTCAAATTAGGTGCGTTAAGTTTGGTGCTAGCTGGCGCAATCGGTAATTTAATTGACCGTGCAGCACTGGGTTTTGTGATTGATTTTATTGATCTTCATTATCAAGATTTTTACTGGCCAGTATTTAATGTGGCTGATATAGCAATTGTTATGGGCGTATTTTTGTTAATTTTGGCCGATATCAGAGATGGCAAGAAGGTGAATAAATGAGCGATTGTTTGGTCATTGGTGGCGGTGTGATTGGCATGATGAGCGCCCGAACACTTGCACTTGCCGGTGCTAAAGTTACCTTGCTTGATCAGAGCCAATGTGCACAAGAATCCTCTTGGGCGGGTGGGGGTATTATTTCCCCTTTGTATCCATGGAAGTATGACGATCTAACTAATGAGTTGAGTATTGCTTCACAGCAGGTTTACGAGCAGCTTTGCGCGCAAATTCATGAAGATACTGGGCTTGATCCGCAGTATCTCAAATCAGGCTTATTGATGATGGATGAATTTGACACACCTGAAGCAGGTGCGTGGTTAGAGCGCCATAACTTGGGCTACGATAAACACCCAAAAGGCGCACTATTTGCCAACATTGCTCAGGTGCGAAATCCGAGATTATTAAAAGCACTTAAGGCAGATATTGTTAACAAGGGTGTCAATATTGTTGAGCATGCTAAAGCTGAAGAGTTGCTTGTTAAAGGTGGTCGTGCTATTGGCGTTAAAACCAATCAAAAGAATTATACGGCCGATCATATTGTGGTGTGTTCGGGCGCTTGGAGTTCGCAGTGGTTATCGCTGTCTGAGAAAATTTTCCCTATAAAGGGTCAAATGATTGTGCTTAAATCTAAACCTTCAGAGGTAGAGCACATTGTGCTAGATCAGGGTCGTTACATCATTCCTAGGAAAGATGGGCGTATACTGGTAGGCTCAACCATGCAAAAAGTTGGTTTTGATCGCAGTACCGATGAGCAAACGTGTCAAGCTTTGCATCAGTTTGCTGCGCAGCGTTTTGAAAGGTTAGCTAATGCAACTGTTGAGCATCATTGGTCAGGGTTTAGACCGGCGAGTGCTTCTGCAAAAGTGATGTTGGGTAGGCATGATGAGTTTGATAATGTATATTTAAATACGGGCCATTTTCGTAACGGTCTTAATATGGCACCAGAAAGCGCCAAAAGAATTACCCAATTAATTACCCATGAAGCATAAATTATTAGCCATCTTTCTTATCTTAGCTGCACCTGTAGCTAGCGCACAATTATTTAAAGTGTCTAATCAAGGTGCTATTTTGGATGAGTCTAGTCAAGAACATCGTTGTGTATTGGACGATCGATCAAAACTGGTGTGGGAAGTAAAATTAAATCAAACAGGTTTGCAAAACACGCTTAATACGTACACCTGGTTTGACGGAAAAACAGGCACGCAAAATGGCGATTATTCGCACAATTGTCATTGGATAAAATTGTGCAATACCCAAGCTTATGTTAAAGCGATTAACAACTTACAATTATGCCAACAAACTCAGTGGCGCCTGCCTACTGAATCCGAGTTAAGAACTTTGCTAGTCTATGGCGATAATGACTTATTGATTAATCAGAGTTTTTTTAATAATACTCAACTTAAATCCTATTGGAGTAGTGATCAGCTTGATGATGATATTGCGATCGATGTGCCATTTTTTTATGGCGGTAGCAAGAGTGCAGACAAATCTTTTGATGCCTATGTGCGTTTGGTGAGTGATGCTCACTAGAGAAATAGATTCAACATTATTGGCATCTTACTCAGATGACATACCCAGTTTTCTAAAAAAAATATACGCCGCGCGTGGTGTGAGCGAATCGCAATTATCGCTAGGCTTGGCCAATTTGCTTACGCCTAAATTTGATCAACTAGATCAAGCACTGGCTTTATTGGAATCAGCGCTTGTTGAACAAAAACGCATTTTAATTGTGGGTGATTTTGATTGTGACGGCGCAACTGCCTCAGTGGTGGCGGTTAAATCGCTGCGAATGATGGGGGTAAAATATGTTGATTTTTTAGTGCCTAATCGCTTTGAGCATGGTTACGGCCTAAGTCCTGAGATTGTGACTTTGGCCATCAAAGAAAAACAGCCTGATTTGATTATTACGGTTGATAATGGTATTTCTAGTTTTGATGGTGCTAAATTAGCCAAAGAGAATAATATTCAAGTTATTATCACCGATCATCACCTGACGAGCGACACCTTGCCAGAGGCTGATGCAATCATCAATCCTAATCTTAAGGATTGTGAGTTTTTAAGTAAAAATTTAGCCGGTGTTGGCGTGTGTTTTTATTTGTTTTCAGCGCTTAAAACTCATCTTAATAAAATCCAATATTTTGCGAGTAACAATATCACTCTGCCTGATTTGCGCACCGTGCTAGATTTGGTCGCACTGGGCACAGTGGCTGATGTGGTTAAGCTTGATCAAAATAATCGAATTTTAATTGATCAAGGCATTAAGCGCATCCAGCAAAAACTGTGTTCGCCAGGTATTTTGGCGCTATTGGAAATTGCCAATCGCCCTGTGCAGAGCTTGCAAGCCAGCGATTTGGGCTTTGCTGTTGGTCCAAGGCTTAATGCCGCAGGTCGTTTGAGTGATATCTCGCGCGGCATTAAGTGTTTATTAACCGATGATATTAATGATGCTCGGCGTTATGCTCAAGAACTAGAGGCATTTAACCAAAAGCGCAAAGAAGAGCAGGCTCGTATTCAAGATCAGGCGCAAGCAATTGTTGATGAGCAAGACGTTAGCGAAGGTAAGTTTGCCCTAAGCTTGTTTGATCCGTCGTGGCACGAAGGTATTGTCGGCATTGTTGCAGGCAAACTAAAAGAAGATTATCACTGTCCCGTAGCCGTATTTGCCAAATCTGGCGAATTTCTAAAAGGCTCTATTCGCTCAATCCCCAGTGTGCATATCAAAGATTTGCTAGATTTGGTTGATCGTGAAAATCCAGGTTTGATTTTAAAATTTGGTGGTCATGCGATGGCAGCGGGTTTAAGTATTAAAGCAGAAAATTTTTGGTCATTTAAGTGTGCTTTTAATGACGCTATCAAACGCCACCTTAATAATGAAATCCCCAAGGTTGAACTACTCACTGATGGCCAGCTTGAAGCATTCGATATTTCACTTAATAATGCTGAAATTTTAAAAGCTGCAGGTCCTTGGGGGCAAGGCTTTGAAGAGCCGATATTTTTTGGTGAATTTGAAATAATTGATCAAAAAGTGGTTGGTAAAAAACACTTAAAATGTCGACTCAAACTTAATAGCGATAGCCAAGTGCACAACGCCATTGCTTTTTTTCAAGCACCGCTTGAAACAACCCAAGCCAAGGCAGCTTACAAACTCTCAATAAATACTTGGCGTGGTAATACCTCGTTGCAACTCATGGTTGAGCAAATTAATCCATTGTAATAAATTATTAAATATGTGTTAGAATATGTTATTAACTATATAACTAACAACCGATAAAAAATTATGGATATTATCAGCAATAGCGAATTACAAAAAAATATTGGGAAAATCTCCAAGGATATTGAACACGATTATTTTACTATTACCAATCGGGGTATGCCAAAAATGGTATTGCTACCTTACTTTGCCAAAGGTAGTGATTTAGTGGATGACTACATGGAAAGTTATGAGATCTTTCTTAATCAAGAAAAACTGAAAAAACAAGCAAAAGAGTCGTTAGATAGCGGCCTATCAAATTTTGAGATCTAGATAGTGCGCTTTGTATTTACCCATAAAGCCAATAAGCAATTTAACAAACTAGATGGGCAAACTCAAGCAAGGATAAAAGAAAAGCTGCAACTACTCAAGCAAGATAAAGAATTGCTTAGTAGTAATTTAAAATCAGTGGTTAATTTATTGCCAGTCACGCATCGAATCAGAGTTGGCTCGTATCGATTATTACTCAGCGCAGATGAGCGTGGATTTATTGTTTTAAAAGTTGCGCATAGGTCTCAAGTGTATCAATAAAAATTTCCGAAATTTTGCTTATAGCCTCTTACAGGGAGAAAAATATCCTATTCAGGTGTCTTTTTTTTGATAAAAAACGCCTAAACAAGCGTTTACAAGTTGTTAATCGCTCGTTTTATAGCCAAATATTGCATTATTTTAAAAATTTCGGATTTTTTAAAAATAGCACTGTATCAAGGTAAAATAGACGCTTTTATTTTTTGATATTTTTATCATGCCGATAATCACTCTTCCTGATGGAACTGAAAAATCTTTTGGTCAAGCATTAACCGTATTTGAAGTGGCTAAATCTATTGGCTCGGGCCTTGCTAAAGCCACGCTTGCTGGCAAGGTAGATGGAGAGCTGGTGGACGCTTCTTTTCTGATTGAATCAGACGCCAGTGTTTCAATTATTACTGCGAAGGACGAAGAGGGCTTGGAGGTTATTCGTCATTCTACCGCGCACCTTTTGGCGCAAGCGACTCAAATGCTGTATCCGGATGCACAGGTGACGATTGGTCCGGTTATTAACGATGGTTTTTTCTATGACTTTGCTTACAAAGATGGATTTTCTGAAGATGATCTAGCGAAGATTGAAAAAAACATGAAAAAGCTGGTGAAGCAAAGTCTTAAGATCGAACGCAGTGAAATGGGTCGTGATGAGGCGGTTGAGTTTTTTAAAGCCAAAGGTGAGCATTACAAGGCTGAGATTATCCAGTCTATCCCAGCTGATCAAACTTTGTCTTTGTATAAGCAGGGTGATTTTATTGATTTGTGTCGTGGCCCGCACGTGCCATCAACCTCAAGACTTAAAGCTTTCAAGCTAATGAAGCTTGCTGGTGCATACTGGCGCGGTGATAGTAATAATGAAATGCTGCAGCGTGTGTACGGTACTGCTTGGGCAACCAAAGAAGATTTGGATGCACACCTTCATCGCTTAGAAGAAGCTGAAAAGCGCGATCACCGAAAAATCGGAAAAACTCAAGATTTGTTTCACATGCAAGAAGAAGCACCTGGCATGGTGTTTTGGCATGAAAAAGGCTGGACCTTATATCAAATCGTTGAGCAATACATGCGCTCAGTATTTAGAGATAATAATTACAAAGAAGTGCATACCCCTCAGCTGATTGATCGCACACTTTGGGAAAAATCAGGCCATTGGGATAAGTTTGGTGATGCGATGTTTACCACTAATAGTGAAAATCGTGACTACGCGGTTAAACCAATGAATTGCCCAGCACACATTCAGATTTTTAATCAAGGGTTAAAGTCTTATCGTGATTTGCCACTGCGTTTGGCAGAGTTTGGTTCTTGTCATCGTAATGAGCCATCAGGCACATTGCACGGCATTATGCGTGTGCGTAATTTTGTGCAGGATGATGGTCATATTTTTGTAACCGCTGATCAAATCCAATCAGAAGTGTCTGAATTTATTGATTTAACCTTTAACGTGTACAAGCATTTTGGTTTTGACAATGTTGATATTAAACTTTCCACTCGCCCTGAAAAGCGTGTGGGTTCTGATGAAGTGTGGGATCGCGCTGAGGCGGCACTTGCTGAGGCGCTAGATGCGAAAGGTATTAACTGGGAATTGCAAGAAGGCGAAGGCGCTTTCTACGGCCCAAAGATTGAATTTGTACTTAAAGATTGCCTAGATCGAGAATGGCAATGTGGCACGTTACAAGTTGATTTCTCAATGCCTGAGCGCCTTGATGCCACTTACATCGCTGAAGATAACTCTAAACAAACACCGGTTATGTTGCACCGTGCGATTGTTGGCTCGTTAGAGCGTTTTGTCGGTATTTTGATTGAACATTACGAAGGTGCATTTCCTTCATGGCTGGCGCCAATTCAAGCGGTTGTGCTGAATATTTCTGAAAAACAGCTTGATTTTGTTAAAGATGTTAACAAAAAGTTAAAAAAACAAGGGCTTAGAGTGATTTCAGACTTGCGTAATGAGAAGATAGGCTTTAAAATACGCGAGTATTCTATGCAACGTTATCCATATATTTTAGTTGTGGGTAAACGTGAGATGGAAAATAACGAAATTTCAGTACGCAAACGTGGCGGTGAAGACTTGGGTTCTATGTCAATCGAAGCGTTTGTAGAGTTAGTCAATAAAGAAACATTAGAGGGATAATTATTAAAAAACCAAGCACTAAAAACAAAACTCGAGTTAACGACTATATTAGAGTTTCAGAAGTTCGATTAATTGATGCGCAAGGTGAACAAGTTGGTATTGTTAATACCAATGAAGCCAGAGACAGAGCAAAAGAGGTTAGTTTAGATTTGGTAGAAGTGTCACCTAATGCAGTGCCACCTGTTTGCAAAATCATGGATTTTGGTAAATATCTTTATGAAATAAAGCAACAAAAGAAAGAAGCTAAAAAGAAACAAAAGAAAACCCAGGTTAAAACCATTAAATATCGCCCAGGTACTGAAGAAGGCGATTACCAAATTAAATTTAGAAATTTGGTTAAATTTTTAGATAATGGTGACAAGGTTAAAGTAAGTATTTGGTTCCGTGGTCGCGAAATGCAGCATAGAGAACTAGGCATGGAAATGCTAGATAGAATTGAGAAAGATACAGAAGAATTTGCCAATGTAGAACAAAAGGCAAAGATGGAGGGTCGTCAGCTAGGCATGATGCTGGCACCCAAATCAAAGAAGAAGTGATAGCGCGGTAAAAATCCAACCAAGCTGTGTTATTTATTTTCGGCATATTTAAATATATTGCTTTAAATAAATGCCTAGCTTGATTTAAATTTTTATCACGCCGTTAGTTCAGAGTTAATAACACCATTTTTAAAAAATGGTAAATATGTCCAAAGGACAAGGAGAAAATTATGCCGAAGTTAAAAACAAATAGAGGTGCTGCCAAGCGCTTCAAGAAAACCGCCAAAGGCGGTTACAAGTGTAAACACTCTCACTTGCGTCATATCTTGACTAAAAAGAGTACTTCAAGAAAACGTGGTTTACGTGCACCTGATACAGTAGAGAAGGTAGATGTACCAATGGTTCGTAGAATGTTACCGTATAGTTAAGGAGAAGAATAATGGCAAGAGTATCAAGAGGTGTGCAAGCGCACGCGAAACACAAGAAAATTTTAAAGAAAGCTAAAGGCTATTACGGCGCACGTTCAAAAGTATATCGTGTTGCTAAGCAAGCGGTTATTAAAGCGGGTCAATATGCATACCGTGATCGTCGTCAAAAGCGTCGTCAATTCCGTAGACTTTGGATTGTTCGTATTAATGCAGAAGCTCGTAATTGCGGTTTAAGCTATTCAAGATTAATTGATGGCATGAACAAAGCAGGTATCGAGATTGATCGTAAAGTTTTATCAGATATTGCAATTTTTGATAAAGCCGCATTCGCCAAGATTGCGGATCAAGCAAAAGAGGCCATAGCTAAAGCAGCTAAATAAACCTCAACTAAAGCCATGATTTATCATGGCTTTTTTCATACCAAATTATAAAATTTTAAATGATTAATACAATTCTTGAAAAAGCTAAGTTAGCTATCAATGATGCACAAGATCTAAAAGCATTAGACGAGATTAGGGTTACTTTTCTGGGTAAGAAAGGTGAATTAACCGCCTTGTTAAAAGGCTTAGGAAAACTCTCAAAAGAAGAGCGACCTAAAATGGGTGAGGCTATTAATCAGGCTAAGGCTGATGTGCAAGTACAGCTAACCGATAGAAAAAATCATTTAGAAACGATCGAATTAGAAAAGCGACTATTGGAAGAGCAAGTAGACGTCTCTTTGCCTGGCAGAAATGCTGAAATGGGCGGTTTGCATCCGGTTACCATTACCCTTAAACGCATTCAATCATTGTTTGCGAAAAACGGTTTTGAAGTGGCTACCGGTCCAGAAATTGAAGATGATTTTCATAATTTCACTGCACTGAATATTCCTGAGCATCATCCAGCTCGCGCCATGCATGACACGTTCTACTTCAGTGAAAATACCGTATTAAGAACGCATACTTCTCCGGTGCAAATTCGTACACTTGAAAAACAAGATCCGCCAGTGCGCGTTATTGCCCCTGGTCGCGTGTATCGTTGTGATTCAGATATTACCCATACCCCAATGTTTCATCAGGTGGAAGGTTTGATTGTGGATAAGCAGGCAAACTTTGCCCAATTAAAAGGCTTACTGATTGACTTTTTGCGCGCTTACTTTGAGAAAGAAGATTTACAAGTGCGCTTTCGTCCTTCCTATTTTCCGTTTACCGAGCCTTCTGCTGAAGCAGATATCGAATGTGTGATTTGTGGTGGTGAAGGTTGTCGTGTTTGTAAAAAGACCGGCTGGCTAGAGGTATTGGGTTGTGGCGTGGTTCATCCTAATGTGTTAAATTCAGTAGATGTGGATTCAGAGGAATACACAGGTCTTGCATTTGGCATGGGTGTTGAGCGTCTTGCTATGTTGCGTTACGGCGTTAACGATCTTCGATTATTCTTCGAAAACGACGTGCGTTTTCTAAAACAATTTAAATAAGCATATGAATATTTCAACATCATGGTTACGTGAGTGGATTTCCCCCGTTGTTACTGACGAGGTATTGGCTGAACAATTAACAATGGCAGGCCTGGAAGTTGACGGTATCGATACTGTTGCGCCAGCTTTTATTAAAGTTGTGGTTGGAGAGGTGATTTCTTGTGAAAAACACCCTGATGCAGATAAGCTAAATTTGTGCCAAGTTAATGTTGGCGAAGCTGATCCTGTGCAGATTATTTGTGGTGCTAAGAATGTGCGCACCGGTCTTAAAGTTATGGCGGCACTTGTTGGTGCCAAACTGCCGGGTGACTTTAAAATCAAAAAAGCAAAATTAAGAGGTGTTGAGTCATTTGGCATGATTTGCTCTGATTCTGAATTGGGTCTTAGTGACTCATCAGACGGCATTGCTGAGCTAGATTCAGAGGCGCCAATTGGCCAAGATATTAGAGAATATCTAGATCTTGATGATAATATTATCGAATTAGACATCACCCCAAATCGCGGTGATTGTTTTTCTGTGCTTGGTGTGGCACGTGAAGTTAGCGCTAATTACAACATGGCATTTGTCATGCCGGAAATTTCAGTTGCTGCAAGTGGCGTATCTAGCGTTAAAACCAAGGTAAGTAACACCAGTGCTTGTCCTAAGTATTTAACCAGAAGCATCACAGGTATTAATAATACGGTTCAAACGCCACAATGGATGGCTGACAAGTTAACACGCTCAGGTCAAGCTGTTCATTCACCGGTGGTTGATATTACTAACTACGTGTTAATGGAATTAGGTCAACCAATGCACGCATTTGATCTCGGCAAAATTAATGGCTCTATTGAGGTTAGAAACGCCAAATCTGGCGAAACAATTGATTTGTTGAACGAATCAACAGCCACTTTAAAGGATAACACTTTGGTGATTGCTGATGAAAGTTCGGTATTAGCGATTGCAGGTGTAATGGGTGGCGAGTCAAGCTCAACTCAGCCATCTACAACCGATATTTTATTGGAAAGTGCTTTCTTTGAGCCGGTAGCCATTGCTGGTAAGGCCAGAGACTATGGCCTGCATACAGAATCATCATTGCGTTTTGAGCGTGGTGTTGATTTTAATATTACCGAGTTAGCGCTAGACCGAGCTGCACAGTTAGTGGTTGAAATTTGCGGCGGTGAGGTGAGTGAAATTACCTTAAATATTGATGAAAATGCTTTACCTGAGTTAGCACCTATTACCATTACTAAAGCTAAAATTCAGCAAGTATTAGGCTTTGAATTGGACAGTAGCTGGATTGAAGAAAAGTTCATTAATCTTGATTTCGAAATTAGTGATAAAACTAATGACTCATGGACAATTATTCCGCCAAGTTTTAGGTTTGATATTCGCATTCCAGCTGATTTAATTGAAGAGCTGGCAAGATTGTATGGCTATGATAAATTGCCAGTTCAGAAGTTGTCGTTAGATGCTAATATTAATGTCATTGAAGAGGCGCAAATTGATAAATATGATGTCATGCAGGCTTTGGTTAGTCGTGGTTACCAAGAGGTAATTACTTATAGTTTCATTTCTGAAAAATACCAAAATTTAATTGATCCTGAAGCCAGTAAGATTACGCTATCAAATCCGATTTCTGCAGACATGTCGACCATGCGTTCCTCGCTTTGGGCGGGCTTGTTGCAAACCGTAGAGTCCAATCAAAGACGTGGACATACTGATGCGCGTTTTTTTGAAATTGGCTTATGTTTCGGTGGCGTTCAAGCAGACGAGCAATCCAATAAATTAGCCGGCGTTGTTTCTGGCAATCGATTTGCTTCACAATGGTCGACGGAGCCTAAGGCGCTTGATTTTTTTGATGCAAAAGCAGACCTTGAATCTATTTTAAGTTTTACCTCAGCGGATTTTGAATTTGAGGCGGCTGAGCATCCTGCCTTGCAAAAAGGTCAAACTGCTAAAATTATGTGTAATGATCAGGCAGTGGGTTGGATTGGCGCACTATCGCCTAGTGTTCAAAAAGAATTATCATTACCAGTATGCTATTTGTACGAAATAGATTTGGCTACGGTATTATCAGGCTCTATTGCTAAATACAAGTCTTTTTCTGCTTATCAATTGGCTCAGCGTGATATTGCTTTGGTGGTTGATCAATCAACCCCAGTTGCTAAGTTAACACAAGCTATTGAGCAGCTAGATCAAGAACATTTTGTTGGTGTTAGCTTGTTTGACGTGTATGAAGGCGAACATATTGATGCTGGAAAAAAGAGTGCTGCGCTAAATTTAGCTTATCAGTCACTTGATGGAACGTTGGCTGATGAAGAGGTTAATGCCAAGGTAGACGATGTATTGGCATTGATGAAAACACAGTTTTCAGCGACACTTCGATAGCTATGGCATTAAGCAAAAAAGATATCGCTGATAACTTGGTGCGCGAAATGGAGATTACCCATGCGCAAGCGCTACAGCTAACCAATGATTTTTTTGATCAAATTCAATCAACCCTTGCCGGTGGTGAAGCGGTAAAGTTATCAGGCTTTGGTAATTTTATTATTAGAGAAAAGGCTGCTCGACCGGGTAGAAACCCTAAAACCGGTAAACCGGTAGAGATATCTGCTAGAAAAGTGGTTAGCTTTAAAGCGGGTCCAAAGCTTAAAAAGCTTACTCAAGAGACTTAGTCACTAATAGCTGTCACACCCCGCAAGGGGGTACAAGTGATAGGGTTGATGATTTACGAATTACAGCCTAGATTATTAAAATTGATACTAGTCACTAATAGCTGTCATAAAACCCTTAAGAACCGGCATGAGCTTATCAACAATAGCTTGATTTTTTTCAGTATTGTTCACATGACCTTCAATGATTTTTTGCGTTTCAAGTAGGGTTACTTGATAATCATCATCAAATTCAAAATTGATAAAATAAAATCCTTTGGCTTTATCTCTGACTGACCTAACAGAAAGGAAATCAGTTTCCCAGGCTAGCTCGGCAGTAAAGGCAGCTGAGGAGTCAGTTGTGTCTTTTTGTACCAAAATAAGCGTTGAACCAAAATGAAAAATAAAATGACTGGCGCCACAATTAGAGGCTGGTGTGGCTGGCAGGTCGCCACGCTCAAGTGCATCAGCAATTTGTTTTAATTGAGCGTTATTTAGTTGAATGTATTTTGCATCTAAGTAAGCATTAATATCACTCTCAGGATGATTATTTTTAATGTATTCAATTAGTTTGTCTAGCATGACAGTAGGGTATTAATAAAAAAGAGTTGCATTATACGCTATTAGCGCCCAACTGCCAAAACGGGTAGTTAGCTTTGATCTAGAGAATCTGAATATTTAATAGCGTAAACATCAAAAATACTAATGGCCATAGCGGCAATGATAGGGCCTATAAATAACCCCAAAACACCAAATTGAATAATACCTGCTAAGGTTGATAATACGGTGATTAGTGTGTGATCAAGTGCGGATTGTTGCGCTGATTTTTGTGCAATTTTTTGAATAATGATTGGCCTAATAAAATGATCAATAACAGTACCTATTAATACAGCACCAAAAGCAACAATGATTAATGCATCAAGTGTTTGTCCCTGTGAGTATAAATACAAGCTTAATGGTAGCCAAATAATTAGCCCGCCTAATACTGGAATAAAACTAGCTAAAGCCATAGCAATACCGAAATATAACACTGGCAAATCAACTAGAGCAACGGCTAGAGAGAAAGTAACGCCTTGTAGTATGGCAATAATAAACACACTGCCCACTAAGCTAACAGACAGTCCAGCAAACTGATTAAGCAAAATATCATCAAGATGATTTTCTAAAGGAGATAAGTCTTTCAAACGTTTAACAATTGATTTACCGTCAATATAAAAATAATATAATGAAAAAATCACCACAATTAAAAAGAAAATAAAATGCGAGGATAGGTTAACAACACTTTTTAGCAAGATAATTGAAAAGTCTTTAATGCTTATAATGATGCTATCAAGATTAGCAGTAATTGAGTCTTTTAGATTGTGAGTGATTGAATCAGATAAGGGTAATGCTAAGATGATTTGATCTAAGATCTGTTTGGAGTTTTGCAACGTAAAATCCGTGTTAATGGTTTGAATCAAATTGGATATTTCAATGCCGCTCATGAGTAACAGATAGCTCAAAGGTAGAATTAATATGACAGTAACTAGCAGTGTCATGATCAATGCAGCAAGTGTATCTGAGAAGCGATTTTGTAGTTGCTTGTACTGACCGAAGCTGGCAATTGCAATGAGTAGCGCTAAGAATAAGGAGGGAATAAAAGGAGTAAAAAGCCAGACTAGTCCAGCCATGGCTAATAGCAATAAGCTAAGCATAAACCCATGCTCGTAAGGTGCAGGTGTGTTGATGTTCATTGATTATCCATTTTAATAACAGTGTAGGCAACTTGTTCATAAGGGTGTGCAAATTTCATCGCTTCGAGTGCTCGTTGCAGGTTGTCATCGACGCAAACCATTTCAACCTTGTATTCTTCAATCGCCTCAAGCTCGTCTAATAGTCCGATGGCAGGGCGTGCATTGTCTATGGGTTTAAATTGTCCCATGCCAATGGTTTGCCAGGCGCATTGTTCATAGTTATCAAAGCGCCCAGCACCCGCATCAAACATGGCATTTTTAACAATTTCTAAATCCGCCTCCGGAACGTAAAAACTGATTTGATACATCTAAAACTCCCCTTTTAAGTAGTGTAATCTTTCGTCTTCTCGCATGCGTTCAATGGCATATCTTAAAGTAGTTCTAGGGAGTTGTGCATAATTTTGCCGTAAGAAGGCTTTGCAAACTTCATTATCTTTTTTATATATTTCTCTTAGCATCCATCCAGTGGCTTTGTGGATAAGATCATGAGAGTCTTTTAGTAGAGATTTTGCAATTTTTAATGTTGGATTAAACTGACTATTTTTAATAAATGCAAAGGTTGCTACAATAGCGATACGCCTTTCCCATAAGTTGTCTGACTTTGCGAAATCAAACAAAATGTTTAATTTATTTTGATGGCTAAATAGATAATCACCAATAGTGTGTGGAATGGTTGTATCAACCAAATCCCAATTATTGGCTGCATGTATATTAGTCAAATAATAATTAAATACTTGATCCTTGTCGCCAGATTGGTATTTATTGACTAACATGATTAAGCCGCAGTGACGTACTTCGTGAATAGGATGGTTAATTAATTGACCTAATTGTGCTAACGTTATATTGTTAAAGTGTTTTTTGGCAACCGTTCTGGTGTGGGGTACGCGCACTCCAATAAATTGATCATGTTCTGAGTATTCCCCCTTGCCAGTTTTAAAAAACCATTCGTTGGTTGCTTTGCGTTCAGCAGTGGCGTAAGTTTTTAATTCATCAATTATTTCTTTTGCCTGCATCAGCTATACTATGAATTTTTAATAATCTAATCATACATGCAAACAGCTTATTTTGCCGGTGGATGTTTTTGGTGCGTGGAGGCGGTATTTCAGCGTATTAATGGTGTTATTGAAGTGACATCAGGTTATTGTAATGGCACGGGTGTCAATCCAACTTATCAAGAAATATGCACCGGCACAACAGGGCATGCAGAAGTAGTTAAAATTGAGTTTGATGAAACACTTGTTTCTTTTAAAGAGCTGTTAGCAGTATTTTTTACCACTCACGACGCAACAACGCTTAATCAGCAGGGCAATGACAAAGGTACACAATACCGTTCTGCAGTATTTTATGTTGACACCAATCAACAGCTTCAGGCTGAACAGTTCATTCAAACGTTAACTGGCGTAGTAACAGAGGTAAGTCAACTAGATGTCTTTTATCCAGCAGAAGATTATCATCAAAACTATTATAATAACCATTCAAACCAACCTTATTGCCAGGCGTTAATTGCGCCAAAACTAGCTAAATATTTCAATGAATGATCAAGACTTACTAAGATATTCTCGTCAAATTATGTTGCCTCAAGTCGGCATTGAAAATCAACAAAAATTGCTTGATTCAACCATGCTACTAATTGGTATGGGTGGCTTGGGCTCTCCAAGCGCCTTGTATCTAGCCGCTGCCGGTGTAGGGCATCTAATCATTGCAGATTTTGACAAAGTAGAATTATCTAATTTACAGCGCCAAGTTATTCATCACACACAAGATATTGGCAAGTATAAAGTTGATTCTGCAAAAGCTAAAATGCTAGCTATTAATCCAACTATTAAAATTACCACGCTAAAAGATTTGACCGTTGATAATTTGGATTTATGGGTGAAGAAAGCTGATATTGTTTTAGATGGTACCGACAACTTTGAGACTCGTTTTCAAATCAATAAAGCCTGTGTCCATGCTAGAGTGCCGTTGGTGTCGGCTGCCGTTATTCGTTTTGAAGGACAGTTGTCTGTATTTAAAGGCTATCAAGCTGATCAGCCTTGCTATCAGTGTCTATATTCCAAAGAGGGTAACAGTGATGAAAATTGCGTTGAAAATGGTATTTTGGCACCTGTTGCAGGTTTAATGGGTTCATTACAGGCTTTGCAAGCTGTCAAAACAATCATGAACTTAGGTGAGCAACTAACCGGGCAATTGCTCATGATTGATGCATTAGATTTATCTTTTAGAAGTGTCAAAATTAGTAAAGATGCAGCTTGTCCTATTTGCGGTTAGTGCGAGTTATTTTTAGAGATGCCTTATTAATAATTTGCATAAAAAAACATGACTTTTTATAGACATCGCTGTATAATTGCCAAGATTAATTATTTTATTAAAATATTTTTAAGTTGTAACATCTTACAGCGGATATTTTAAGATTTTCTAGGAGTAGAATATGAGCGGACAAATGCAAAGACCTGAGGTTCCTACAGGTGTAGTTGGTAAAGATGGTTTTAAAGTAACAACAACTCAAGTTAGAGTTGATGGTAAAGTACAGCCAGGTTTTCACGTAGGTTACACAACTGAGTGGGACGAAGTGCAGAAGGAAATTCCATACGAAACTCCAAAGCAGCCATAATTTACACTTAAATTATTGCAATAAAAAAGCCGCTATTAACGCGGCTTTTTTATTGCCAAAAATTCAGGAAAAGCATTTGGAAGTATCCTTGTTAACAATCTTGATATAAGTGGTAAAAACCTCATAAAATTAGATTTATTAAGATAAGTTAATGGCAGGTTGTTATGTTTATTAGTGTTTTAGAATTATTCAAAATTGGAATTGGTCCGTCAAGTTCGCACACACTTGGCCCGATGATTGCGGCAAATAATTTTATCAAATTAATTGCCAATCTTGATTTGTCAGAATCTGACACTACAGCATTGTTTATTCGTTGTACACTAAGAGGCTCTTTGGCTTTTACTGGTAAAGGTCATGCAACAGATCGTGCCGTTGCTTTAGGGCTTCACGGGTATACGCCACATAACTTAAGTGATGTTAATATTGACGAATTGGTTGCCCAGATTTGGCATAAGAAACGTGTTTATATTAATCAGAGTTTTGGTGTTGGATTTATGCCAGATGTGCATATTGTATTTGATAAGGGAGCGTCTTTGCCACCACACCCAAACGGTATGATTTTTGATCTTATTAATCAATCTAATCAATCGCTACTTTCGCAAACTTATTTTTCAATTGGTGGTGGATTTATCAATACTGCAGAAGAGATTGACAGCCTACAAGCGCCACTTAAAATGCAAAATTATACGTCGTGCCAATATCCATTTTCATCGGCGACTGACATGTTGACCATGGCAACAGATAGTCATCTGTCAATTGCAACAATGAAGCAGGCTAACGAGCTTGAGCATTTAAGCGAGCAAACATTGTTCGATGGTATTGATCACATATGGCAAGCCATGCAAGCTTGTATTGACAAAGGATTGCAAGCGGATGGTGAGTTGCCAGGCGGACTAACTATTAAGCGCCGGGCCAAATCGCTATATGAAAACCTTCAAACTGGCAAAAATAATGCAACAGTCAACGATTGGCTTTGTGCCTATGCTATGGCGGTTAATGAAGAAAATGCGGCTGGCAATAGAGTGGTTACCGCACCAACAAATGGCGCTGCCGGCGTTATACCTGCGGTGATTTATTATTTCGTTCATCATCAGCAAGGTAGTCAAGCGCAGGTTCGAGATTTTTTATTAACAGCGAGCGCCATTGGCGGGCTTATTAAACATCGAAGCTCTATATCGGGCGCTGAAGTTGGTTGTCAGGGTGAGGTTGGATCGGCTTCTGCCATGGCTGCTGCAGGATTGTGTTCAGTGTTAGGTGGCACACCTCAACAAGTTGAAAATGCTGCTGAAATTGCGCTTGAGCATCATTTAGGGATGACATGTGATCCCGTTAATGGATTGGTTCAAGTGCCTTGTATTGAGCGTAATGGATTTGGTGCTATTAAAGCGTATGCAGCAGCATCACTTGCGCTGCATGGTGATGGTAGTCATTTTATGCCGCTAGATGGTTGTATAGAAGCAATGAAGCAAACCGGATTAGAAATGTCGCACAAATTCAAAGAGACTTCTTTGGGTGGACTGGCAGTTAGTCTTACCGAGTGTTAAGGTTTAAGTGCTAAGAACCATTCTTTTAAGAGCTGATCAGAAACAGCGGCGACGGCAAATTTATGTGCCATGGTTGGTGTGAATACACATTCTTCATCCATCGTTTGTGAAGCACCATTGGCTTCAGTGAGTATTAGCCAACAAGCGCAATAGTCCCATAAATTATGCTTACCATGTAGGTATGCTTGAATTCTTCCCGTGCTAACCCAGCACCAGTCAAGAGCAATAGAGCCTAAACTACGCTGAGAAGCGTAAGGTGGATTACTGGCAATTTGAGCAGCCATAGCACTTGGTAGGCGTTTAAGATCGACACCTACAATTGCTTTATTAAGTGTTGTGTTATATTCAGGCGCATTGAGCTGCCTGTCATTTAAAAAAGCACCTTGATTTTTTTGAGCGTGAAAGCATTCGTCACGCTCAGGGTCGTAAACAATACCCAATTGAACTTCTTTGTGTTGAATGAGTGCTAGCGACACACAATAGTAGGGTAGACCATGTGAAAAATTACTTGTTCCATCAATTGGGTCAAGCACCCAAACACCGTTTATATTGTTAAGCGCATCGAGTTGCTCGTTTTCACTCATCTCTTCACCCAGTAAAGGGGTATCTGGATACAAATGATGTAGCTGCTGTTGAATGGCGTGTTGCGCAGCTATGTCTGCTTCGGTTACGATGCTACCATCGGCTTTGTATGCTTTAGTGACATGTTGAAAGCGCGGCAGTAGCTCTGTTTGAGCGACTTGTTTGATAATGCTAATAAGCTGTTTTATGTTGATTTCCATATTGGTGAAAGTGTTGTGCGTTAATAAAATTATAAAAACAATTTAAGAATAATGGCTTTACAATTTACAAGGAAAAGCTAAAAAAATACAAACAATAGGGTTTGTAACTGCCTAATATTAACCACAAAAATACTATAAAATTAATTCTATTTTATCCCCTAAAATTGTTTTTTTCTATCAATTTAAATCAGGAGTACCATGTTTAATAAATCTCAAACATTATCTAAAGTAGATATCGATATTGCTAATGCTATTAGCGCAGAAGAAGCTCGCCAAGAAGCCCACATTGAGCTAATTGCTAGTGAAAACTATACTTCACCTGCAGTGATGGAGGCGCAAGGTTCTCAGCTTACTAATAAATATGCAGAAGGTTATCCTAAGAAGCGTTATTATGGTGGTTGTGAGCATGTGGACGTAGTAGAGCAATTAGCGATTGATCGTGCTAAAGAATTGTTTGGTGCAGACTACGCTAACGTGCAACCTCATTCTGGCTCGCAAGCAAATGCTGCGGTATTTCAAGCTTTAGTGGTTCCCGGGGATACTATTTTAGGCATGAGCCTAGCACATGGTGGTCATTTAACACATGGTGCAGCACCTTCTTTTTCAGGTAAAAATTTCAATGCTATTCAATATGGTTTGGATGAATCAACGGGTGAGATTGATTACGCACAAGTTGAAGCACTGGCAAAAGAGTACAAACCAAAGATGATTATTGCAGGATTTTCAGCCTATTCGCGCGTGGTAGATTGGCAGCGTTTTAGAGATATTGCTGATAGTGTTGGTGCTTATTTGTTTGTTGATATGGCGCACGTTGCCGGCTTAATTGCAACGGGTGAGTATCCATCACCAGTCGGTATTGCCGATGTTACCACGACTACTACGCATAAAACTTTGCGTGGCCCTCGTGGTGGTTTGATTTTGGCTAAAGCCAACGAAGAAATTGAAAAGAAACTTAATTCAGCAATTTTCCCAGGTATTCAGGGTGGTCCGCTAATGCATATTATTGCTGCTAAAGCAGTTAGCTTTAAAGAGGCAATGAGTGACGAGTATAAGGCGTATCAAAAGCAAGTAAAGGTAAATGCAAAAGCCATGGCAAATGTCTTTATTGAGCGTGGTTATGATGTGGTTTCTGGCGGTACGGATGATCATCTATTTTTGGTTAGCTTTATTGAACAAGGGTTAACAGGCAAAGCAGTTGATGCAGCACTGGGTGCGGCGCACATTACTGTAAATATGAACGCTGTACCTAATGACCCTCAATCACCATTTGTAACTAGTGGTATTCGTGTAGGTACACCGGCGGCAACTACACGCGGCTTTGATGAAACTGATTGTGCCAATTTGGCCTCATGGATGTGTGACATTTGTGATGATCTTGAAAATCAAACGGTCATTGACGAAGTGCAAGCAAAAGTTACTGAACTTTGTGCGGCACATCCGGTTTACTCTTAGTATCATTCAAGGGGGAGAATGCGCTGTCCATTTTGTCAGTCTGATGACACCAAGGTATTAGATACTCGCCTAATCGATGATGGCTCACAAGTGCGTCGTCGTCGTGAATGCACCTCTTGTGGCGAGCGCTATTCAACCCGTGAAACGGTTGATCTAAACCTACCAAGATTGGTTAAGAGTGATGAATCTCGAGAATCATTTAGCGAAGACAAGCTTCGTTCTGGCTTGCTTAAAGCCTTAGAAAAGCGTCCGGTTAAAACCTCTCAAATTGAAACAGCCATTCAGCGTATTGAGCGCAAACTCATGACTCAAGCTGAGCGTGAAGTATCTTCAGACAAAATTGGAGAATGGGTAATGCAAGAGTTGAAAGCGCTTGATGAGGTGGCTTATATTCGTTTTGCTTCAGTTTATCGTCAATTCCAGGATATTGAAGCCTTTAAAAATGAGATTGAAAAACTCATGAAAAAATAATGGCCAAGACTAAAAGCGAGTTTATTTGTCGAGAGTGTGGCGCATCTCAACCACAGTGGGCTGGGCAATGTCTTACTTGCAAAGCTTGGAATACACTTGAAGAAGTGGTTTTATCTCAAGCCACGTCTTCGAAGCCGGAGAGTTTAAAAGACCTTCCGCCTTCAACTGTGCAAAACCTTTCTGATATTAAGTCAGAACATAGAGAGCGACTTACCACCGGCTTAAGTGAGCTGGATCGAACGCTTGGCGGTGGATTGATTGATGGCTCTGTTGTTTTGATTGGCGGTGATCCTGGCATTGGTAAATCTACCCTTATCCTTCAAGCCATGGCTGCCATTAATAAAAACGACATCACGCTATATGTGAGTGGTGAAGAGTCGGCAGAGCAAGTGAGTGATCGAGCTATACGCTTGGGTATTAATGAAGATATGTTATTACTCAGTGAAACGCATTTAGAAAAAATCATTAAGCTGGCTAAAGAGGTTAAGCCAAAAGTTATCGTGATTGATTCCATTCAAACCATGGTAACGGATGGCTCAACCTCTGCACCTGGTTCAGTGACTCAAGTGCGCGATTGCGCCGCTCAACTAACCCAATTTGCCAAACAAACCAATACTATCTTGCTGATGATTGGTCATGTTACTAAAGGTGGCGCTTTAGCAGGCCCAAGAATACTTGAGCATATGGTGGATGCAGTGTTGTATTTTGAAGGCGATGCCGGTGGGCGCTACCGAATTATTCGTGCGGTTAAAAATCGCTTTGGTGCTGTGAATGAGATCAGTGTGTTTGCCATGGGTGAAACTGGCCTACAGCAAGTTGAAAACCCATCAGCCATCTTTTTATCAAATCAAGCCAAGCCATCACCAGGCTCTATGGTAATGGTGACCCGTGAAGCCACCCGTCCGCTGATGATTGAAGTGCAAGCTTTGGTTGATCAAGCAGGCGGCAACCCTAAAAGAGTGAGTGTCGGCTTGGAGCAAAATCGCTTAGCTTTGCAGCTCGCAGTATTGCACAAGCATGGTGGTGTAGCTACTCATGATCAAGATGTATTTGTGAATGTGGTGGGTGGCATCAAGGTCAGTGAAACCGCCTCTGATCTAGTGGTGATGTTGGCGATTATGTCAAGCTTGAGAGATAAGGTAATTCCTAATGATTGGATTGCATTTGGTGAAGTGGGGCTAACGGGCGAGGTGCGCCCGGTCTATAATGCAATTGAGCGTTTACATGAAGCTCAAAAACACGGCTTTAAGGTGGCAATCATACCAAAGGGTAATTTGCCAAAAAAATCCCTTAAAGGGCTAAAAATTGTTCCAGTGGAGTATTTGTATCAAGCCTTGCAATATATGAGCGAGCATACTTAGTCTGTTTATTTTTCCAAATTTGAAACTTTTATTCATACATAACGTAATAACAAATAGGATGAGTTGTTTTATTATTAAAGGGTGAAAAATGGTATTAGAAATTGTATTTGCAGCTGGTTGTTTTTGGGGTGTAGAAAAAAACTTTGAAAAAATAGATGGTGTTGTTGAGGCAACTTCTGGCTATGCTGGTGGTAGTTATGCCAATCCTAGTTATGATCAGGTGCTTAAAAATCGAAACCTTCAAAGTCCAGGTTTTGTTAGTTTCTTAGAAAAAATCGGGCTTACCGATAAAAGCGAACTTGAAGTTGATAAAGATCTTATTAATCATACTGAAGTGGTTAAAGTTACTTACAATTCAAACAAGGTATCAACCGAATCTCTGGTTAAGAATTTTTGGGAAATTCACGACCCAACGCAAGTCAATGGACAAGGTGCTGATATTGGCAATAATTACCGTTCAGCGCTTTATTGGACTA
>JACNGB010000013.1 GCA_014384345.1 Candidatus Thioglobus pontius
GCTTTAAGACCGCCTAATACTGAGTGAATCATCACACCGTCACAAATTTCTACTGCAATTTTTGCTAAGTATTCGTGCGAACGGTGCATTGGGTTACGTGTTTGGAATGCTGCAATTGTTTTCCAGCCCTTCTCGTCAAAATATGCACGAGTTTCCATTGGTGTCATGTATAAATCGCCAAACTTTGCTGGGAAGCCACCATCCGACAATACTTTAATAGGACCTGCAAGGTTGTATTTACCTTGTGCCTGAACCATAACCACACCTGGGTGTGCATCTTCTGTTGTTTTGTAAACAGTCTCACACTCATGATCTTTGTCAATCGTGTATTTTTCAGTCACCGTCATAGTGGCCAAAATGTCACCAGACTTGCTGCTCACTAATGCAACTTCGTCACCTGCTTTAACCGCTTCGTCATCCGTTGATAACGTTACTGGGATTGGCCAAAATAAGCCATTAGCCATAGTCATGTTGTCACACACACCTTGCCAATCTGCTTGACCCATAAAACCTTCTAATGGGTTAAAACCACCAATACCAAGCATGACGATATCACCTTCTTCTCTAGATGAACAAGTAATCTTTGGTAAAGATTCAGCTCTTGCTAATTCTGCTGCTAATGCATCGCCCGATAACGCTAATTCGTTAATCGTGTCGCTACCGTGTGGTGGGACTAATTTTGACATAGTACAATCCTATTTAGGTTTAAAGATAGAAAATTATACCTATTGTGTTTTTTTACAAGTCCTTGATATAGAGATATTTTTATATATCCCCAAGGATATATAAAATGCGTTTTAATAAAAAAACTTACCAGAGTTTTTAGAAGCACCCTAAAGCTTAATTTTGAACCGAACTCGCTGTGCACCATCTTTTGATTTTTCAGCAATCACCTTATCGTTTTTAATATCATAATCCAGCGTACCGCCACTGAATGAATCAAAACCTTGAACTAAATGCGCATTGCCTTTGAGATGTACCATTTCTTTATTAATTAAGTACGTAATATTTTCAGCGGTAGCTTCGATAAACCTAGGTTGGTTCGGTTGATTTTGCTTGTAATGTGCACGACGCTCTTTATTGCCTTTAGCTAGTACTTTGGTGACCTCTTTCTGGTTGTTGAAAATTTTTATTTTTTCAGCACTCAGGGTGAGAGACCCTTGGATAACACTGGCATTTCCCGTATAAACACTAATCCCTTGCTGTTCATCAAGAGTCACGGTTTGCGCTTTAACATGGATTGGTTGCGTTTTATCACCTGGCAATGCTAAAGCAACCAAAGGTGTTAAAAATACAATCAATAACAACCTACTCATAACGCCCCACCACGCCACCTTTAAAAGTAATTTTTTGACGAGCGGCATCATAATACATACCGGTTGCTCGAATATCTGCAACACCAGATTGGTAGTGAATTTTGTCATCCGTTTTATAAATTTCTTGGCCCTGCGCCTGGTCTATTATTAAATGATGAGACTTAATAGTAGAGCCCGATGCCTGCAATATATCAACATCACCCAGCAGCTGGGTTAGCTCACTTTTCATGTCCATATCCATACCTTGGGCAATGATTTTACTGGCTGTTGATAAATAAGTGGTTTGGTTATCCGAGTAGTAATGTTTTTGATTATTCGACTGATCAACATAAAGATCTTGAGTTAGTAGTTTTTGACCGCTATTTTGATTAATACGTGTATCGCCTGTTAATTTCAGCTTGTTGTCTTTGGTTTTCATCTGCATGCCTTGAGAAACAATATTGGCATTCTCACCCAGATAAGTCACTTTTTTATGGCTAACCAAATCATCCGTATGCGTATCTATTAACAACTCTTCAGTATTCATTTTATGAGTCATGCCATCGCTGGATGATACATCCACTTGCCCAGTAAAGCGCACCTCACCACTGTCTAAATAATTGGCGCGCTTAGCACTCAGCACATAATTACTCTCGCCCTGCAGATCGTAAGTTGTTACCTTTGGGTTAATTAGCAACGCCGGCGATTGTTCAAAATTATAGTAAACCTGCGCCTCAACATAATGAGACAGGCGCTGATTTTCACCAAATTCTTGCAAAGCAAATTGATCAATTTTTTCCACATAGGCCACCTCTTGTGCAACCACCTCATTGTCCGTTGGCGCTGCTGCTTCTTGCCGAGTTAATTGTTCATAGGAATAAGACAGCACTTTCATCAAAAGCCACATGGTGGCAATAGTCACTATAATGAAAATCGTAATTAATAAATTATGTCTTAATTGAAAATTCATGATGTCACATACAGTTGAAAAAATTCGCGGCATTTACGCCATCACGCCAGACGCCCCGATTAACCTGGATCACATTAAAAAAATCATCGCTACGCACGATATTGGCATTTTACAATATCGACGCAAAACCGCCAGCAACGCCACCAAGCTCAATGAAGCCAGCCAATTACGCCAACTATGCTTACAACATCATACTTTATTTATCATCAATGATGATATTAACCTGGCGCAAAAAGTCAGCGCTGATGGTGTTCATTTAGGCAAAGAGGACAACTCGATTGCAACTGCCAGAGCTCAATTGGGTGCTGACGCAATTATCGGCATTAGTTGTTATAACGATATCGATTTGGCAAAATCTGCCCAACAACAAGATGCGAATTACGTTGCTTTTGGCGCATTATTTAGCTCAAGTACTAAACCTAATGCGCCGCATTGTTCGCTGGATATTATTACCCAAGCAAAACAGCAACTCAGCATTCCAATTGTGGGCATTGGTGGCATTGACTTTTCTAATCAACAACAAGCCCTAGCGGCAGGCTGTGATGCTATTGCCATGATTAACTCTTTATTTCAATTAACTGACTAACAGCTGGACAATACAAGGCACACTTAATGTCACTTGTATAGCTATTAGACAGCACTTCTTTATAAAATAATAACTGTTTACTGTGTTTTTGACGTTGACGCTTAATAAAATCTGCATGAGATTCACCCGTGAGCAGATTGGCCGTTTTAAAATCAATAACCCATAAAACATCATCATCGATAAACAATCGATCAATAATCACGCTTTTGCCTTGATGGCTAAATTCAGCCTCTACCTGTGTTGAGTCTCTTGATTTAAACAGCCAATCAAAATTAGCATCCGTTTTGGTATTGGCTAATAATTGTGCTACGCTCTGGCGCGCTGAGTCTAACGCCTGGGTGGAGACGCCTAACTCTATTAACCGAGCGTTAAGCACATCAATATCTAATTCAAAAGCGCCTAATTCAAAACACTGGTGTACGAATGTGCCTAATAGGCTTTTATAGCCCAAATCAATACTAAGATTAATATCGGCCACTTCGTGCGCTTCATTGACAGGTTGGCTTGGTGTTAACGGGGTTGTATAACGATGTAATTGTGGTGCCTTTTTGGCAATATCGGACGCCTCTTCTACCGCAGGCGCGGTATCAAATTGATGCTTTAATAGTGGCTCAAGTAATTTAAGAAAGGTGTTACTGCTGGCCTTATTGCTGCTATTTAAAGTGGCCAATAAATGAATGTCTGATTTGGCGCGTGTCATCGCCACATACAACAAGCGCATACTTTCAAAATACCCTTGGCGAGATTCAAATTTTTGCAAATATTGATAGGTACGGCTTGGATTTTTAGCTTGATAGGACTTAATTGGTGCCAATAACAATGACTGATCAACAAACTCATGGATCTGAATAATTGGAGACTGGTTGGCTCTAGGCGCTCTGCCCAAACCTGGAATAATCACCACGTCAAATTCTAAGCCTTTGGCTTGATGAATGGTCATTAATTTAACTGCGCTTGGCGTACTTGGCGCATACAACTCATCCAGTTGCTGATTAATGGTTTGAATGTTGAGCTCCCCCAATACCTCGCATTCATAAATAATGCTTAAAAACTGGCGTTTAATCATGCGCTGTTTTTCAGTTAGTGATTGCTGTGGACACAACTGCTGTATAGCAAATTCAAGTCGCTGCAAGGTGCTAAATCTTGATTGATTATCTACCGCACTTAATAGTGAAGCGTGCAATGCTTGCGCTCGATTGGCACCATCTGTGCTGAGTGTTTGTAAAAAATCAGGCTCACCTAATGCTTCAAAAATAACCTGATGCTCAACCTCAGAAATTTTTAAAATGTCTGCCAATAGCAAACCACACCACGGTGCGCGCAAAATAGCCAACCAAGCAAGCTTGTCGCCCAAGCTCATCATAGCGCGACTAAGCGCTATTAAATCTCGCGTGAAAGAGGCTTGTTTTAAGGGGGTGGTTTTTAAGGCTTCGAATCCAATACCAGCAGCCTTTAGCGCAGGAGCAATCTCTGATAAATGCGAGCGATTTCTAACCAATATCGCCACTTCTCTGTCATTATTTTGCTCAACAATTTCTCGCACTTGTTGTGCTTCTTGGGCGTATTGCCGATGGGCTAATGGATAAAATTTAACACGCCCTTGCTGCGTAGCAGCTAAATTAGCGCTTGAATGCGCATAACAAATTGCCCCCTCTTGAGCGTTTTCTATTTTAGGAAAAATACTAGAAAAATAGGCGTTGTTGGTTTCAACCACCACTTGATCTGATCTAAAGTTCGTGGTTAATTGTAAAAATTCAGGCTTTAAATTAGCAATGCCAGACGCCCTAACTTGTAAAAACAAGCCAACTTGAGATTGCCTAAACAGATAAATGGATTGCATGGGGTCACCCACCAAAAAAATCGTTTTAGCATCCGTTGGTTGCCAGCTGGCAATGAGTTTCTCAATCAGTGCAAACTGGGTGCTCGAAGTGTCTTGAAATTCATCAATCAATAAGTGTTGTATCTTGTAATCTAAAAATAATGCAACGTCCGTAGCATCATGATCACTTAAGGCTTGATCTGCATCTAATGCTACTTGGATAAAGTCGCTAGACTGCTGTGCTTCAAATAAAATATTCAGCTGTGCAACCGCTATTTTTAACACTTGGGCAATATTACTCAGCGCCTGAATTTGATCCTCAGCGAAATCTAACTCTGGCAAGTATTTAACGCCACCCAACAATCGCTCTAATTCTGTTTGCCCTGACAAGGCTGACAACGCATCTAAAACCGTTAATTTTTGCGCTTTGAGCTCTGCAGGAAAACCATTCGCTTTGGTTAGTGTTTTGCGCCATGTTCCACCCGCTGTCAGACATATATCTGCCAAACTTTGCCACTGGGACAAATTACTAGATTTGGCGCTGGGCAAGGCGTTAATTTGTGCAATTTCAGCTTGAGTGTTACTACTTAACGCCTCAAAAAATTCCTGATTAAACCCACCTTCAGCTAACGCCAATAGCTGCGCCAGATGCTGATTAATAATTTGATTAGCGCTCGTTTTCAGGCTTTGCGCATCAAAAACATCTTTGACGTATAACTTATTGAGCCACTGATCGCGTTTAGCAAGCATGGTGGTCACCAACTGATAAAAACGATTAACGTTATTATCTAGATACAGCAAAGTTTGCTGGATCGGCTGAGCAAAATCTGGCGTATCAATACTAAGCAGTGTTTGTTTTGCGGCTTGCAGGTAAATCGCCTCTTGCTGCCAAGTTTGGGTGATAATTTTTCGGTCAACCCAAGTGCCTGGCCTTGGATAACGCGTGGCGATTAAATTAGCCAACCCATCAATGGTGGAAATTTTAAGGCGCTGAGGCATCTCCAGCAACTGCCAACCACGAGTTGCAGATCGTACCAATACCTCATTGGCCAGATCATAGGTTTGCTGTTTGTGCGCCTGTTCGGGGCGCTCACCTTTAGCAGCTTTTAACGCATCGATCACTCGAGCCTTAAGTTCGCTCACTGCCTTCTTGGTAAACGTCATCGCCAACACACCTTCAGGCGAATCACTAACTGCCAGTAATTGAAGATAACGCTGGGTGAGTAATTCAGTTTTGCCCGAACCAGCTGGCGCTTGAATTAAAAAAGAACGTGAAGTGTCTAGTGCTTGGAATCTTTGCGCTTGATCATCCATATTCAGATTTGACACTCAGACTACATAGAGTCTGGCGCGCTTACACCTAAAACACTCAGGCCATTAACCAGCACTTGTTTAACCGCCTGAATCAATAATAATCGAGTTGAACGTAGCGCATCATCTTCGACTAAAAATTCACTATTGTTGTAATAGCTATGAAATTCACCCGCTAATTCACGTAGATAATAAGCCAATACATGTGGCTCATAATTAAGCGCACTGGCCTTTAATACATCCTTATAACGGTTTAGCTCCTTAACCAGTGCGATTTCGGTATCACTCGATAGTAGGGTTAAATCAGGCTGAATAGTTGTCTGGCTTTGCGCTTGTTTTAATACTGAACAAATACGGGCATGTGCGTATTGAATATAAAAAACAGGATTTTCATTGGTTTTGGATTTGGCCAAGTCTAAGTCAAAATCCATGTGTTGTTCAGATTTACGCAACACATAGAAAAAACGCGCTGCATCATTGCCTACTTCATGGCGCAACTCCTCAAGTGTCACAAACGAGCCACTACGCGTTGACATGGCAACTTTTTCACCGCCTCGATATAGGTTGGCAAACTGCACCAATAAAATTTCTAATTTTTCAGGATCATGTCCTAATGCACTGATAGAAGCCTTGACACGGGCAATATAGCCATGATGGTCAGAACCCCAGATATTGATAATTTTGTCATAACCGCGCTCAAATTTCTCAAGATGATAAGCGATATCAGAGGCAAAATAAGTATGCAAACCATTGTCTCTAACCACCACACGATCTAGATCATCGCCAAAATCAGTGGTCTTAAACCACAAGGCGCCTTCTTTTTCATAAATGTGGCCAGACGCTTGCAATGCCTTGACGGTTTTTTCAGACAGGCCGGAATCGACCAACGATTGCTCTGAAAACCACTGCTGGTATTCTATGCCAAAATCGGCCAAATCCGCTTTAATGCCGCTTAATATGCTGTCGATTGCTAATTTGAAGATAACTTGATAATCCGATCCTAGTACGCTTTTACAATTTGCAATTAATTCATCAATGTGCTTTTCTTTATCGCCGCCATCTTTTTCATCTTTACACACACCTTGGGCAATATCATGCTTGTCAATGTTGGTAATTTGCTTGGCAATATCAAGGATATAGTCACCTTTATAAGCATTGTCTGGAAACACAGCCACTTCACAATAACGCAAATATACCGACGTGGCCAAGATATCCATTTGTCGTCCAGCGTCATTCACGTAGTATTCATTATCAACCTCAAAGCCAACTGCGCGCAACAAGTTTGAAACCGTTGCCCCGTATGCAGCACCTCGACCATGACCAACATGTAAAGGCCCCGTTGGATTGGCAGAAACAAACTCTAATAAAATGCGCTGACCATTACCAACTGTAGACAGACCAAACTCAACACCTTGCGACAGAATATCTTCAAGCACTTGGTTGTTTGAGCCTTGTGACATGAAAAAGTTAATAAATCCTGGGCCGGCAATCTCAATTTTTTCAATCTCGCTGGCATCTGCCAACTGCTCAACAATTTTTTGCGCCAATTCTCTAGGGGCGCATTTAGCCTGCTTAGATAATACCATGGCAATGTTAGAGGCAAAATCACCTTGCGACTTATCTTTAGAGTGGTCAATGCGAATATTATCCGGCACACTTTCTAACACGCCCTTGTTGATTAGTGCTTGTAGTGCTTGAATTAATAACGCCTGTAATGCTTGCTTCATTTTAAATCTCTATTTATTGCCCAACTAGTGTGCCTGTTGCCAAGAATCGCCCATACCCACATCCACCTTCAGCGGAATATCCAGCCGATAAGTATTTTCCATCAGGCTTCGTATTTTATCGGCAAACTCATCTGCTTTCTCAGCTTTCACTTCAAACACCAATTCATCATGCACCTGCATGATCATTTTAATGTCCGCATTATCTTGACCAATCCACTGAGCCACATCCAACATAGCCAGCTTGATAATATCAGCACTAGAGCCCTGCATTGGTGCATTGATCGCAGTTCTGAGTGCATGCTGCTGTAGCATTTTATTTTTGGCATTAATTTGAGGTAGGTATAAACGTCTACCCATCACCGTTTCCACATAACCCTGTATTTTGGCAGACTCTTTGGTATCCTCCATGTAATTGGCCACACCCGGATAATTATCAAAATAAGCGTCAATATATTGCTTGGCTTCGGTGCGTGATACATCAATTTGCTTGGCCAAGCCAAAGGCACTCATGCCGTAGATTAAGCCAAAATTAATAGCCTTGGCACGACGTCTTTGCTCTTTGGTTACCTCATCAGCTGCCACCCCAAACATGGTGGCAGCTGTGGCACTATGAACATCTTGATCGGCTTTAAAGGCCTGCAATAAATTAACATCTTGAGAGATGTGCGCCATAATTCTAAGCTCAATCTGTGAATAGTCAGCTGCAATAATCACATTACCTTTGCTGGCAATAAAAGCGCCACGAATACGTGCACCTTGCTCAGAACGAATGGGGATATTTTGCAAGTTCGGATTAGATGAGGATAGGCGCCCTGTGGCTGTTACTGCTTGATGATATGAAGTGTGCAAGCGCTGAGTATTAAGATCGATCTGTTTTGGCAGTGCCTCTAAATACGTTGAATTAAGTTTGGTTAGCGTACGGTAACTTAAAATCAAATCAACCAACGGATGATCCAACAACTTCAACGCCTCTTCATTGGTTGACGGTGCACCTTTTGGGGTTTTCTTTTTCGCCTCTAGCCCTAACCCTTCTTCAGAGAATAAAATTTGCTGAATTTGTTTAGGTGATTCTAAATTAAACGCTTCGCCAGCAATCTCATAGGCCTGCGTTTCAATTTTGTTCATTTGCGTTTTAATATCAAGCTGCTGCACGCCTAATGAGCCAACATCAAGCTCAACACCATTACGCTCCATTTGCATCAGCACTTTCACCATTGGCAGCTCAACACGTTGGTACAATTTAACCAATTTTGGATATTGCGCAATCTGCTCATCCAGTGTTTTGTTTAATAAGTCTGTCACAATCACATCTTCACAAGCGTATGGACTGGCCACTGCTAGTGATACCTGATCAAAGGTAATTTGTTTTTTTCCTTTGCCAGCAACCTCAGAAAATTTAATGGTTTGATGGTTAAGATAATGCTCGGCCAAATCGTCCATATTGTGGCGCGATGCAACTGAATTAAGCACATAGGATTTCACCATAGTGTCATCTATAATGCCGTTTAATTCAATTTGATAGTTAGCCAATACATGGGCGTCATATTTTAAATTTTGCCCAATTTTACCAATGGCTTCATTTTCCAAAATAGGCTTAAGCGCAGACATTACTTGGCCAAAATCAAGTTGCTTAGGCGCATCCAAATAATCATGGGCAACCGGCACATAAAAACTGTCTTTATCAACTAAAAACACCCAGCCCACAATATTGGCATTCATATAATCAAGCGAATTAGTTTCTAAATCAAACACTACCTGATTCGCTGATTCTAGACGCGCCAACATTGTTGAGAAGCTAGCTTCGTCCAATACGGTGGTTTGCGTGTAATCTTGTGTAAGATCTTGTGTTGGCAAGCTTTCAGGTGCAGGATTTTCATGTATTTTAATAGTGCTATCACTGACTGGCGACACCTCGTCCACATCGCCCAATTGCTTGTGCCACATAGAAAAACCATATTGCCGATACAAGCTGGCCAGTTTGGCGCCATTTTGCCCTGGCTCATTATCCAAAATATTACATGGTAAATCTACATCAAACTTAAGACTAACCAGTCGATGCGATAAATCGAGCAAGTCAAAATTATCACGCAATTTTTCACCCACTTTGCCCTTGATTTCATGAGCGTTTTCTTTAATGCCATTAATATCTTGATACATCTCTAGCCATTTAATCGCTGTTTTTGGGCCTACACTCGGCACACCTGGAATGTTATCTGCACTATCACCAGTCAATGCCAATAAATCCAAAATTTTCTCAGGGGCAACACCCATTTTTTCAATCACCGCTTGGCGATCATAAATCTCGCCCTTCATATCCATCTGAGAGATGTTACTACTCACCAACTGCATCAGATCCTTGTCGCCACTAGCAATCATGGTTTTAATATTATTCTGGTCAGCACAATGACTTAGTGTAGCGATTACATCATCCGCCTCCACCCCTGACACACAAATGAAATGAAAGCCCATAGCTTGAATGATCTCATACAAAGGCTCAATTTGAATAACCAACTCATCGTCAGCAGGCTTTCTATGGGCCTTATAGTCTGGATAGATATCGTGTCTAAAATTTTTACCCTTGGCATCAAAGATAGCGATTAATTTAGCCTTAGGATGTTGATTTTGCAGGCGCTTAATCGCATTAACCACGCCAAACATGGCGCCTGTTGGAAAGCCCTCTTGGTTACTTAGGTTTTGCTTCAGGGTGGAAAAATAGGAGCGGAATAAAAACGCCGAACCGTCGAGTAAAATGAGCTTATGTGACATGCGCTTGATTTTACCGATTTTTATCCCGAGCTTAAGTTGTAAAATAACTTAAGTTTTGTATTTTTTTAGCCTATGTCCGAGAGTCTCATTCAAGTTGACCAAATTAGCCTAACCCACCATGGGAAATCTGTACTTGATAAGGTTAGCTTTGCACTTAAAGCGGGCGAATTTATCACCCTGATTGGGCCTAATGGCGCCGGCAAGAGCACCCTAATTAAAATCTTATTAGGTCTAATCAAGCCTGATTCTGGTCAAGTCACTAAAGCTGCCAACATTCGCCTAGGATACACGCCGCAAAAATTTATTCCCAATGAGTTTATTCCTATTTCAGTGGTTGATTTTTTGAAACTTAATCAAACCGTTAGCGCTGATTTTTTACACGACACCGCTCAATTAACTGGCATTGAAACCTTACTCAATAACGAACTAAAAAACCTATCTGGTGGTGAAATGCAGCGCGTATTATTAGCTCGTGCTTTATTGGGCAAGCCAAACGTTTTGATTCTTGACGAGCCTGCCCAAAATCTTGACGTTAATGGACAAATGCATTTATATAAACTGATACAAGACATTCATCAAACACAAGGGTGTGCGGTATTAATGGTCTCGCACGATCTACATCGGGTAATGAAGGAATCAACTCAGGTGTTGTGCTTATATCACCATATTTGTTGCATGGGGCAACCGGAGTCTATTTTAAAGGATTCTCAATTTAATGATCTGTTTGCCGATCAAATGGATGACTTAATGGCCACTTATGAACATCATCACAACCATTGTCATGAAGATTAAAACCTTTACCCTGAGGCAAAACCTCCCGAACTGATTACAGAAAATACCCCCTAACAACCGTACCGATAGTATTAATACAAACGTGAGGAATTGCCTCGTAGATTTATTTGTCGATCAAATGGATGACTTAATGGCCACTTATGAACATCATCACAACCATTGTCATGAAGATTAAAACTTTCACCCTGAAGTAAAAAACCTCTTGGACTAATTACAGCAAGTTACTGAGCAAACATTCGAGCAGAACTCTGTTGTAAGAAACTACCTTTGGCCACTTCTACCAATAAATCCCAACGACCTTTCAATGGCAAGGTGACATCCACTTGATAGGCGCCATCTGGTGTTTTAACCATTGGCACTGAAAAATCATGTTTCATTTCTAGCGGACGATAAAAATACGCGGTTGCATCCGCCTTATTTAGGCGCTTATCTTGCTTGGTGCTAATCGCTACATAGGTTTGCTTAATACCGTGAGTCACCACTTCAGGCAAACTCAAATCAAGCTTCCAGCCTTGCTGCTGTAGGTTTTGACGATTTTCCAACGTTTGCCCATAGCGCTCACCGGTTTCATAGGCGTCTGCAACAATTGTACCCGGGTGTGTTTCTAGGGCGGTATTAATGCGCCATACAGTGGCAATAACTAAGGCTAAAAACAATACTAGCATTAGCATCATAACAGGGGATTTTTGTACGCTCATCGCATGCTCTTCGGAGTAAAGAATGTGGTGTCATATTCTAACGTAGATTGCTCGCCTTTTACGACAAAAGTAACCTCATTATCCTCACCAACATTTGCTTCATAGGCAGATAAATAGACAAAGATAGATTTTACATTGCCCGTTGGAATGGTAACTGTACCCAATGGATTATTAGATTTTAAAGCCTTAATACTACTGTCAAAGCTAATAGCTACCTGCATATCTTTATCGGTTTTATTCATCACTTTTAGCTCATATTTATTACGGTATGAGCCGTCAGACAATTTAACAAATAATGGCGATCTGTCATGCAGCACTTTAAGATCCATAGAGGCCAGTGTACTCATACCGTACACCAACACAGCAATCGCTGCTAATAAAATAGTACTGTAGACAATTACTCTTGGGCGCTTGTATAAAGGCTTTGGCGTTTGTTTAAACTCCAACTCGGCTAACGAAGTATATTTAATCAAGCCTTTTGGCTTGCCTACTTTTTCCATCACCGCATCACACGCATCAATACACAATCCACAGGTGATACAGCCATATTCCTGACCTTTACGAATATCAACACCAGTTGGGCATACCGCAACACACTGATTACAATCAATACAATCACCATTACCCTCAACAAACTCACCACGTTTTAGTTTGCCTCGCTGCTCTCCACGATAATAATCATACGTTGGCATAATGCTTTGTTCATCGACCATTGCGCCTTGAATACGTGCATATGGACATACCCACATACACGATTGTTCACGCATGAATCCAGCAAAAACATAAGCACCCAAGGCGATAATCACGGTAATCGCTAAAGTAGTTGCGGTAATCTCGGCGTTAAAATAATCCGCCCAAGTGACACCGAAATACAACATCCAGGTAACACCAGAAAATAAAGCAATAGCAATCCAAATAAGATGTTTAGCCAGCTTCAACTTCAATTTATTAAAGCTCATTGGCGCTTTATCTAGCTTGCGACGTTTGGCTGGCGCCCCTTCGATTTTATTTTCCACCCAAGTGAAGATATCCGTCCAAATCGTTTGAAAGCAGAAATAACCACAAAATACCCGTCCAAGTACGGTTGTCATTGCTGCCAGCAAAATAGCCAAAAACAACAGCACCATGGTTAACATCCAAATATCTTGTGGGAAAATGGTAATATCAAATAAATGATACTGTCTGTTTTCCATATCGAACAGTATGGCTTGTTTGTCATTCCAAGTAAGATACGGCCCAATAAAAAATGGCGTCCAAAGAATGATGGCTATCCATTTAAAATTACGGAATTTACCGCCCATGCGTTTTGCATGAATGGTCTCGTCACCTAGGTTTTGAACCCATTGATCACCTTCTTCATACAAATTTTCAACCTGAATTTTTTTATCACTCATTGTGTTAATGCCGTTCTATAGAATCATGAGTATCATAACATTTTTATTGATTTTTTTATTGATTGAAATCAATAAAAATAAAGATACAGTTGCCATTTTAGCGTGAATAGTATTGATCGTCATGAAATAAATCAATACTGCCGATCGAGGTCGTCGATTAAACCAAGCCGATTAGATAATCAAAATGGGCATCTGATATAATGTCTGTTTTTTCTAATTTAAATTAATCATGAGAGATATCATTGAAGCTGCTTTTGAAGACAGAGCAAACATCAACCCACAAACCGTAACCCCTGAAGTAAAGCAAGCCGTCAATGAAGCTATTCGCATGCTTGATTCTGGTGAAGCGCGTGTTGCCGATCAAAACGGTATTGGTGACTGGACAGTTAACGAGTGGTTAAAAAAAGCCGTATTACTTTCTTTTAGAATTGAAGACAACGTACCAATGCAAGGTGGCTTTACTCAATATTACGATAAAGTGCCTTCAAAATTTGCTGACATGTCAGCTGATGAACTTCAAGCAACGGGTGTTCGTGTTGTGCCACCAGCCAGTGCACGTCGTGGTTCATACATTGCTAAAGACACGGTATTAATGCCTTCTTACGTTAACATTGGCGCCTATGTTGATTCGGGCAGCATGGTTGATACTTGGGCAACGGTTGGCTCATGTGCACAAATTGGTAAAAACGTACACTTATCAGGTGGCGTTGGCATTGGTGGCGTTTTAGAGCCGTTGCAAGCGGCACCTACTATTATTGAAGACAACTGCTTTATCGGTGCGCGCTCAGAAGTGGTCGAAGGCGTGATTGTTGAAGAAGGTGCGGTTATTTCAATGGGTGTTTACATTGGCCAATCAACCAAAATCTTTAACCGTGAAACGGGTGAAATTACTTATGGTCGTATTCCAGCAGGTTCAGTTGTTGTATCAGGTAATTTGCCATCTAAAGATGGCACTTATTCACTATACTGCGCAGTCATTGTTAAGCAAGTAGATGCAAGAACTCGCTCTAAAGTGGGTATTAATGAATTGTTAAGAGGTATTTAATTTATCCTTAAAACTAAAAAACCCGCCTTTCGGCGGGTTTTTTTTGGTTTTTATGTGTTACTAGTTACGCGTAAACAAAGCGTAGATCACAGCAACTGCCGCTAAACCTACTAAACCATGCGAACCTAAGCTAGCAACAATACCTGTAATAGTGCCGATCACATCGCCACCAATAAATGGTACGCCTGCAGCGCCAGTACCGAAGATTACTTGAACCACAATGGCTAAAGCAATTAAAGCCATACCAGCTTCCGTTAGTTTTTTGATTGTACCGATAATAGTATCAAACATATTTTCCCCTCTTTAGTTATATTAGCAACCCAACTTCAGTGTTGAATTGTTATCAATTTAGAGTGTTTTTTGATTGATGTCAAGCTTTTTTTGAAAAAATGCTAAAAAAGTTGTATTTTTATAACTAAATATTGAAAAAATGAGAAATTTTAATACCTGATAATGCTTATAGGGTAACGGATAGCGCGATTCCGACAAAAATCACCAAACCAATATAATTATTATGCAAAAAAGCTTGAAAACAAGCTGTTTTTTCACGATTTTTAATTAAATATTGATGATATATCATCAAAATAGTAGACAAAAGTATGGAAATGTCGAAAAAAATAGCCATTTTGAAAATTTCTGAAATTTTATAAAAGACAAATATAAGACTAATTTGTAAAATTCCAAGAATCAATCGATCGTACTGCGCAAATAATACTGCGGTTGATTTAACCCCAATTTTTAGATCTTCTTCGCGATCAGCCATGGCATACATCGTGTCATAAATAACTGTCCAAATTAACGTTGCAGTAAAAACCCACCAAGCGCCATCGGACACAAAACCGTTAGTTGCAGCAAACGCCATTGGCACACTCATGGCAAAAGCTGCACCAAGAACAAACTGAGGCAAGTGTGTCCAGCGCTTGGTAAACGGGTAGAGCGTTGCTAACAATCCAGCAATAAGCGCTAATTGGATGGTCAGGCTGTTGGTCAATAAGACTAACAAAAAGGCCGCACTAATTAAACAGATAAAAAATATCAGCGCGCTATTCGCTGAAATCTCGCCTGAGGTAATGGGACGATGCTGAGTACGTGCAACAAACTTATCGATATCACGATCTGCGTAATCGTTAATTACACAACCTGCAGAACGCATTAGCACAACACCTATGATAAAAATAAATAGCAACCTTGACTCAGGCCATCCATCAGCTGCCAAAAACAAAGCCCACAGGGTCGGCCACAGCAATAAGTAAATACCGACTGGCTTATCCAAGCGCATTAATCGAAAATAAACATTCATAATTTAGCTAAAAACTGCTCAAGCTCGGGCGACAAAGGCGCTTGAACTTTTTGAATGTTTCCGGTTAATGGATTGGTAAAAGTTAGTTGGTGAGCGTGTAAAAATAATCGTTTTAACCCTCGAAATTTAACTTGACGATCAAATTCTTTATCCCCATATTTATCATCACCGGCAATGGCATGCTCGGCATGTTTTGCATGGGCACGAATTTGGTGAGTGCGCCCAGTTTCAATGGTTACTTCCACTAACGAAGCAGAAAAATCATCCTGGCTGAAATTCTTCAGCGGCTGAAAATGACTCACCGAATGCTTGCCTTTGCTATCCACCACCACGTATCTTGAATTTTGATATAGCGGCGCATCAATAGTATGGCGTTTTTTTGACCAAACGCCCTTAACCAGCGCTGTGTAGCGTTTTTCCATCTGGTGCTGATTGAGTTGTTCATGCAGGTTTTTAAGTACGCTACGCTTTTTAGCAATCAACAACACACCCGAAGTGGCGCGATCCAAGCGGTGCACCAACTCAATGGGCTCTTGATAAACTGATCTCAATGCTTCAATCACACCAGTATCAACACCACTACCGCTATGCACTGCAACGCCACTCGGTTTGTTGATAATCAACAAACCTTTGTCTTCATAGATAATAGCATCCAATAAGATTTTCTTCAGACTGTCAGAAACATGAGCTGGCTTTTTATCACTAACCTTAATGGGCGGAATGCGCACTACATCGTCAACCTTTAGTTTGTAGTCCGCTTTCTTTCTACCTTTATTAACACGCACTTCACCTTTACGAATCACTCGATAAATATGTGATTTTGGCACACCTTTAAGAATTTTAACCAGAAAATTATCCAGGCGCTGACCCTGAGAAAATTCATCAACTGTTTGAAAAGTGACTGCCATTAGTGGTTAAAGAATAGTTGATTAAAGTTATTCGTGGTTGCTTGCGCAATTTCAGCCACACTAACGCCTCTGATTTCTGCCAATTTTTCTGCCACATAATAAGTATAAGCAGGAGAATTAGGTTTGCCACGATTTGGCACAGGGGTTAAATACGGGGAATCCGTTTCAACTAAGAGTCGGTCAAGCGGCACTTTTTTAGCCACTTCGCGCAAGCTATCGGCACTTTTAAAGGTCACAATACCAGAAAATGAAATGTAAAAACCCAGATCAAGCGCCGCCTTAGCAGTCTCCCAATCTTCTGAAAAACAATGCATCACCCCGGCATTGGCTTTTTCCTCAGTCATAATTTGAATGGTGTCAGCCCTAGCATCACGCGTATGAATAATCATTGGTTTGCCCGATTGATTAGATGCGGCAATATGGCGCCTAAATCGCGCCCGCTGCCAATCAGCTGACGTTTGCTCAACATGGAAATAATCTAACCCTGTCTCGCCAATGGCAATAACACGATCATTATCAGCCAAAGCTAGCAGCTCATCAACGCTTGGATCTTTACCTGCTTGCTCAGTAGGATGAACACCAACAGATGCATAAATTTGTGGATATTTTTTAGCCAATGAGAACACAGCGTCAAAATTTTCAAGATCAATACAAACGCACAAAAATTGTTTGACCGATAATTCATTAGCGTGCGCCAACATACTCTCAACACTGCCGCCAAACTGGTCAAAATCGACACGATCAATATGGCAATGGGAATCAACAATATGCATTCTAAAACCCTAGTTTTTCTAATAATTTACCGGCATCAAGGTCTTTCACAGAGTCTTCTAGCTTTTGGCGCAACTGGCGCTGAATACTTTGTTTAATTTCTTGCTCACTTAATCGCAAGCCATTTTTTTCAACTTCAGATTGAATACGCATTAGCGCTATTTTCATTAGCTCTGCACCCACTTGTGCTACTGGCATACCTTGGCTTCGACCAAAATTCTGAATAATTATATTGGGCACCACCACTGTGTCTTTAAACCACTGTGTATCAATAAAAAGCTGGGTGTTGATAAAGCTTAATTTATTAATTTTGATACGATAGTTAGATTGTTGTTGGCTCGGTACGCTAATCGAACTACTACTCGTTGAACCCTGACTTGCTGGCGACTGTTGGTCGAGTTGTTTTAACAACTCAACTAGATTAACCCGACTGTCTTGCTGCTCTAAGGTAAATAGCAGCCCATCAAACTCTAAACGTTCTAGAATGATTAGCTCGCCCTGCTGCTCGGCCAACTCAGCACTTAAATGATTTAAGACAAAAGCATTATCGTTAGCAAAACCAGCTGGATTACCAACCTCAACAAAATCAATATTAATTTTTCCTGCAGACCAATCACTGCGCACTTCCTTGATGCTGACCGGTGCACTTAAGGATTGTTGTGCATAAGATTCGATGGCTGTTTTAGCAATGCGATCAAAAAAGACATAAGTCGCGCCAGCTAAGACTATGATCAAGGCAAGTATAAAATAGACTATTTTTTTCATCATTAATTGGGTTGGATTTCTAAGAAATAACGTTTATCAGAAACATACGGCACACTCACTTGGTGCGCTGTTACTTGATAATTTGCCAACGCTTCATCGGCAAAATGATCGCCTTTCATTAATAAATATTGTCCATTATCACACAATAAATGCTGCGTAAGCTTTAAGGTTTTATCAACTTCAGCAAAAGCTCTTGAAGTAATCTGGCCAAAGCATGCATCTGGCTGATAATTTTCAACACGTTCATTAACCACCGTTAAATTCTTTAACTGCAACTGAGTTTTGGCAAATTGCATAAAACGACATTTTTTACCCACTGTATCGAGCACAGTGACGTATAGCTCAGGCTTCATAATACTAATCACAATGCCTGGCAACCCTGCGCCAGCGCCCACATCCAATAATGGACCTGATTTAATGTAGGCCACCACAGACAAACTGTCCAATAAGTGCTTTTTTATGCCGTCTTCCATATTGCGAATCGCACTTAGATTATAGGTTTTATTCCATTTAATAATGAGTGCTAAGTATGCCAACAAGGCGGATACTTGCGCGTCATTCAAATCAACACCCATTTGTTTGGCGCCCGTGATCAGCAGCGTTTGATCATTCATGATTTTTATAGGTTTTAAGATAAACCAATAAAATAGAAATCGACGCAGGCGTTACACCTTGAATGCGGCTAGCTTGGCCAATCGTTTCTGGCTGATGATCTGTAAGCTTTTGTCGAACTTCAGCAGACAAAGCCTTAATGGCTTGATAATCCATATTAGCCGGCAATGCTGTGTCTTCATTTTTACGATATTTTTCAATCTCATCCAGTTGGCGCTTAATATAGCCTGCGTATTTAATTTGATTTTCCACCACGCTAATCAATGTGTGATCGCTCAAATAAGGTGCACCAGACTCAATTTTGGTTAATAACTGATAATTAACTTTTGGCCGTTTAAGCAACTCTAGCAATGAATACTCATGACTCAACGCCTGGCCAAGTACCTCACCTGCTTGGGTGTCGCTGGCTTGAATCCAAGTATTTTTCAATCGCTCTTTTTCACTAGCCACTGATGCATATTTTTGTTGAAATGCACACCATCTATACTCGTCAATCAACCCGAGCTTTTGGGCAGTAGGTGTTAAGCGCTCATCGGCGTTATCTTCACGTAGCAATAATCGATATTCGGCTCTAGAGGTAAACATACGATAAGGCTCATTCGTACCTTTGGTAATTAAATCATCAACCATGACGCCGATATAACTCTCATCACGCTTAGGCAGCCACGGCTCTTTTTCTTGAACGGCGCATGCTGCATTAATACCTGCCAACATGCCTTGTGCAGCCGCCTCTTCATAACCGGTAGTGCCGTTAATTTGCCCCGCAAAATACAAACCATTAATGCGCTTGACTTCTAAGGTTTGCTTTAGGCCTCGAGGATCAAAAAAATCATACTCAATGGCGTAGCCTGGACGCACAATTTGTGCATTTTCAAATCCCTTAATGGAATGAATAAAATCAACTTGAACCTCATACGGCAAAGAAGTTGAGACGCCGTTAGGGTATACCTCATTAGTGGTTAAACCTTCTGGCTCCACAAAAATCTGATGCGAGTTACGCTCCTCAAAACGCACTACTTTGTCTTCAATAGAGGGGCAATATCGTGGACCAATACCTTCAATATTGCCAGTATACATTGGCGAGTCTTTTAGGCCAGCGCGAATATAGTCGTGAGTTTGGTCATTGGTGTGGGTGATAAAACAAGCTATTTGCTGAGGATGATCGCTAGCCTTGCCCATAAATGAAAAACTTGGCAAGGGCGTATCACCCGGTTGCTTTTGCATGAGTGAGTAATCCAGCGTTCGACCATCGAGCCTTGGCGGGGTGCCTGTTTTCAAACGGCCAACGCCCAAGTCATATTCACGTAATTTTCTTGATAATGGATTAGAAGGCGCATCACCCGCACGACCACCTTGGAAATTTTTCTGGCCAATATGAATAATACCGCCCAAAAAAGTACCCGAAGTTAAGATGACTTTATCAGCTTTAAAGGCAAGCCCCATTTGAGTGACAACCCCAGTAACTACATCATTTTCAATGATCAAATCATCGACTGCTTGTTGAAACAGAGATAAATTATCTTGGTTTTCCAAAGCGTGGCGTATGGCTGCCTTATACAAAACTCGGTCTGCTTGAGCACGGGTTGCTCTAACTGCAGGCCCTTTAGAAGCGTTTAATGTTCTAAATTGAATACCCGCTTGGTCAATCGCTTTAGCCATTGCACCGCCCATCGCATCAATTTCTTTAACCAAATGCCCCTTGCCAATGCCGCCAATTGCCGGGTTACAGCTCATTTGCCCAAGCGTTTCAATATTATGAGACACTAGCAGAGTTTTGACACCCATGCGTGCAGAGGCGAGCGCCGCCTCTGTACCAGCATGGCCACCACCAATAACAATCACTGAATAATGTATATCTAAACTCATAACTTCCTTTGCAATAAAAAAGGCTCGTATTAACGAGCCTTTTTAATACTTAACCTTAGGCGCTTACTTTACGTTAGCGTCCAATTCGCCGGCTGCATATTTCTGACTCATTTCGTCCAAAGAAGTAACAGTAATTTTGTCTGCTTGTCCTGCTGCACCAAATGCTTCAAAACGCGCTGCAACAATGTCGCTCATTGCGTTAGTTGCCTCTTTGTAGAATTTACGCGGATCAAAGTTTGATGTGTTTTCAGCTAAATGCTTACGGATTGAACCGGTAGAAGCCATACGCAAGTCAGTATCGATGTTAACTTTACGCACACCGTTCTTAATACCTTCTTGAATTTCAGAAACTGGCACACCGTAAGTTTGGCCCATATCACCACCAAAGTTATTGATAATTTGTAACCAATCTTGTGGCACTGATGATGAACCGTGCATTACTAAGTGTGTATCTGGAATACGCTCATGGATTTCCTTGATACGGTCAATACGTAGAATTTCACCAGTAGGCTCTTGAGTAAATTTGTAAGCACCGTGTGATGTACCAATAGCAATTGCCAAAGCATCAACGTTAGTCGCTTTAACGAAATCAGCCGCTTCTTCAACACCTGTTAATAGCATATCAAGGTCTAATTTACCTTCAGCACCATGGCCGTCCTCTTCACCCATTTCGCCCGTTTCTAGTGAACCTAAACAACCTAACTCACCCTCAACTGAAACACCACCTGCGTGTGCCATAGCAACAACATTCTTTGTAACATCTACATTGTACTCAAATGAAGCAGGTGTTTTACAATCTGCTTCTAAAGAGCCGTCCATCATTACTGATGAAAAGCCTGATTGGATTGAACGTAAACATACCGCTGGCTCAGAACCATGATCCTGATGCATAACTACCGGAATGTGTGGGTACATTTCAGTCGCAGCAATAATTAGGTGACGTAAGAACGGCTCGCCTGCGTAGCTACGAGCACCTGCAGAACCCTGCATGATAACTGGTGAATTAGTTCTGTCAGCCGCTTCCATGATTGCATGAACTTGCTCCATGTTGTTCACGTTAAACGCTGGCATACCGTAGCTGTTTTCAGCCGCGTGATCTAATAATTCTCTTAATGAAATTAACATTTTTTCTCCTTTCTTTATTTAATTTTTAATAATTGTTGTCGCCGACACGAAGAATTTTCATCATGTTGGTGCCACCAGATTTATCTTTATACATACCTTTGGTCAATACTACCAAATCGCCGTCTTTAACAACACTCTTTTTTGTCAGTGTATCAACCACTCGTTGATTAACATCTGACCATTCAGTGTTTGATTCTTTTTCAATACCACAAGGATACACACCACGATATAGTGTAACTTTGCGCAATGTTTGTACGCTATCTGACATCGCATAGATAGACACATTAGAGCTGATACGAGACATCCACATCGCCGTTTTACCCGTTTGTGTTAATGCTGCCACAACACCCGCACCCAAATGATTTGCTGCATACATTGCACTCATGGCAATGGTCTCATCAACATTATTAAATGTTTCGTTTAGACGGTGATGTGACACTTTAGCAATTGGATTTTTCTCAGCCTCAATGCACACTTCAGCCATCGTTGCCACCGCATTACTTGGGTAAGAACCCGCTGCTGTTTCTGCTGAAAGCATGACTGCGTCAGTACCATCAAGCACTGCATTAGCCACGTCAAATACTTCAGCACGGGTTGGAATCGGGTTTTCAATCATTGATTCTAGCATTTGTGTTGCGGTAACCACAATTCGGTCGTTCGAGCGAGCCAGCTTAATCAAGCGTTTTTGCTGGGCAGGCAGTTGCGCATCGCCAATTTCCACACCCAAATCACCACGAGCCACCATAATACCGGCTGATTCATTAATGATGTCTAAGATGGTTGCCTCTTCAAGCGACTCAGCACGTTCAATTTTAGAAATAACACCTGCATGACTGCCAGCTGCTGTCAATAAAGTTTTTGTTTCGCGTACATCGTCACCATTAATTGGGAACGATAATGCCACATAATCGGCTTTGGCTTTAGCAGCAGTAAAGATATCTTTTTTATCTTTTTCAGTTAATGCATTGGCTGACAAACCACCGCCACGCAAGTTAATGCCTTTTTTATCAGAAAGGATGCCACCCTGCTGAACAATGGTATTAATCTTATTGCCTTCAACATTGCTTACTTCAAGTACAATTTTGCCATCATCAAGAATTAAGATGTTGCCTGGCTTTACTTCTTGAGGTAGTGTTTTATAGGCAATACCAACTGATTCTTGATCGCCCAATAAGTTATCTTTATCTGCATCTAGCGCAAAATGATCCCCGTTATTTAGCTCAATTTTCATGCCGTCTTTAAAAGAGGCAATGCGAATTTTAGGACCTTGAAGATCCATCAACACACCAACATAAGTGCTATTGGCTTGAGCCCACTCTCGAACCGCTTTAACTCGGCCTAAATGCTCTTCTTCAGAGCCATGAGAAAAGTTAATACGAACAACATTAACGCCCGCTTCAAGAATACTCTCTAAAACCCCAGGTCTATCTGTGCTAGGGCCCAAGGTAGCTAAGATTTTAGTTCTTCTAGTCAAGTATTACTCCGCTGCTCTTTCTTCTAAGATTGCTACTGCAGGTAATTTTTTACCTTCTAAAAATTCTAAGAATGCACCACCACCTGTTGAAATGTAGCTTACCTTATCTTCAATGTCATACTTATCAACCGCTGCTAGCGTATCACCACCACCTGCAATTGAAAATGCATCAGAATCAGCAATTGCCATCGCTAATGTTTTTGTACCACCTGCAAATTGGTCAAATTCAAATACGCCAACTGGACCGTTCCAAACAATCGTACCTGCATTTTTCATAATCTCAGCCAATTGTGCTGCAGAATCAGGACCTACATCAAAAATCATGTCGTCATCAGATACATCACTCGATGCTTTAGTCGTTGCCTCAGCAGTTTCAGAAAATTCCTTGCCACAAACTACATCTGTTGGCACTGGAATTTCACAGTCCTTCATTAGTTTTTGCGCTGTTGGGATTAAATCATCTTCACATAGTGACTTACCAACATTATGGCCTTGTGCTGCAATGAACGTATTCGCAATACCGCCACCCACAACTAATTGATCAACAATCTTAGACAAAGACTCTAATACCGTTAGCTTAGTTGATACTTTAGAACCACCAACAATTGCCACCATTGGGCGCTTAGGATTGTCTAACGCTTTGCCTAATGCTTCAAGCTCGCCTGATAACAATGGGCCAGAACACGCAACCGGTGCATATTTAGCTACACCATGTGTTGACGCTTGTGCACGATGCGCAGTACCGAAAGCATCCATCGCAAAGATGTCACACATCGCAGCCATCTGCTTAGACAATGCATCGTCGTTAGCCATTTCACCGTTATTAAAACGAACGTTCTCACATAAAACCACTTCACCGTCAGCCATCTCAACACCATTCAACCAATCTTTTTCTAAGCGCACCGTAACGCCTAAAATTTCAGTTAGACGATCAGCAACTGGCTGTAATGTGAATTCGTCACTGTACTCACCCTCTGTTGGACGACCACGATGCGACATCAACATAACCTTCGCACCTTGAGCCATCGCTAATTTAATCGTTGGTACTGATGCTTGAATACGCTTATCACTCGTCACCACGCCGTCTTTAATCGGTACGTTTAAATCTTGACGAATTAAAACTCTTTTTGATGCTAAATCTAAATCTGTTAAATTGATAACTGACATTTTTTCTCCTACTTAATTACGTAATTGACTGATCAACAATGCTAATCAGTGCTTGCTCTACTGGATCTATTATCGCTGAAAGGTCATCAGCGTTCGATAGTTGAGCAATATGTTTAGAAGGAAGCGCCATACCAACTTTGGTGGCACCTCCTTGAGTATATACCGAAACACGACATGGCAACACAGTTGCTAAATTCATGTCTTTTTCTAAGATATTTTTTGCAACCACTGGGTTGCAAATTTCAAACACATGACAAGCTTCGGTCAATTCTTGACCTTTTCCAGCAAGTGTTTGTTTAATATCGTAAGAATGCAAAATTCCAAACTTATTGTTTGGAACCGCTTCTTTTAATTTTTCAATGACCTCATCAACGCTTAGCTGAGAGTCCTTGATATATAAGTCTGGCATAATCAAACACGGCTCGCAAGCGAGCCGTAGTTCTTATATTAAGCGATGTGCTTAACTAAACGAAGCATGTTACAAGTGTAACCATACTCGTTGTCGTACCAAGATACAACCTTAACAAACGTATCGTCAAGTGCAATACCTGCGCCAGCATCAAAGATTGATGATTGGCTAATACCACGGAAGTCTGAAGACACAACTGACTCATCAGTGTAACCCAATGTACCTGCCATTGAACCTTCTGAAGCTTCTTTCATTGCTGCACAAATTTCTTCGTATGTTGCTGGCTTATCAAGCTCACAAGTTAAGTCAACCACTGAAACGTCAACTGAAGGAATACGGAAAGCCATACCTGTTAATTTACCGTTAAGCTCTGGTAATACAACGCCTACTGCCTTAGCAGCACCTGTTGATGAAGGGATGATGTTTTCAAATACCGCACGTCCACCTCTCCAGTCTTTCATTGAAGGACCGTCAACTGTTTTCTGTGTTGCAGTAGATGCGTGAACCGTCGTCATTAAACCACGTTTCAAGCCCCACTTATCATTAATTACTTTAGCAATTGGCGCTAGACAGTTAGTTGTACATGATGCAGCAGAAACGATTGCTTGACCTGCGTACTCATCGTGGTTTACACCGTATACAAACATTGGTGTACCGTCTTTAGAAGGTGCTGATTGAACAACTTTCTTAGCACCTGCATCGATGTGCGCTTGACAAGACTCTTCAGTTAAGAAGAAACCTGTACAGTCGATTACGATTTCAGCGCCAATTTCGTCCCACTTAAGGTCAGCAGGGTTACGCTCAGCTGACAAACGAACTTTCTTACCATCAATGATAAAGTTGTCACCTTCAACTGCTACTTCACCGTCAAAACGGCCTTGTGCTGTATCGTACTTAAGCATGTATGCCAAGTAATCATTTTCTAATAAGTCGTTAATACCAACCACTTCTAATTCAGGGAAGTCCTTTTTAATTGCACGAAATGCCATGCGACCAATACGACCAAAACCATTAATACCTACTTTAATTGTCATTTTTTACTCCTTTACTTTTATTATTTTTATTCCTTTATGGAATAAATATCTTTAAATCCCGCCAAATTATGACCAATTTGGCAGGTTAATTTTTATTTAGCCTAATACTTTTTTTGCAGTTGCAACAACGTTGTCAACCGTAAAGCCAAATTCTTTAAATAATTCACCCGCTGGTGCAGACTCACCGAATGTTGTCATGCATACTAAGCCACCATCTAAACCAACGTACTTGTACCATGCATCACCAACACCCGCTTCAATTGCAACACGCTTAGTGCCTGGTGTTAATACAGAATCTTTATATGCTTGATCTTGCTCGTCAAACGCATCTGTACATGGCATAGAAACCACACGTACGTTTGCATCCATCGCTTCTGCAGCTTCTACTGCTAAACCAACTTCAGAACCGGTAGAAATAAAGATAATGTCAGCATCACCGTCACAATCTTTAAGTACGTAACCACCTTTCTCAATGTTGGCCATTTGCTCAGCTGTTCTCGGCTGTGGTGTTAATGCTTGACGCGAGAATACTAATGCAGTTGGCGCTTCACCACGCAACATAGCCATCTTCCAAGATACTGCAGATTCGATTGCATCACAACCTCTCCAAGTTTGGAAGTTTGGAATCATGCGCATGGTTGCTAATTGCTCAACCGGCTGATGCGTAGGACCATCTTCACCCAGACCAATAGAGTCATGTGTGTAAACATAAATTGTACCAATCTTCATTAGGGCTGACATACGTAATGCGTTACGCATGAATTCCATAAACATGAAGAACGTTGCGCCGTAAACTTTAAAACCACCATGTAGAACCATACCGTTCATCATGTGCGCCATACCGAATTCACGAACACCCCATGAGATGTAGTTACCATTAGCATTATCAGCATTAACTTTAACAGTACCTGACCAGTTAGTTAGGTTAGAACCGGTTAAGTCAGCTGAACCACCAAACATTTCTGGTAGTAACGGGCCCATTGCTTCAATGGCTTTTTGTGATGCTTGACGAGAAGCAATGTTTGGCATCTCTTCTTGAGTCTTAGCAATAAACTTATCCATTTCAACTTCGAAGTTAGCTGGCAATGTGCCGGCCATACGACGCTCAAATTCTGAAGCTTCTTCAGGGAATTCAGCCTTGTACGCTGCAAATGCATCGTTCCAAGCGCCTTCATCTGCTGCACCTTGTGTCTTATGATCCCAGCCTTCGTAGATGTCCGCAGGAATTTCAAATGGCGCTGAAGTCCAGCCTAATTCTTTACGCGTTGCTGCGATTTCTTCATCGCCTAATGGTGCGCCATGACAATCATGTGAACCGGATAAGTTTGGTGAACCAAAGCCAATAACTGTTTTACAACAAATTAAACTTGGCTTGTCTGTAACTGCTTTAGCTTCAGTAATTGCCTTACTAATTGCAACTGCATCATGGCCATCAACTGCAACAACGTGCCAATCGTAAGATTTGAAACGTCCTGGAACGCCTTTCTCCATCCAATCGCCAATGTGGCCATCGATAGAAATATCGTTGTCGTCCCAAAATGCGATTAATTTACCTAAGCCTAATGTACCGGCCATTGCACATGACTCATGTGACAAGCCCTCCATTAAACAACCATCACCCATAAATACGTAAGTATTGTGGTCAACAATCGTGTGGCCTGGCTTGTTAAACTGTGCCGCCATAGTGCGCTCAGCAATTGCCATACCAACTGCGTTAGTAATACCCTGGCCTAATGGGCCAGTTGTCGTTTCAATACCTTCGGCGTAACCATACTCAGGGTGGCCAGCTGTTTTAGCGTGCAATTGACGGAAATCTTTAATATCGTCCATGCTTAAGTCAAAACCAGACAAATGCAATAATGAGTACATCAACATTGAACCGTGGCCGTTTGATAAAACAAAACGGTCGCGATCAGCCCATTTGGCGCTAGTCGGGTTGTACTTCATGTGGTCGTTCCAAAGCACTTGTGCAATATCTGCCATACCCATTGGCGCACCTGGATGGCCTGAATTTGCCTTTTGAACTGCGTCCATGCTTAGGGCGCGAATCGCGTTTGCTAGATCTCTGCGTGATGGCATACTAAATTTCCTTAAATGCAAAAGAAAATAATTATACGCAAAAACTAACGAACTATCAAGGTAGCTTTAACTGGTTGTTTTTTAAAGAAAAAGTATCGCTAAGACTTGCCCGTTGTTAAATATAGCTCAACACGTTCAATATTTTCTGGCGCACCACTCAGCACCAAATGATCATCAACCCTTAATCGAGTCTCATTTGATGGGTTGTTACCGCGAATACTGCCACGCTTAATCGCCTCAACCTGAATATCAAACTGCTCTAGCCCAAGTGAACCAATGGTTTTATGTGTGGCAAACGTATCTTGAGTTAAGATCACCGTATGGAAAACACCCGTCATTACTTGGTGCCCTTCCATTGGATTATCGTCTTCACCTGGATAGAAATTTTCCAACAAGCGATAACGATTTTTACGAATTTCCCGCACCTCTTTAAGAATTTTTCTAGGCGGATCGCCAATCATCAGCATTAAGTGAGAGGCTAACATAATGCTTGATTCAAACGTATCAGGAATCACTTCACTCGCACCTGCCTCAAGCAATTCATTAACATGTGCGTCATCTGGTGTTCGCACTAGAATTGGCACCTGCTGATTCATTTGACGAATGGTTTTTAAGATTTTAATCGAAGCATGAAAATCACTAAAGGTCACAATGACAATGCGCGCTTTATCTAAACAAGCTGCCTTTAAAATCGTCTCTTTGGCTGCATCACCGTAATAGACATTCTCACCCGCATCATGCGCTTCTTGAACGCGCTTAATATCCATATCAAGTGCAATAAACGATTTATTAGCCTTCGATAAAAAACGACTAACGGTTTGTCCAACACGGCCAAAGCCACACAAAATAACATGCTGATCAAGATGTGCATTATCTTCGGTAATGGCCTGTTCAATCTCAAGATGATTATTCAAGTAAGTGTCCTTATGCCATTTTTTCGCAATCACGCCATTAAACTTAACCAAAAATGGTGCAACAGACATGCTCAATACCGCCGAGGTTAATAAGATATTGCCCATTTCAATAGGTAATAATTTATAAGTAAATGCCAGTGTTAACAATACCAAACCAAACTCACCCACTTGGGACAACGACAACGCCAGTCGCAAGGCTACGCCCCCTTGCTTTTGAAACAATCTGGCCACCCCATACAAAACCAAACCTTTTAACAAAATAATGCCCAGGGTAATGGTGATAATTAGCCAGAAATGCTCTTGCAACAAGGTTAGGGAAATCATCATGCCCACGGTAACAAAAAATAGGCCTAATAAAATATCCTGGAACGGTCGAATATCAGACTCAATTTGATGCCTGTACTCGGTTTCGCTAAGCATCATGCCTGCTAAAAATGCGCCCAATGTCATCGATAAGCCCATTTGCTCAGTAAACGCAGCAGCGCCCAAGGCTACCGTTAAAACGGTTAAGGTGAATAGCTCTTGTGATTTGGCCGAAGCCACTTCGTGGAACAACGGTTTAAGCAAATATTTACCGATCATGTGCATGACAACCACCACCAATATTCCCTTTAAAAAAGCCACACTCAACGCCAAACCAAGGCTATTATCACTCGCACTAGTGAGCGCCAAAGTTGGAATCAAAATCAACAGCGGAATGGCAATAATATCTTGAAAAATAAGCACGCCTAATGCAGAGCGTCCATGGCGCGAATGAATCTCAGATTGCTCAGTCAGCTGCTTGATCACAATCGCCGTAGAAGACAAAGCAAATGCACTGGCAATAATAATATTGGTATTAGTATCCAATCCTGCAAAATAACCAATAGCGTAAACCAATAATCCGGTTGCAAACACTTGAACCGTACCCAGCCCAAATACTTGTCGACGCATGGAAATCATTTGTGCGAGTGAGAATTCTAGTCCAATGGCAAACAACAAAAAGACAATACCAAACTCGGCCAATATTTCGATATTTTCTTCTTTGTCAATCCAGCCGAATCCATTGGGGCCCACAATAATGCCCACAATAATGTAGCCCAAAATTGGTGGAAAGTGCAGCCTTCTTGAGAGCGATACAATTGCTACCGCAATGGCTAGCAATAAAACAGTGTGGATCAGTAAGTGTTCGTTCATGCTTTAAAGGCGCAGCATATTTTTAGGTCTCTATGCTATAGTGCTGCGGAATATTGGCAAATAAATTTCTGGCTTGTCTAAGTATGTCATTAGTATAGCTTACTTTAAATTAAAAGGGTGTTGAGGCTTTTTATTTTAAAATCGCCCCCGGATATTAGTCTAATGGGGTTTTTCTAAAAAATAGGACGACTCAAACTTATTAATTCATTAGGTATGATAAAGCCATATTGATCATGTAAATTTAAGCGAGATAAAATGAAACTATATGCCCCGTGGGAAAAGGTCTTTGAAAAAATATCAACACCATTTGAGCATTTCATTCGCGCCCAAACCACAACCGGAAAACTCCTAATGTTCATGACGATATTGGCATTAATCTTAGCCAATACGCCACTAACAGAGAACTATGCACAACTATTCCAAACAAAAATAGATCTTAATATTGGTTCGTGGAAATTATCACATAGCATTCATTATTGGATCAACGACGGGCTAATGACTTTATTCTTTTTTATGATTGGGTTAGAGATTAAAAGAGAAGTTTTAGTTGGAGAGTTGTCAAATATAAAAGTAGCCTCTTTGCCGATTATGGCTGCTATTGGCGGCATGGTTTTTCCTGCATTAATATACCTTAGCCTCAATGCAAACGATATTGGCTCCGGTGGATGGGGAATACCTATGGCGACAGACATTGCATTTGCAATTAGCGTACTGGCCCTACTAGGAAAAAGAATCTCTACAGCGTTGGTAACGTTTTTAGTTGCACTGGCCATTGTGGATGATCTGGGCGCTATTTTAGTGATTGCAATATTCTATACCGATCAAATCCACCTTGCACCCCTCGCCTTGTCCAGTGTTGCTTTTTTGATTTTAGTAATCTTTAATCGTTTTGGCATTCATGCGGTTTTACCTTATTTTGTAATGACCACGCTCATGTGGTTTTTTGTGTTTGAGTCAGGTATTCATGCGACTATTACGGGCGTTATTGCTGCCATGACCATCCCTTTAAAGCCCAAACAAACCTCCTCAAGCCTCTCCAAGGAGACTAAGAAACTAATGGCTGAATATGACAAATACCCCCAATGTGAGGACTACATGCTGCATGAAAACCAAAAGGCTATTCTAATCAATCTGCAGGATAAAATTGATGCCGTCAGTTCACCAGCTGCCAGACTGGAACATAGCTTACACCTTCCAGTAGCTTTAATTGTTATCCCTTTGTTTGCGCTAGTTAATGCAGGAATTGCGATAGATTTTAACTCGATTGGCACTGTGATTATTGAACCGATATCAATGGGCATTATCTTAGGCCTTGTTGTCGGAAAAATAGTTGGAATTTTTGGTGTTTCTTGGCTCGCTGTAAAATTAAAAATTGCCAAACTTCCAAGTAAAAGCAGCATGAGTCAAATTTTTGGCATTGCACTCTTGGGCGGTATCGGCTTCACCATGTCTATATTCATAGCAGACCTAGCATTCCTACAAAACCCTGAACTAATTTTTCAGGCCAAGGTTGGAATTTTACTAGCCTCCTTGTTTGCCGGATTATCTGGATTTTTATGGCTTAAATATGTGGCGGTTATAAACAGACCAAGCCACTGACCTCAAATAAACGGGGCAAAAAAAATACCCCTGAAAAAGGGGTACTGAAAAGAGTGGTGGTTATAGGTGGACTTGAACCACCGACCCCAGCATTATGAA
>JACNGB010000053.1 GCA_014384345.1 Candidatus Thioglobus pontius
CAAAATACACCATTGCTAATTAAACTTAGTTGTGCACTTATGATGCGAATTTACTTAATAAAAAACTAATATAGCATAGTTAGCGTATAATTGCGGTCTTTGCCTGTCTTATAAGTCCGTATGTCTGAAACAAATAACAAAAACCAACCTTCAATAAAATTTAGCGACTTAGGTCTCTCTAATTCTATTCTGGGCGTGCTAGATTCTATTGGCTACGAAACACCCTCTCCCATTCAAGAGCAGTGTATTACTCACCTGTTAAACGGCGAAGACATCATTGGACAAGCACAAACTGGCACAGGAAAGACAGCTGCTTTTGCTCTTCCATTATTAGACAATATTGATCTTAACTTAAATGCACCTCAATTATTAATCCTAGCGCCCACGCGTGAATTAGCGATTCAAGTTTCAGAGGCTGTTCAAACTTATGCGCGCGGCATGAAGGGTTTTCATGTGCTACCTATTTATGGCGGCCAATCTTATGATGTTCAACTGCGCCCTCTAAAACGTGGCGTACATTGTGTAGTAGGAACGCCTGGTCGTGTGATGGATCATATTAAGAAAGGCACCTTAAAATTGGACAACGTCAAGTCTTTTGTTTTAGACGAAGCAGATGAAATGTTAAAAATGGGCTTTATTGATGATATTAAATGGGTCATGGAACGCCTTCCAGAGCAGCGTCAAATTGCACTTTTTTCTGCCACCATGCCAAGCATCATTAAGCGCGTTGCAGAGAAATTTCTAAACAATCCAAAGGTTGTTAAAGTAAAGACCAAAACTGAAACAGCTACAAATATCGAACAAAAATATTGTTTAGTTGGTGGCCTGAGTCAAAAATTAGACGCGTTAACTCGAATTCTAGAAGTGATTGAATTTGATGCAATGATTATTTTTGCTAGAACCAAAACATTAACCGTGGAACTAGCTGAAAAATTATCAGCCAGAGGGTTTGCTGCTGAAGCCATCAATGGCGATATCCAGCAAAGTCAACGTGAGCGATTAATCAATAACTACAAAAAAGGTAAAATTGATATTCTAATTGCCACCGATGTGGCTGCTCGAGGTCTTGATGTGCCACGCATTTCTCATGTTGTTAATTATGACATTCCTCAAGATACGGAAACTTATGTACACCGAATTGGTCGTACTGGTCGTGCAGGTCGCTCAGGTGAAGCAATTTTATTTGTGACTCACCGCGAACGTCGCATGTTGAACAATATTGAGCGTGTCACTCGTCAAAAAATTGACCCAATTGAATTGCCAACAGCAAAAATTATTAATGAGAAGCGTGTTGACACCTTTAAGAAAAAAATAACTGAAACCCTTAGCAATCAAGATTTAAGCGTTTTTGAGAAGCTAGTGGCCGAGTTCCAAGAGGCTAATGAAGACAGCTCTCATCTTAAAATCGCTGCAGCATTAGCTCATATTGCCCAGGGCGGTGAACCTTTGCTAATGTCTGAACAAGAGCCTAGTTATGGTCGAGACCAAAAACCAGGCGAGGAAAAAATAATCTCTGTTGAGGCAACTCAGTTAAAAGATCATCCACAAATTCCAATGCGTCGTTACAAGCTTGAAGTGGGCAATAACAACAACATTAAGCCTGGCAATATTTTAGGTGCTATTGCCAATGAAGCGGATATGGATAGCGAATACATCGGTTCTATTCAAATTTTTGACAACTGCTCGACAGTAGACCTGCCAGATGAAATGCCGGACGAAGTTTTTAAATTGCTACAAAAAACTGTGGTTAATGGCAAGCGCTTAAATATCGTAGAATTAACTGACAAGAATAATAAAACAACCGTTGGCGGATCACAAGGCGGCAAAAGAAACTTTGGTCGTAAAAAATTCTCTAAAGATGGGCGTGGCAATGGCCGAAATGGCAATGGTGGTGGTCGTAATAGAAATGGCGGTCGTGGTGGTAGAGATGGTGGCCATGGTGGCGACAACAAAGGCGGCAGAAAGCCAAAATTTTCTCGCTCAAAACCAAAGAACAAATCCTAACTATTTAATTCATTACTGGGAGTAAATTACGTTAAAATTGCATTTGCTGGTAAAGTATACAGCTGTGTTTATTGTTTTGACTGATGGTTTCATCTTCTCTAAGTTATAAATGTAGTCTATTTTTTCGGTATTTTTTAAACTTATAGGAGACATCATGTCTACAACAGGAAAAGTAAAGTGGTTTGACGCTAAAAAAGGTTTTGGTTTTATTGAGCAAGAAAGTGGTGACGACGTATTCGTTCACTTTCGTGCTATCCAAGGCGACGGTTACAAGTCACTAGAAGAAGGTCAAGAAGTAGAATTCGATCTAGAAGATGGTGCTAAAGGCCCTCAAGCGGCTAATGTACATCCACAGTAATTTTTAATTAAATTATTGATAAAAACCCAGCTAAATGCTGGGTTTTTTATTGCCTAAAATTTCAGAAATAATGAAAATGATAGTATTTTATGATATCATTAACAAAAATGAATAACAAACATAAGAAAATACTGGAAAAGCTCTTAACTAAACCAGTTTTAAGCAAAATTAAGTTTGACGATGTAGATAAACTACTAATTGCACTTGATTTGGAGAGGATAGAAGCAAGTGGATCTAGAATTATCTATAAATTTGATGATGATAACTTTATAACTTTGCATAAACCACATCCAAATAATGAAATTAAGCGCTACATTGTTAAAAAATTGCAAATTTTCTTATCAAATATAGGAGTGAAAAAATGAACTATAAAGGCTATGAAGCATCCATCCATTTTGATGAAGAAGATAAAATTTTCTGGGGCGAGGTGGTTAATCTTGGTAGTAAATCCATGATTTTGTTTCATTCAGAAAATGCAAATGATTTAGAAAGTGAATTTCATGCTTCTGTTGATGCGTACTTAGAGACTTGTGCAACAACTGGTTGCACACCAAAAAAGCCGTTTAGTGGAAAAATGTTAATTAGAACTACGCCAAGCATTCACGCAAAAGCTGTGGCTAGTGCAAAAACACAAGGCATTAGTGTTAATAAGTTAGTCGAACAAGCAATTATTGAAAGAGTACAAACGCATTAACGCATGAAAACATTCTATTGGTACGACTACGAGACGTTTGGCATTAGCCCAAAAACAGATCGCATTGCGCAATTTGCAGGCATTCGAACAGATGAAAATCTTAATATTCTTGATGAGCACATGTTTTACTGTAAGCCGACCAATGACTGCTTACCCTCACCAGAAGCCTGTAATGTAACAGGCATTACACCGCAGTTGTGCGCTCAAAAAGGCATGATTGAGCATGAATTTATTAAAAAAATACAACTTGAGTTTGCCACGCCAAACACTTGTGTTGCCGGCTACAATTCCATCCGTTTTGATGATGAATTTACCCGCTACGCTCTGTATCGGAACTTCTTAGACCCTTACGCCTGGCATTGGCAAAATGGCAATACCCGTTGGGATATTTTAGATGTGGTACGCATGTGTTACGCCTTAAAAAAAGATGACAGCCTCAAATGGGTTCATGACGATAACAGTAAGCCCATTTTTAAACTTGACCAACTTTCCCCTGCCAATGGCATTGAACACGCTAATGCACATGACGCTTTAGCCGATGTGCGTGCCACTATTGCCATTGCTAAAATTATTAAAAGCACTCAGCCAGGATTGTTTGATCACGCCTTTAAACTGAGAGAAAAGAAGTTTGTTGAGTCTGCATTAAATCTGTTTGAACCTATGTTGCATACCTCTGGCATGTATCCGGCAGAAAAATCTTGTACGCGCCTGTCTGTGGCACTGGCTTATCACCCCACCTATAACGATCGAGCTATTGTATTTAACCTAGACCAAGATCCTTCAATTTTATTAGAATTAAGTACAGATGAATTAAAAACACTGATGTTTACTAAACAATCTGAATTGCCAGATGGGGTTGAACGACTACAAATCAAGGATTTAATTTTTAATAAAAGTCCAATGTTTGTACCTAATATACGAAAAATTGATCCGAAAATAGCTGACCAACTACAAATTGATATTGATACTTGCCTGCAACATTTAAACTTTATTAACGACAATAAAACAGCGATCGAAAAAGTGGTGCAAGATTTATATCGCAATGATCAAGATTTTGAAGGTAATAATGATGTTGATCAATCATTGTATGGCGGCTTTATGGACAACGCTGATAAGCGTCTTGGTGAGCAATTACAGTCACTACCAATCGATGATCTTAAAGCTTTTCATCCAAAATTTAAGGATGAAAAATTAGCAACATTGCTCATGCATTTCAAAGCTAGAAATTATCCACAAAGTTTGACCGATGATGAAGCAGAAGATTGGTTCGAAACCATACAAGGTAGAGTTCAAATGGGTGAAAATGGCTATTTATCAATTGATGATTATCTTGAACGCATTGCAACCATGCGTCAACAATACCCACAAAACGAAACACTTTGGCAGCAGCTTGAAAGCTATGGTGAGTCTTTCTTTTAGTGTGTTTTTAGGAAATACACTAAGCGCGTTTTGCTATTAATTCAGATCTCAGGTATAATCTTTGGCTATTGAGAAATTAAGCAAAAGAGAAGAATGAACGCTGAGACTCGTTTCGAAATGTTTGAAAGGTTACTTAAAAAGATACCTGACCCAACAACAGAATTAAACTACACAACCCCTTTTGAGCTATTAGTGGCGGTTACGTTATCCGCTCAGGCAACTGACAAAAGTGTTAATAAAGTTACCGATAAGCTTTTTCCGATTGCCAATACGCCAGAATCAATTTTTGAGCTGGGTGAAGATACACTCAGAGACACAATCAAAACCATTGGTTTATTTAACTCTAAGGCTAAGCACATTATTCAAGCTTGTAAAATCCTTATCGACAAGTATAACTCAAACGTTCCTGAAACACGCAAAGAGCTAGAAGCGCTACCAGGTGTTGGTCGTAAAACTGCCAATGTGGTGCTTAATACCGCTTTCGGCCATCCAACCATTGCAGTTGACACACACATCTACCGCGTAGCCAACCGTACTGCAATCGCCAGTGGAAAAACTGTACTCGAAGTGGAAAAGAAATTAGTTAAATTCATTCCTGATGAGTTTAGAGTGCCGGCACACCATTTAATGATTCTACATGGTCGCTATACGTGTAAAGCTCGCTCACCACTCTGCACTGAATGCATCTTGCTTGACTTGTGTGAATACGAAGAGAAAAATCTTTAGTTTGATCAGTGCTCTACACACAAGATCGATCTGAACAACGAAAATTCTTAGCCAATGCTTGGCAAAAATTCTTAGATAAAAAAATCCTTGATCCTTTAGAGGATCAACTGACTCAAGTCATTGAGCTACATCCAGAATATCACCAATTAATCAATAATACAGAATCTGATTATTTTCCGGAACAAGGCGAAGTTAATCCTTTTTTACATATTAACTTACACCTATCTTTAAGAGAGCAACTCTCAATTAATCAGCCAACTGGCATTAATAAGTATTACCAAACAATACTAAACAAAGTTCAAGACCCACACAAAGCCGAGCATCTAATGATGGATTGTATTGCACAGATGATTTTCTCATCACAAAAAAACAATACGCCGATGGATCACCAGACCTACATTCACTGTTTGAAGTCGCAAGCAAATACCTAGATGCATGCCGCTTAACCAGCTTATACAGCAGCACCTTGGCCAGCAAATAAAATCCAGCGAGTCTATTAGCACAGGGGTATTTAATGCTTATCAAGTTACATTAGCAAATGGCGAGAAGGTTTTTATCAAATACCAAAACAATCGTAACGACTTGCTGATTAAGGAGGCTAGAGAATTAACGCTATTGAGTCAATTTATTAAAACACCGAAAGTGCTTATTAGCACTCAACATTGTTTAATACTTGAATGGATTGAGTCTGCCCACAATCCACACACTCAAACTCAATTGGGCGAGCAATTAGCCAATTTACATCAACAAAAAGACACTTATTTTGGCTTTGAGTTTGATAACAAGATTGGTGACACTTTTCAGCCAAATGCAACGAATAAAAGAATCACCAATTGGGCAGAGTTCTATTGGCAATATCGACTGCTGTTTCAGATTGATTTAGCCAATAAAAACAACCACCTAAGTTCGACTGACTATCAACTATTACGCTCATTGGAGGCAAAACTACCTAGCTTGCTTGATTTTGAAATTACACCCTCTTTGCTACATGGTGACCTGTGGTCTGGCAATTATATTAGCGATCAGCACAATACTTATTTTGTTGATACAGCTTGCTACTACGGACACAGAGAGATTGATTTTGCACTAAGCTTTATGTTTGGCGGATTTTCAGCTGAATTCTATAGCGCCTATCAAGCACACTACCCATTAGACCCAGGATTTGAACAACGCAAACCCTTGTACATGCTCTACCACTATTTAAATCATTTAAATATTTTTGGTTCTGGCTATCATGCCAATACTATGAACTGCGTCAAACAATTGTTGAACTAAGCTTTCCAATTAACAAAATTAGTTAGCAGTTGCAAACCGTCATGTTGTGACTTTTCTGGGTGAAATTGCACAGCAAACATATTTTCTTGCGCGACCGCACAAGTGAAATCAATACCATAATTGGTTGAACCAGCAATCACACTTGAATCAGCCGTTTGCACATAATAACTATGCACACTATAAAAACGCGCATTGTCTTCAATATCTTGCCACATTGGATGATCAACAGTGTGTTTGACCGTATTCCAGCCCATATGTGGGATTTTTAACTTGGTTTTTGGAAAGTGAACCACCTCTCCATCAAGAATAGACAGGCCATGCGTGCCACCATTTTCTTGCGAGTGATCAAATAATAACTGCAAGCCCAGGCAAATGCCTAAAAAGGGTTTTTCATGGGCTGCCTGCTTGATTGTTGCTACCAAATCATGCTCATTTAGCGCTTGCATACAAGCGCCCATTGCACCTTGTCCAGGAAAGACAATGCGATCGGCCTCGTTGATTAGTGTTTTATCATCCGTTAGGAAAACTTGATCATTCGGCGCAACATGCTCAATGGCTTTTTGCACGCTGCGCACGTTGCCCATGCCATAATCAACAATTGCAATACTTTGCATGATTAACTACTACAACGAGCCTTTGGTTGAAGGGATAACACCCGCTTGTTGCTCATCAGGAGTTACCGCCATTCTCAAGGCACGACCAAACGCTTTAAAGATAGTTTCGGCTTGATGGTGCGCATTCACACCTTTAAGGTTGTCAATATGCAATGTTACTAACGCGTGATTAACAAATCCGGTGAAAAACTCAGAAAATAAATCAACATCAAATGTGCCAATTAATGCGCGTGTAAAACTTACATTAAGATCCAAACCAGGACGCCCGGAAAGATCTAACACCACGCGAGACAAAGCCTCGTCTAATGGTACATACGAATGTCCGTAGCGAGTAAAGCCAGCTTTATCGCCTGCAGCTTGTGCAAAAGCTTGACCCAACGTAATGCCAATATCTTCAACACTATGGTGATCATCAATTTGAGTATCGCCGTCACATTTAATGGTTAAATCCATCACACCGTGGCGCGCCACTTGATCTAACATATGGTCTAAAAATGGCACACCTGTATCAATATCAGCTTTGCCTGACCCGTACAAATTAAGCTCAACAACAATGTCTGTTTCGTTAGTTTTTCTCGATACTTTAGTCATATCTTTGCTAGTTATAAATAGTCCTTAATTAAAATTTCAGCAATTTGGATGGTATTAAGTGCTGCACCTTTGCGAATATTATCAGAAACTACCCACAAGTTAAGTCCTTTTTCGTAGGAAATATCTTCACGGATACGACTAACAAACGTTTCATCGTGGTTAGTCGCCTCTGTAAACGGCGTTGCATAGCCACCATCTTCACGCTTATCCATCACCTTAACACCAGGCGCTTTTGATAAAATTTGAGTCGCTTCTGCGGCAGTGATTTTGCTTTTAGTTTCAATATTAATGGCTTCAGAGTGTCCATAAATAACTGGCACACGAACAGCTGTTGGATTAACTAAAATATTTTCATCTTCAAAAATCTTTTTCGTTTCCCAGACCATTTTCATCTCTTCTTTGGTGTAGCCATTATCTTGAAATACATCAATATGCGGAATAACGTTAAATGCAATTTGTTTTGGATAAACATCGATGCTGATATCAGTATTGCCGCCTAATAATTTAGCCGACTGATCGGTTAGCTCAGAAATTGCCTCTTTACCTGAACCTGAAACCGCTTGATAAGTGGCCACATTAATACGCTCAATACCAACTGCATCATGAATCGGTTTAAGTGCTACCAACATCTGAATCGTTGAACAATTTGGATTGGCGATAATATTGCGCTTTGTATAGCCCGCAATAGCATGCGGATTAACCTCTGGAACCACCAAAGGGATATCTTCATCACGACGAAAATGTGCCGTATTGTCGATAACAATACAGCCTGCTTCTGCAGCAATTGGCGCATATTTTTCAGAAATGCTACCACCTGCCGAGAATAAACCCACTTGCGCTTGAGAGAAATCGAAGGTATCTAAATCTTGAACTGTCCAGCTCTTACCTTGGCAAAAAACCTTCTTGCCAGCTGAATTAGCACTGGCTAACGGGTATAAATTATCAATCGGAAAATCACGCTGTTCTAAAATTGAAAGAATGGTTTCGCCCACAGCGCCCGTTGCACCAACAACAGCAACATTAAATTTCTTGCTCATAAGTTTAATAAATTGAAAATTGTAAAATCAGGACTATTATACTTTATTTTGCAAAATAGCATTCAATCTAACGCTTTGAGTTTAAAGCTGTTTAATGCTTATCTATTAGACAATATTATCAATATCAATATATTGATGCTCTAGTGAAAATTGTTGCGCCAAATGCTGAGCCAATGCTTGCACACCGTAACGCTCGGTGGCGTGATGCCCAGCTGCGATAAAGGCAATATTATTCTCTTTGGCGATGGCTGGAATTTGCTCAGAAACTTCACCCGTTATAAAACAATCTGCACCGATATCAATCGCATGCTTAATATAACTTTGCGCGCCCCCGCTGCACCAGGCAATGGTTTGAACTTGTGCGTGTTTTTCGCCAAACACTTGTGGCGCTCTGGCGGTCACATTCATGACTGATTGTGCCACCTCCGACAACGATGCATCTACTTCACCTTGCCAGACTAGCGTGTCGCCAATCGGCGTAGGATTTTGAATATTTAGACGCATGGCCAACTGCAAATTATTGCCAACAACTGGATGGGCATCTAATGGCAGATGATAAGCGTATAAATTAATGTCATTTTCCAATAAGGCCTTAATACGATTTTTTTTAATGCCAGTCAATACTTGGTCTTCGCCTTTCCAAAAAAATCCATGATGAACCAACAAGGCATCGGCTTTTTCATCAATGGCTTGATCAATTAACGCTTGATTGGCACTAACGCCTGAAATAATGCTACAAATTTCCGACTTCCCTTCAATTTGAAGACCGTTAGGGCAATAATCACTAAAATTAGCAACATTTAAATACTGATTGATATATTGCTCTAATGTTTTATTGTTAATCATTTTATACTGCGTAGAATTGGTTAACGACACTCATAAACAATTGGTTTTGCGTCGCATCGCCCACAGTGACACGTAAACAATCTGTTAATTTTGGTGCGCTACTCAAATTTTTAATCAATACACCGTTAGCCTTTAAGTAATCAAATAGTGCTTGCGCTTGCGGCGCTTTAAATAAAATAAAATTAGCTTGTGATGGATATACTGTTAACCCAGCTACTGCATTTAACTCGTTGAATAACTGTTGGCGCTGCTCAATAATAACTGATGCATTATCACTAATCATCGTTTTTTGTTGCAATAAAAAATTAGCACTCACTTGGGTTAGTGTATTGATGTTATACGGTAGGCGCAGTTTATCTAGCTCGGCAACTGTTTGGGCATTACCAACCAACAATCCCAAGCGTAGACCTGCAAACCCAATTTTTGACACGGTACGCAATACCACCAGATTTGGATACTTAGCAATATCTGCAATAAAACTATCGCCCGCATAGGCATAGTAAGCCTCGTCCAAGACCACCATCGCTTCGGTCGACTGAATAATGGTTTCAATCGCCTTTCTATCAAATGTATTGCCCGTTGGATTATTTGGATAAGCAATAAAAACCAATTTAGGATTATGCGCAGTAATTGCATCAAGCATGGCTGATAAATCTAATTGATAATCCTTTGTTAACGCCACACCTTGATAATTCAAACGAGTGAACTTGGCAATCATATCGTACATAACAAAGCTCGGCTCAACGCTTAAAATTGTGTCACCTGTCTCGCAAGCTAATGCCAATAATTGAATCAGCTCGTCTGAACCATTACCCAATAAAACCCCAAACTCATCAGGAATATTCATCAATTCTCGAAGCGTTTGGTTAAGTGCATCCGCACTTGGATTTGGATAGCGGTTTAATTCACTTTCTGCCAAATACGCCAAATATTGATCAACCAACTCATCAGGCAAAGCAAACGGTGATTCCATCGCATCAAGCTTAATCATGTTGCCAGCAGGTGGCACGTGATATGCATTAATTGCTTTAATGTCGGCTCTTAGCCAGTTGTCAATAAAACTCATGTTAAAGGTTTTGCTCTATTAGGATGGTATTGCATTTTACCTATTCGTTTGGCGTTTAACAAAGTTTGGTAGGTGTAATCCAATGCCCGTTTAACCGCATTTTTGACGTCAATCTGGCTGGCTAGCAAGGCACTAATAGCACTTGCTAGTGTACAGCCCGAACCGTGATACTGACCAGGTAATTTAGGATAGCTAAATCGTTCCACTAGATTGGATTGATGATACAAGCGGTGCTCAATTATTTGATCAGAAATGTCGGTTGTGGTTAATAGCACCCACTCACAAGGCAACGTGGCTACTGCCGATTGCTCATCTAAATCAGGTGCTAATGCTTGTAATTCGGCCATATTTGGCGTTAATAATGTAACCATTGGCAGTAGCGATGCTCTAAGTGCTTTAAGCATATTCTCATCTAGCATAACATCTGCTGTACTTGCTTTAATAACAGGGTCTAATACCACTAAGTGATTTTCATTAAGCCAGTGCGCAATAGTATTAATCTGCTCAACAGAGGATAGTAAGCCAATTTTAACGGTGTTAATACTAGTATCATCTGCCAGCGCTGTTAGCTGCTGTTCAATCAGAGCGTGATCAACTGCCTGGATGGCGCTAACTACTTGTGTGTTTTGCGCAGTTAACGTGGTAACAACAGGAAGTGGCGTAACACCAAATTGATTAATGGTTTCAATATCAGCAGCAATACCTGCACCGCCAGAAGGATCAAGACCAGATAAAACTAAAACACGGTCAAGCACAAATACTATTTAGATTCTTTTGCAATTAAATAATCAGCTACTTTGAACATATTAAACTCGCCACCTGCGTGCGAAGCATCCGTCCAATATTTGCCATTAATCACAATTGCTGGCACGCCAGAAGTATGATATTTCACCGTATTAATTTTAGATTTATTAACCTTAACTCGCACCGAAAAAGATTTAAACGCATTGTTGGCTTTAGTTTTATCCACCCCTTGATCACTCAGCCACTCAACAAAATCTTCCTGATCAATAAAAGCAGTTTTATGCAAGTGAATAGCGTCGAATAATCTTGCGTGTAGGCGATCAACTTCACCTAACTGTTCTAGTACATAATAAAAGATCGCGCCGTTAATCCAACGGTCAGAAAAAACAGCTGGCTGGCGAACAAAATCAACATTGCTAGGTAATTTTTCTACCCAATCGTGCAGGATTGGCTCAACATTAAAGCAATGCGGACAATAATACCAAAACAACTCTCGCACCTCAACCTTGTCTTTATTAGCCGTTTTAACCGGCTTATCAAGCTTAATATAGTTCTTGCCTTCTACATAAGAATTAGCAAAAATAGCCGTTGAAAAAGTCAATAAAAATATCGCTAAAAGGCGTCTTGTTTTGGTCATAATTCTCTCTAGATAATTAAAGGATTTTTTCAATATTATACTGCGATAATTCAAACTGATTATTGGTTTGAAAATTCTGCCAAAGTTGCTGATAGGTTTGCTTTTCTAGCGGGTGAGTATCCGTGCCATTCAATTGAGCTAATGGCGCCAATACAAATGAATACAACATGATATCGTCCCTAGGAAGGTTTAACTCAGGATTAACAACTGCGTCATAAATCACCAAATCTAGGTCAATAAGTCGCGAGGAAAACTTAGGTTGTGTGCGATCCCTGCCAAAGGTTTTTTCAATATTTTTTAATACGGCGTTAACATCTTCAATGCTTAACTGTGTCTTAGCATTAACACCCACATTGTAAAAATCATCACCTTCAAAGCCCTCGGCGGGTGACTCAAAAATATCGGAAATTTTAATATCAGCAAAATTTAGCTTTAAATAATCAATAGCGCCAGCAATATTTGTCTCACGATTTTGATTTGAGCCAATATTTATGTGAATTTTAGCCATTTTTTGTACGATTAATGATTACTCCAACACCTTGAGCACCGGTAACCGCCTTGCCTTTGTTCAAAGTCAGCTTAACTTGCTCAACAGCAAACTCCGAGAGAATAATTTCGCAAATTCTTTCAGCAAGCGTTTCAACCAGCTGAAATTCGCTTTTTTGCACAAAATCAATCAAACGCTTTGAAACCGCTTTGTAGTCAAGGGTTTGATCAATATGATCAGTTTGACTAGCAGGCTTAATGTCAAAACCCATCTCAATATCTAGGGTGATATCTTGACGAATTTCACGCTCCCAATCATAAATGCCGATTACACAATCGATTTTTAATCCTTGTATAAATACTATATCCATGCTTAAATTAATATCAAATTACAATATCGAAAATTATATGCTACCCCTGCTCATCATTTCGGCTTATCTAATCGGCTCAGTTTCTATGGCCATTATCATTTGTAAAGTGCTAGATTTGCCCGACCCAAGAACTCAAGGATCAAACAATCCAGGTGCGACCAATGTGCTTCGTATTGGCGGAAAAAAAGCTGCTGCTGCAACTTTATTAGGCGATGGCCTCAAGGGCGTTATTCCTGTTGCTATTGGTCACTATTTTGGGCTTAGTGCCCCAGAATTAATGTTGGTCGCACTCAGTGCGTTTTTGGGTCATGTGTATCCGATATTTTTCGGATTCAAAGGCGGCAAAGGCGTGGCTACTTTTATTGGTAGTTTGCTTGCACTTAACTATTTGGCAGGGCTTGCTTTTATAGCAACTTGGCTATTTGTTGCTAAAGTGCTAAAAATTTCCTCATTATCAGCACTGATTGCAACCGCCCTAACCCCTATTTATTTTTACTTTTTAACCGATCAATTAGAGGCAACTTACATACTTATTGTCATTTGCATTTGGATTTTTTACACTCATCGTAGCAACATCAAGCGCATGATTTCTGGAGAGGAAGACTCTATTAAGTCTTAATATTAACCCCTCTTTTTAATAAATAAAATGCCACAACAGCCAGCAATATAATCATTGATGTTAGTACCATCATTGAGGTTATAAAATCTGTGGTAGAGCTACCTAAAAAACCCATTCTGAAGCTATCAACCATATAATAAATTGGATTGAATTTACTCAACATTTGCCAAAACTCTGGCAAGATTTCAATGCTGTAGAACATGCCACCAAGATAAGTCATTGGCATTAAGATAAAGGTTGGCACAATAGAAATGTCGTCAAACGATTGGGCGAATACAGCGTTAATAAATCCAGCCAATGAAAATAAAACAGCTGTTAGTAGAAAGGTTATTAGTACAATGCCGATACTGTAAATAGACAAATCAACAAAAAAAGATACCGCTATAAACACACCCAAACCCACTGAAAATCCTCTAGCAACACCGCCAGAGACATAGCCTAATAAAATTACCCAATAAGACACAGGCGAGATTAACAACTCCTCAATACTGTGATTAAATTTTGCCAAAAAAAATGAAGATACGGTGTTTGCGTAAGCATTTTGAATAACCGTCATCAGAATAATGCCTGGAATAATAAAATGTAGGTAATCCACCCCTTGCATCGGCCCAATGCGCTCACCCATTAACCCCCCAAAAATAAGTAAGTACAAAGAAGTAGTGATAATCGGTGGAAAAATAGTTTGCACCCAAATTCGTGAAAATCTTAAAATTTCTTTAACCACAATGGTTTTATAAGCAATCCACATATCAATCTTCTCGTGATGTTAGGCGTAAAAATAAGGTTTCTAGTCGATTTTGAGCACTTCTAACATGTTCAATTTCAATGCCTTCTTTTCCTAAAGTTTCAAGTGCATTACTAATACTTAACTTATCTAAAACCACCTGCATTGAATGATCATCCAATCTTTCAACTGAAAAACTTAACATTGGCAAAGGATTTGGCAAAGACTTACCACTCTCCAAAATTAACACCTGTTGAGAAACTTTAGCTAACAGAGCTTTCATACTGCTTTGTTCAATGACTTGACCTTTGTCCAAGATGGCAATATTACGACACAAGGACTCAGCCTCTTCTAAATAGTGGGTGGTCAAGATGATTGTCATTCCCTCATTATTAAGTTCTTTTAGAAAATCCCACATTGAACGACGAATTTCAACATCTACACCGGCACTTGGCTCATCAAGAATTAAGATTTTTGGCTCGTGCATAAGCGCCCTAGCCAACATTAACCGTCGCTTCATGCCACCAGACAAAGACTTAGCCATATCTGTACGCTTATCCCAAAGCTCTATGCGCTTTAACAATAGTTCAGCTCTTGCTTTAGCCTGATGACGATCAATACCGTAATAGCCTGCTTGATTAATTAAAATCTCTTCAATGGGCTCAAACGGATTAAAGTTAAATTCTTGCGGCATGAGCCCAATCATGCGCTTTACTTGGTTAAGCTCAGTAGCCTGATCCAAGCCCATCACCGATACACTGCCAAATGTCTTGTTTAATAAAGAGCAAATAATGCCAATCATGGTGGTTTTTCCGGCACCATTACTGCCTAATAACGCAAAAAAATCACCCTGCTCAACACTTAAATCAACCTGTGACAATGCTTGCACATTATTAGCATAAGTTTTGGTTAGCTTTGAAATTTGTAATGCATTTGGCATGTAATGGCGAGCCCAATTAATAGCAAAAAATTAAATCATCAAACAAGTGACTAAAAGTATTTTAACATTTATCCCCTTTTAGCGCCCATTTTTGCGATAATTATCACCTTTAAATGAGTAGTGAAATTGACATTATGTCTACAATAAAAAATATAGAATTACCAGACATTGGCGACTTTGACGAAGTTGAAGTTATTGAGATTTTAGTGAGCGTTGGCGACACAATTGCAGCTGAAGACAGCATAATAACTTTAGAAAGCGACAAAGCTTCAATGGAAATTCCAACGCCAAGCGCTGGCGTCGTCAGCAGTATTAATGTCAGTATCGGTGACAAAATCAAACAAGGTGATTTGGTTATTGCACTAGAAAGTGACGATAATACAGCCACTGATAGCGACTCAAATGTCGAACAACCTGCACCAACAGAAGCGGTAGAGGCAAAAATAGTGCCCGTCACTGTACCAGATATTGGCGACTTTGACCAAGTAGAAGTAATTGAAATTCTTACTCAAGTTGGCGATGATCTTAATGAAGAAGACAGCATTATTACCCTTGAAAGCGACAAAGCTTCGATGGAAATTCCAACGCCAATTGCTGGAAAAGTAGTTGATGTCAACATTACTCTGGGTGATAAACTCAGCTTAGGCGACCTAATTCTAAACATTGAAAGTAGTGCAGCTACTAGTACAGCCACTGAAGCGCCAGTCAAAAAAGCCAGCGCACCAGTAGAGCAAAAACCAGCAACTACGCCAACACCGGTAGCAAAATCAGCTGCCACCTTAGATCAATCAGTCTCCAATACACCGAAAGGAGAATCACACGCCTCTCCTTCAATTCGAAAATTAGCCAGAGAGTTGGGTGTCGATTTAAGCAATGTATCTGGTAGTGGCCCTAAAGGTAGAGTACTTGATGAAGATCTAAAAGGTTATGTTAAACAAATTATCACTTCAGGTGGCATGGGCGGCGGATTGCCTAAAACACCAGTTGTTGATTTTTCTAAATTTGGCGAGACGGAAACATTAGCCTTATCAAGAATCAACAAATTATCCGGTAAACATTTAACCGCTTGCTGGCTTAATATTCCACATGTTACTCAATTTGATGAAGTTAATATTGATCAAATGGAGGCATTTAGACAAGAGCAAAAAGCCAAAGGTGTTAAGTTAACACCACTGGTATTTATCATGAAGGCAGTTGTTCAGGCGCTTAAAAATCATCCAAGATTCAACGCCTCATTAGATGAATCAGGCGAAAACCTCATTCTTAAAAAATACTTTAATTTGGGTATCGCCATGGACACGCCGAACGGTTTGGTTGTGCCAGTCATTAAAGATGTCGAAACTAAATCACTGACTGATTTAGCAACAGAACTGGCGCAAACTTCAGCCAAGGCACGTGACGGAAAACTTAAACCAGGCGATATGCAGGGTGCTGGCTTTACCATTTCAAGTCTAGGTGGCATTGGTGGCACGCAATTTACCCCTATCGTTAATGCACCAGAAGTGGCTATTTTAGGTGTATCAAAATCACAAATGAAACCAACTTGGGATGGTAAAAACTTTATTCCGACATTAACACTTCCACTGGCTTTATCTTATGATCACCGCGTTATTGATGGTGCTCAAGGTGGTCGCTTTATGGCAGACTTAAATTCAATCTTAAGTGATATTAGAGAAATTTTATTATGATTACCAAAACTCAAGTTGTTGTTATTGGATCAGGACCAGGCGGCTACACAGCTGCCTTTAGAGCCGCTGACCTAGGCAAAGAAGTTACGCTAATTGAGCGTTACGAAGCGCTTGGTGGCGTGTGTTTAAATGTTGGTTGTATTCCTTCAAAGGCACTACTGCATACGGCAGAAATTATTAATGAGGCCAAAGAAGCGTCACATTTAGGGGTAAGTTTTAACGAGCCTACTATTGATATTGACGGCGTGCGAGGCAACAAAGAAGGCGTAGTATCCAAATTAACTGGCGGTATTAAAGCACTTGCTAAAGCGAGAAAAGTCAATGTCGTTACTGGCTACGGCAAATTTATCTCCAATAATCAAATCGCTATTGATGATAGTGACGAGATTATTGAATTCGAACAATGTATTATTGCTGCTGGCTCGCGCGTAACCAAAATTCCTGCCTTTCCATTTGACGACCCTCGTGTAATGGATTCTACCGATGCACTAGAATTATCGGATGTGCCAAAACGCCTGTTAATTGTTGGTGGCGGTATTATTGGCCTTGAAATGGCAACCGTATATGAAGCACTGGGCAGTGAAATTACGGTGGTTGAATTATCCGATCAATTAATTGCTAGCGCGGATAAAGATATTGTCAACCCTTTATATAAACGCATTAATAAACGTTATGCCAATATTTTCTTAAATACCAAAGTAGCCAGTATGGAAGCTTTAGATGAAGGCATTAAAGTAGGATTTGAAGGTAAAAAAGCGCCAGAATTTGACACCTTTGACAAAGTGCTTGTTTCCATTGGACGATCTGCCAATGGAAAATTAATTGGCGCTGATAAGGCTGGAGTTGAGGTTGATGATTGGGGCTTTATCAATGTTGATAAACAAATGAAAACCAATGTTGAAAATATTTATGCCATTGGTGATATTGTTGGCCAACCAATGCTTGCGCACAAAGCGGTTCATGAAGCCAAAGTGGCTGCCGAAGTAATCTGCGGACATAAATCTGGCTTTGATGCACTAACCATTCCATCAGTCGCCTACACCGATCCTGAGGTGGCTTGGACTGGTAAAACTGAAAAAGAACTTAAGGCCGAAGGCATTGATTATGAAGTAGGAAAATTCCCTTGGGCTGCTTCTGGTCGAAGTCTGAGTATTGGCAGAAGTGAAGGCGTCTCAAAAGCCTTGTTTGACAAAAATACCCACCGCATATTAGGCATGGGCATTTGTGGAACAAATGCTGGCGAGCTGATTGCTGAGCCAACACTGGCCATTGAAATGGGCTGCGATATGTCTGATATCGCCTTAACCATTCACGCCCACCCTACTTTAAGCGAAACTACCGCCTTTGCCGTGGAAATGGCTGAAGGCACCATTACCGACTTATTACCTCCAAAGAAACGATAAAATATTATGGACATCTCACAAGCAAGAAAAAATGCCATTGATAATCAAATTCGCCCTTGGGGTGGCTTAGATTATATTGCCAACAACGCACTCAGAGATATACCTAGAGAAGATTTTGTTCCTGAGAATTATAAAAATCTAGCCTTTGCAGATATTGAAATTCCATTAACCGATAAGGCAAAAATGCTTTCGCCAAAAGTAGAGGGTCGCCTACTTGATGCATTACACATCAGAAAAAATGAAACAGTACTAGAAGTGGGCACAGGTAGTGGCTACTTAACTGCCGTTCTATCTAAACTTTGCCAATCGGTTACTAGTATAGAAATTGATGAAACATTAAGCAACTCTGCCCAGCAGAAACTCAAAGAACTTGGTATAAAAAACGTCAGTTTTGAGGTGGGTGATGCGTCAAAAGGTTGGCAGCGTTCTACGGATTTTTACGACGTGGTTGTTATTAGCACTTCGGTGCCAAAAATTACAGGTCGTTTTTTTCATCTGCTTAATGTTGGCGGGCGAATTTTTGTGGTTGAAGGTACAGGAAAAACCATGAGCGCCAAAATAATCACTCGCCTCAGTGAGCATAAATGGGAAACGAAATCATTATTTGAAACACAACTAGACGTTATGCAAGGCTTAGAAACAGCCGCTAAATTTGAGTTTTAGTTAGCCCGGGTGTTAATATATGAATCTATTTTTTAATTTTGTCTTAAAAAAATCATTGTTAGGCTTAGCCCTGCTACTCACTCTAGCAGGGTTTTTTGTTTCTCAAATCCCTAATTTTCAACTCGATGCATCTTCAGATTCTTTGGTACTTGAAGGGGATGAAAACTTGGCTTTTTATCAGCGTGTCAAGAATGATTATGGCTCTGATGACTATTTGGTTATTTCTTATCAAGTCAAGGGTGAGCTACTAGACCCGCAACAGTTAGCGCACTTATCACGATTCAAGCAAAGTTTAAATAGCATCGAGCAAGTCAAATCGGTCACTAGCATTTTAGACGTGCCTTTATTTCGCTCACCACCACTTTCATTAGTAGAATTAGCAGATGAAAATACCACCATTGAAAACGGCAATGCTAATCTTGATTTAGCCATCAATGAATTCAAAACATCACCGCTTTATGCTAATAATTTAGTAAGCAAAGATGGCAAGACAACGGCGATTTTAATCAGCCTGAAAGAAAATCAACGATTTTCTACGCTGCGCAATACTCGTGATCAAATGCGCATTAAGCGCAACAACAACTCGCTCAATGAAGAACAATTAGCCAAATTAAAAAGTATTGAAAAACAAGTCTTGCGTAATGCCAGTTTGCAGAGCGACCAACAGGCCCAAACCATTGCTCAAATTCGCACGCAAATTCACCAATATTCAGACAAAGCCAGCTTATTTTTAGGTGGTTTACCTATGATTACAACCGATATTGTGAGCTATATCAGTAGCGACTTAATCGTTTTTAGTTTGGCAGTAATTGGACTAATGACGCTTATTTTGGCCATTATTTTTAAAGGGTTGCGCTGGGTAGTAATGCCAATCGGCATTAGTATTACAGGTGCACTAATCATGACAGGATTATTAGCATTTTTAGAGTGGAAAGTTACGGTTATTTCAAGCAACTTCTTCTCGCTACTATTGGTAATGACACTTTCAGTTATTATTCATTTGGTGGTTAGATATCGTGAACTCTCTGTACTTAATCCAACGCTTGAATCTCAACAGCTTATCAAAGACACATTAACGCAAATGTTTAAGCCGTGTTTATTTACCACACTAACCACTTTTGCCGCGTTTAGCTCCTTACTTATCAGTGGCATTCGCCCAGTGATTGACTTCGGTTGGATGATGTCAATTGGTGTAACCATTGCCCTAGTGCTATCATTTTTAGCTTTTCCAATGATTATGTCGCTACTACCAAAAGCAAAGATTGCCGCTCATAAAACTGAGCTAGGATTTACCACAGCCTTGGCTACATTTGTCGAGCGATTTGGTAACCATTTACTAGTAAGCCTTGTTGTTTTTATTGTTGCTGCAGGTTTTGGTGTATCAAAACTCAGTGTAGAAAATCGATTTATTGATTACTTTAAAGAAAGCACTGAAATCAATCAAGGGTTAACATTAATCGACCAAGAATTAGGTGGCACCATTCCACTAGAGATTATCTTTGAAGATTTAGCTGAAGACTATTGGTTTGATGAAGACTTAAGAGCAGAAATACACGACGTCCATACTTATCTTGATGGACTAAAAGAAACCGGAAAAGTGCTTTCTATTGACACTTTGATGAGCATTCTAACCCAGGCTAATGACGGTGAAACGCCTAATGGCTTCTTTCTTAATATTGTTCGCGGCCAGATTCCTGAATCAGCCAAACAACACGTACTAACGCCATATATTTCCGAAGATAATGGGCAGCTGCGTATCGTCATCCGTGTCAACGAAACCAATAAAGCGTTAAAACGCGGCGAATTAATTGAAAATATCAACCATCACCTCTCTGATGAATTAGGCTTTAAACCAGAAAGCTTCAGACTTAGTGGCATGCTAGTTCTATACAACAACATGTTACAAAGCTTGTTTGACTCTCAGATAAAAACCATTGCTGTAGTGTTTGGTATTATTTTTATCATGTTTTTATTTGTATTTAAATCGATTAGCTTATCAATCTTGGCGATCATTCCAAACACCTTGCCGTCGTTGTTTATTCTTGGCATTATGGGTTTATCTAATATCCCACTAGACCTAATGACCATTACCATTTCCGCCATTGCTATTGGTATTGGTGTAGATAACGCCATTCACTATATTCACCGCTTTAAAAGTGAATTTAAAAAAGATAACAACTACTTAAAGACTATGTATCGCTCACATGCCAGCATTGGCCTGGCAATGTTTTATACATCGATTACAGTTACTTTGGGGTTTTTGATTTTAGCCTTGTCTAACTTTATACCAAGTATTTATTTTGGCATCTTTACCGCCATTGCCATGCTTAGTGCCCTATTGGCTAACTTGACCTTGTTGCCAAAGTTAATCTTGATGGTGAAGCCAAAAATTTAATATTAGCCTTTATGTCTACACAAGCGACACACAGCAGTCTAGAAGGGCAACATCAATTTGACGTCTTAATTATCGGCACTGGTAGTGCTGGATTAATGAGCGCCCTACAACTCTCTACAGACCTGTCTATTGCCTTAATTGCCAAAGATGATGTGCTCGAAGGCAGCTCATTTTATGCGCAAGGTGGAATCTCTGCTGTACTTGATGCCCATGACAATTTTGATCAACATGTGGCTGATACTTTATCAACTGCTTGCGGTTTGGCTGATAAAGAGGCTGTTAACTTTATGGTAAAAAATGCACCTGCCGCCATTGATTCATTGGAAAACTCTGGCGTGCAATTTACCAAAGACAACAACGCCTACCACCTAACTACAGAAGGTGGCCACAGCCACAGAAGGGTGGCCCATGTTGCAGATAAGACTGGTCAGTCTATTCAAATAAACCTACTGAATAATGTTAAAAAACGCAACAACATTACCTTATTTGAGGGCTATATTGCTGTTGATTTACTCACTCAAATGGATCAATGTTTTGGCGCTTACGTATTAAACAAACAAACCCATAAAGTCGAGAGCTTTGTTGCACATAAAACCATTTTGGCAACGGGTGGCGCTTCTAAAGTATATCGCTACACATCAAACCCTGACACCTCGACAGGCGATGGTATCGCTATGGCTAAACGCGCAGGCTGCAAGATTGTTAACATGGAGTTTGCTCAATTCCACCCTACTTGCCTTTACCACCCTCACGCAAAATCTTTTCTAATCTCCGAGGCTATACGCGGCGAAGGTGGCAAGCTTCACCTGCCAAATGGTGAATTATTTATGCATAAATATGACGAGCGTGGTGAGCTTGCCCCGCGCGATATTGTTGCCAGAGCAATCGACTCAGAAATGAAATCAGGCGGTTTGGATTGCGTTTATCTAGATATCTCATTCAAAGGAAAAGATTGGATACAGCAACATTTCCCAACCATCTTCGACAAATGCCTAAGTTTTGGTATTGATATTTCACGTCAATCTATTCCGGTAGTGCCTGCAGCTCATTACACTTGTGGTGGTATTGATACTAACCTTGACGGCCAAACTGATATTAAGAACTTGTATGCCATTGGCGAGGTAGCACATACTCGTGTACATGGTGCTAATCGCATGGCCAGTAATTCGTTATTGGAGTGCATTGTCTTTGCCAAATCTTGTGCACAAGATATAAATCAGCAAGCATTAGATTCAGCCCACCCATCATTTAACCCCTGGGATGCTTCTCGTGTTGCACCTTCCAATGAAAAAGTCGTTGTGACACATTTATGGGACGAAGTGCGCGCCATTATGTGGAATTTTGTTGGCATTGTAAGATCAGACAGGCGCCTTAATTATGCCAAACATCGATTAGAACAAATTGAAGTAGAAGTTAATGAATACTACAGCCTTTACTTAATTTCTAGTGATTTGGTTGAGCTAAGAAACTTGGTTAAAACTGCTCAAATTATTATCCAATCAGCCCTCGCCAGACAAGAAAGCCGAGGCCTTCATTTTAACGAAGATCACCCAGGGCTCTCTAAAAGTGTAAAAAACACTATAATATAACCATGTTACTGCCTATTCTACATTATCCAGACAAACGCCTTCGAACCAAGGCCGAGCCAATTACAGAGGTTAATGATGCCATTCGCAGCTTGGTTAAAGATATGTTTGAAACCATGTACGATGCGCCAGGCATTGGGCTTGCAGCAACCCAAGTGGATCACCATATTCGTTTGATTGTTATTGACACATCTGAGGATAAATCTCAACCTTTGTGTTTAATCAATCCTGAAATTATCGAGAAAGATGGTGAATTAGAATGGGATGAGGGCTGTTTATCAGTGCCTAATTATTATGAATGCGTCACTCGCGCTAATCACATTAAAGTACGCGCTTTAAATGAACAAGGTGTAAAATTTGAGTTAGAGGCTGAGGAGTTATTAGGCGTTTGCATTCAACACGAAATTGATCATTTAGATGGTATTTTGTTTGTTGATCATTTGTCAAAACTTAAGCAAAGACGCCTGCTTGAAAAAACTCGAAAATCAAAAAAATAATACCATTTGTGTCAATTAAAATTGGACCTTATCATCTAGCGTCAAATGTATTACTCGCCCCCATGGCTGGTACTAGCGACAAGCCTTTTAGGCAGTTATGCAAATCACTTGGTGCAGGGTTAACCACCTCAGAAATGGTGGTTATTCAAGAGCATTTACTCAATAGCAATAAATCTAAATATCGCCTAGATTTTAGTGGGGAGCAGCAGCCAATTAGCATTCAAATTGCCGGATCAGAGGCTCAAGAACTCGCCTTATCTGCCGTTAAGGCAGTTGAATATGGTGCAGATATTATCGATATTAACATGGGCTGCCCTGCAAAAAAAGTCTGCAATAAGGCTGCCGGATCTGCACTCATGCAAGACGAGCAGCTGGTACAAGAAATTCTAGAGGCAGTTGTGGCTGCTGTTGATATCCCTGTCACCCTTAAGATGCGTACTGGCTGGAGTGTTGACAATAAAAATGCCCCAACCATTGCCCAAATTGCCCAACAAGCAGGCATTCAAATGTTAAGCGTGCATGGACGCACCAGACAAGACAAATACACGGGGCTGGCGGAATATGACACCATTAAAACTGTGGTTAATCAAGTTGACATTCCTGTGATTGCCAATGGTGACATTACTAGTGCAAAAAAAGCACGCCAAGTGCTAGATTACACCAATGCTGCTGGCGTTATGATTGGACGAGCCACACAGGGGAATCCTTGGATTTTTTCCGAAATTAATCATTACTTAAAAACTGGACAATCACTCAATCCGGTACCACTTGAAGATAAAAAATGCACTATTTTGCAGCATATTGATAAAATTCATCAATTTTATGGCGATTTTTTGGGATTGAGGCTCGCGCGCAAGCACATTCTTTGGTATGCTACGCACCTTGATAAAAATCATGTTCAGCCATTTTGGCAAACCATTAACAAAATTACTGATCGTGAACAACAATTCAAAATTTTTGAGGACTATTTAAATCAACTATGAGCTCGATGGATTTACCCGCTTGCATTAACGCAAAACTTGATCGCTATTTCAAGCAACTTGATGGCGAGCCAGCGTCCGGCGTGCATAAGATGGTTACCAATGAGGTTGAGCCTATTGTTATTAAATTTGTTCTAGATCGAGTTAATCACAACCAAAGCGAAGCCTCTCGCATCTTAGGGATTAATCGCGGCACCTTGAAGAAAAAAATAGAACTCTACAAGCTGTAACACTTTATAATTATTTCCTTATATTTTTATTAAAAATCAAAGGAATAAAATGTCTATACAACGTGCCTTAATCAGTGTTTCTGATAAAACTGGTGTACTTGAACTTGCTCAAGCACTCAGCGCAAAAAATATCGAAATTCTTTCAACAGGTGGCACTGCTAAGCTCTTAGCTGATAACAACATTCCTGTAATTGAAGTTTCTGACTACACGGGCTTTCCTGAGATGATGGCTGGTCGTGTGAAAACACTAAACCCTAAAATTCATGGCGGTATCTTGGCACGTCGCGGCCTTGATGAAGAAGTCATGGCACAGAACGATATCAACCCAATTGATTTGGTTGTGGTTAATCTATACCCTTTCCAAGCAACCATCGCCAATCCTGATTGCAAACTTGAAGATGCGATTGAAAACATTGACATTGGCGGACCTGCCATGTTGCGCTCTAGTGCAAAAAACCACGCCTCAGTAACTGTGGTAGTTGACGCATCAGATTATCAAACAGTGATTGATGAAATCAACGAAAATGGCGACACATCACTTGAGACACGCACCAAGTTAGCACTTAAAACCTTTGAGCATACCGCTCAGTATGATGGCGCAATTGCTAACTATTTAGGCAAAGAAGAAGATGGCTTCTCTAATACCATGAACCTACAATTTCAAAAAACGCAATCTATGCGCTATGGTGAGAACCCGCATCAATCTGCCGCGTTTTATAAAGAGAACAACATTACCGAGACTTGTGTTGCCTCTTCCGCGCAATTCCAAGGTAAAGAAATGTCGTTTAACAATATGGCCGATGCTGATGCTGCGCTCGAATGTGTACGTACATTTGATGAGCCTGCGTGTGTTATCGTCAAGCATGCTAACCCTTGTGGCGTAGCAGTACGATCTAGCATTTTTGAAGCCTATGACGACGCATTCAAAACCGACCCAACCTCAGCCTTTGGCGGCATTATCGCCTTTAACCGCAATTTAGACAAGAAAACTGCCCAGGCTATTATCGATCGCCAATTTGTCGAGGTAATCATTGCGCCACATGTGGACGATGATGCAAAAATAGCATTAGCCGAAAAGAAAAATGTGCGTGCACTTGAGTGTGGTGATTTATCTACTGCACAACCATCACTTGACTATAAACGTGTCACTGGCGGTCTACTAGTACAAGATAAAGACCTTGGCTCAATTGCCAAAAAAGACATGATTTGCGTTAGTGAAACACAGCCAACAGACGAACAGTTGGATGACTTAATGTTTGCTTGGAAAGTAGCCAAATCGGTTAAATCGAACGCTATTGTTTATGTGAAAAATAAAATGACGATTGGCGTGGGTGCAGGACAAATGTCACGTGTTTACTCAGCCAAAATCGCCGGCATTAAAGCAGCTGATGAAAATTTAGTTGTTGAAGGATCGGTCATGGCGTCTGATGCATTCTTCCCATTTAGAGACGGCATTGACGCAGCAGCTGAAGCCGGTATTAAAGCTATTATTCAGCCCGGTGGCTCAATGCGTGACGATGAAGTCATTGAAGCAGCTAATGAACACGGCATTGCCATGGTGTTTACCAGCATGCGTCATTTCAAGCACTAGGATTAATCATGTCTATCGAAACACTAACCGTTTTTCCTATGATTCACTCAATCACCATTGATAAGGAAAACGATCTTGTTACCGAAATCACGCAAGATATTAACGATGCTGCTGGCATCAAAGCCAATTTGCTAGAGGCGGTTGCCACAGTCAAAATGTATCAAAAAATAGACTTTTATCCATTAGCGCCACCAACCTTTCTTGAGGACGTTATGGGAAATTTTGCACAGATGGGTATGAGCAAACACTTAACCATTTCAGACAATACCTATCATGATATTTTCGGCTATCCAGGGTGTACAAGAGTATGGGAATTACCTTTATCACTCAGAGATCAGGTTGAGGCAGCATTGGTTGGCTATAAAGTTAATTACGATACTGAAACTTGGGATATTCTAGAAGTAACACCATTAGAAGACTAACAATGGACATAAGTCACTACATTAAAGATATTACTGACTTTCCACAGAAAGGCATCGTCTTTAAGGATATTTCTCCACTGTTAGCCAATCCAAAAGCCTTTTCCCATGTGGTTGATGATATTGCCAGTAAATACAACAAAAAAACCATAGACAAAATTGTTGGTCTAGATGCTAGAGGCTTTATTTTTGGTGCGGCTGTCGCTTACAAAATGGGCGTGCCATTTGTGATGGTGCGCAAGCCAGGTAAGTTGCCAGATCAGTGCATTAGCATCGACTACGAACTAGAATATGGTCAAAACACCTTTGAAATGCATGCGAACTCCATTGAAGCCAACGACAAAGTATTAATTGTTGACGATTTATTGGCAACCGGTGGATCAGTCAAAGCAGTAACTCAATTGATTAAAGAGCTTAACGCCCAGGTTGTTGCCTTGGAATGCATTATTGAACTGAGCTTTTTAAATGCCAGAAATACCTTGGATATTGAAGTTAGCGCACAAATAGCCTATGACTAACATCGGCATTGTTTGCGCCATGAGTGAAGAGGTGCAAAAAATTGTCTCGGCCTTTGAACTACAACCTATCGAGGCGCATCTTGGTTATAACATTTACCAAAACAATAACGTTACACTGATTGAATCCAGCATTGGAAAAGTGGCCAGTAGTCTTGCTGCAACAACGTTAATTAACAAATTCAACATTACTCAAATCGTCAATATTGGTTTAGCGGGCGCACTTAAATCCATCCCAGCAGGCAAGGCGTATTTTGTTAGCTCAGTTAGCCAACACGACGCTTTTATTCCTTTTGACGAATACCAACAAGACATGTATCAAAGCATTGAGTGTCAAATACCTGACCATGCTAAAAACACACTCGTCTTAACCACTGGCGATCAGTTCATTACCAACAGTAATGATATTAATAACAGCGCTGATATTGTCGATATGGAAGGTTTTGCTGTGGCTTATATTGCCAATAGATATAACCTTCCAATAACTATGATTAAAGGTGTTTCCGATGATGCGAACAATAGCAGTGAATCGGAACTTTTTGAAAATCTAAATCTTGCTATGGATCAGACCATTACGCTACTGAAGCAAGTCATTTAACTAAGAATTCTCACTCTAAAATTTCTACCTTTTAATTTATCCTGTTGGATTTTTTTTAATGCTGGCTTAACTAAATTTGATGCGACTGCCACATAAGACCAATTACTCGCCATAGTAATTTTTCCGATTTGATCACCGGGAATGCCGCCCTTTCCCGTTAAGCCGCCCACAATATCACCTGGTCGAAGTTTTTGTTTTTTGCCGCCATCGATCTTTAGGGTGGTCATCACTGGCTTATTAATAGGTCTATCTAACAAAGTATCTGCAGGAAGCTCATCCGCTGTTATTTCAATATTCAGCTCATCCAGTTTTCTAATTTCTCTATCATTATAAAAACTGGCAGCCATGCCACGACGCCCCGCTCGACCCGTACGACCAATACGATGGACATGAACCTCAGGATCATGAGCAATGTTAAAGTTAATCACCAAATCTAGTGAATCAATATCCAAGCCTCTAGCGGCAACATCAGTCGCTACTAAAACGGAAACGCTTTTATTAGAGAATCGAATTAACGCTTGATCACGTTCACGCTGATCTAAATCTCCATGAATGGCCAGCGCATAAAACCCATAATAAACCAACTCATCAGCCACATCCTGCGTATCACGCTTGGTGTTGCAAAAAACCAAGGTAGATTCGGGCTTGTGTTTGGCCAACAACAAACGCAGCGCGCTCATACGCTCATCATCTGAATTGGTTTGATAAAAATATTGCTTAATGGTGGACTCTTCATGCACCTCAGGCGCATTAACTGTCACTGGCGATTTCATCACTCGCTGCGCAATGGCTTCAATTTCTTGCGGATAAGTAGCGCTAAACAACAATGTCTGTCGATTAGATGGAATTTTTTCAATAATATCATCAATTGCATCTTGAAAGCCCATATCCAACATACGATCAGCTTCATCCAAAACCAAAGTATCAACATGATCTAGCTTCAACGTGCGCTTTCGCAGATGCTCTTCAATACGCCCTGGCGTGCCAACCACAATATGAGCACCATGCGCCAATGAGCCAATTTGCGGACCAAAAGGTGCGCCACCGCATAACGTTAACACCTTAATGTTATGAACAGCTCTGGCTAATTTTCGAATTTCACTAGCGACTTGATCAGCCAGCTCTCGCGTTGGACACAAAACAATTGATTGAACTTTGTAAGACTTAACATCAAGCTTATTTAACAAGCCCAATCCAAAAGCGGCCGTTTTTCCAGATCCGGTTTTTCCCTGGCCAATAACATCTTTGCCTTTGATAATAGCCGGCAAGCTCAACGCTTGAATGGGTGTCATGGCGTCATAACCTAGTGTACTTAGGTTTTTTACAAGACTAGAGGCTAAATTTAAAGATGAAAAATCAGATTCGCTCACGGTTGCTGCCAGAAATTAATGTAAGCATGAATTTTACACACTAATTCAGAACCCAAGACGTGCTCACTAAAGGATAACTGATATATTGAACGCTTTCATTGTCATAAATCAATAATAAACCTATTAAACCTTTATATATTACTCTTGTAATAAAGGCATATATCCCTTAGTAAATTCGCATCATAAGTGCACAACTAAGTTTAATTAGCAATGGTGTATTTTG
>JACNGB010000034.1 GCA_014384345.1 Candidatus Thioglobus pontius
ATTGTCATGACGGTACTTTAACAGGTTTTTATTCATGCTTAAGTTGTCTTGACCCTTTTATTATAAATAAAAATGCCCAGCATAGCTGGGCATAAAATTCAGGATTTGATATTTTATTAACTTGTTAATTTAAACTTTATTTGTAAAGGGAAAATTAAGAAAAAAATATAACAAACTAATAAGGCAATTTTATTATTTCAATGAAACTCATAAAACGCCTAAATAAAATATTTCAACCCATTATTATTTACACAACCGTCTATTTAATAAACAATTCATGCAAACAAACCATTTTAGCTAGAAGCTGGAACACGAATGTTCTCAATCATCCTCTCGACATTAGCAGGTATTTTAGCAGTACGACTCATTACAATAAATGCTACTGCAAAGTTAACTAATGCACCAATAGCACCAAATGCATTTGGCTCAATGCCCAGGAACCAATTAGGATCCATATCACCTAAGAAAGACGTTGATTGTACAAACATAATTCCTTTGTGTTGGAATACATATAACAATGTAACACCAATACCAGACAACATACCTGCAATAGCACCTTCTTTATTCATCTTCTTAGAGAAGATACCCATCATTAACACTGGGAAGAGGCTTGATGCAGCCAAACCAAATGCGAGAGCTACCGTTCCTGCAGCAAAGTCTGGTGGGTTAAAACCGTAATAACCAGCAATTAAAATAGCGCCAATCATTGATAATCTAGAGTACCTCAACTCTTCTCTTTCACTAATATTAGGCTTCCAAACACCCTTTAATAGGTCGTGGGAAATAGATGATGCAATAGCCAACAACAAACCTGCCGCTGTTGATAGTGCAGCAGCTAAACCACCCGCAGCAACAATTGCAATTACCCAATTAGGCAATCCGGCAATTTCTGGATTTGCTAACACCATGATATCTCTATCAACCTTAACCATTTCATTGGTCTTCTTATCACCGGTGTAAGAAATTAAGCCGTCATTGTTCTTATCTTCAAACTTTAACAAGCCTGTTTTTTCCCAGTTTTTAAACCATGAAGGTCTATCAGCATAAGCCAAATTTTGCTCAGCGTTAGGCTGATCAATAGTTGTCATTAAGTTTAGTCGAGCCATACCTGCAACTGCTGGCGCAGTTGTATATAGAAGTGCGATAAATATTAATGCCCAACCGGCAGATTCACGCGCAGCCTTAACAGACTTAACCGTAAAGAATCGCATGATAACGTGAGGCAAACCTGCTGTACCAATCATTAAAGATAATGTGTATACAAACATGTTAGTTGCGCTTAATCTTGCTTGCGTGGTGTATTCCGCAAAACCTAACTGAGCTACAACTTGATCGAGTTTATCGAGTAAGTATGTACCATCTGCCATTGTACTACCCAAACCTAATTGTGGAATAGGGTTTCCTGTTAAATGTAAAGAAATGAACACAGCTGGAATTGTATAAGCAAAAATCATAATCACGTATTGTGCAATTTGAGTATAAGTAATACCTTTCATGCCGCCCATTACTGCATAGAATGCCACAATAACCATACCTGATACCAAGCCCGTTTCATAATCCACTTCTAAAAATCTTGAGAATGCTACACCGATACCTTTCATTTGACCAATTACATAAGTTACTGAAGCAATAATCAAACAAATAACTGCCACAACACGTGCAGTTTTTGAATAGTATCGATCAGAAATAAATTCTGGCACTGTAAATGATCCGTGCTTCCTTAAGTAAGGCGCTAATAGCATTGCTAATAACACGTAACCGCCAGTCCAACCCATCAAAAATACTGAGCCACCATAGCCATAAAAGGCAATCAAGCCAGCCATTGAAATAAATGACGCTGCACTCATCCAATCGGCGGCTGTTGCCATACCGTTAGCTACTGGATGAATACCACCGCCAGCAACATAAAACTCGCTCGTTGAACCAGCTCTGGCCCAAAAAGCAATACCAATGTAGACAGCAAAAGTTACGCCTACAAATAAAAATGTTAATGTTTGTAAATCCATTAGTCCTACTCCCCTAATTATTTTTCTTCAACACCAAATTCTTTGTCAATTTTTCCCATGCTCTTTGCATAGTAAAAAACCAGAATTACAAATGTATAAATTGAACCCTGTTGAGCAAACCAGAAACCAAGTTTGTACCCACCAAGTCTTATAGTGTTTAGCGCATCAACAAAAACAATGCCAAACAAGTATGAAACAGTAAACCAGATAGCTAAACATTTGACAATCAATGAAATGTTAGCTTTCCAGTAGTTATTATTATTAGCCATGAACGACCCCCTCTTTTTTTAATTCTGAACGATTTTACACCGGATAATTTTTATCCACCTAACTATCATTAAATGCTAATATAGTTTTCTAGAAAGCTTTTTAGAAAGTTACTTAATCTTTAAGTAATTTAGTCAATAGCGAAGTTAGCGTTTGCAACTCACGTTTAGATAGTTTTGATTCAAAAAACTGCTTAGAAGCATATTGTATCGTAGGATATTTTCGCTCAATGAAGCGAACACCTAAATCAGTTAGTCTGACAATTTTACTTCTCTTGTCCATGGGATTGGCATCTCGAACAATGTATTTTTTACTCTCCAACTTAATTAAAACCTTGGTGAGTCCGCCAGAAGAAACCATCAATGAATTTGATAACGATGAAGGAGTTAAACGATGAGGATAAGGAAACGACCTAAGTAAAACCATGACTTCTAATTCAAAAAATGAAAAATCAAACTGATTACAAGTCTGCTCCATTAATAAATTAAATTCCGTTGAAGATCTACTTAAGTTAATTGCTGCCATGGCCAGCTCAACATTGATATCTGGCCAATTTTCATGAAATCGAATTTCTGTATTTTCAATTTTAATAAAGTTAATCATTACTTAATACAATACCCTACTATTTCATCATGTAAAAAAAATGACGCTAAAGCGCCATTTTTTTTAACCTAAACAATAGTGAAATTATTCTTCTGTTACTTCAGTTACCTCATCAACACCTTCGTCAACTGCAGTTGTTGACAATTCTGCTTCAATTTCTTGAGCGGTTTGCGCATCATGCACTTTTTGTTGAGCGGTCAATTCTTCTTCCATGGCATAATCTTCAGTTAGGATTGAAGCATTAATAAGACCTGCCTCAATTTCTCTTAAAGCAACAACAGTTGGCTTGTCTTTGCCTGCGTCAAGCGTTGATTTATAGCCACCTGAACTTAACTGATGAGCACGCTTTGCAGCCACCAAGACTAACTCAAAACGATTATCTACAAAATCCAAACACTCTTCAACAGTTACTCTAGCCATAATACTCTCTAACTTTTAGTTATGATAAAATCAATCAATTTTACACGAAAATAAACTTCTACATTATTTTATGGAAAGACTAATTGTTTTAGATACCGAAACGACGGGTATTGAGCCTTCTGAAGGTCATCGAATTATTGAAATCGGCTGTACTGAAATTATTGACAGAGCGATTACTGAAGATAATGAATATCATCAATACATTCAGCCTGATCGAAACGTGGGTGACTCGGTTAGAATTCACGGCATTACCGATAAATTCTTAACAAACAAACCAAAGTTTGAAGACATTGTTGCTGAGTTTATGGAATATATTAGGGGTGCTACGTTAGTTATCCATAACGCGCCATTTGACTTAGGCTTTTTAAATCATGAGCTTAAATTATTTGGCTCTGATGAGCGCATTGAAGATCATTGCACCATTATTGACTCGTTAGAACTCTCTAAACAGCAACGCCCTGGCACACTCCACAACTTAGACTCCTTGTGTCGTCGCTTTGAAATTGATGCCAGTGCAAGAACTGTTCATGGCGCCCTACTTGACGCGCAAATCCTTGCACAAGTTTATTTGGCCATGACTGGCGGACAGTCAACTTTATTTAGTAACGAGCAGGCCACTGACGGCGGCAATTCAGACAACCATGAAATTGTTCGAGTGAGTCAAGACTTAGGTAAGGTTAAAGTGGTCTGCGCCAGTGAACAAGAACTAGAACTGCATAACAACTACTTTGCCAACGCTTAACCAACTAGGAATAACATGATCTACCAAGATTTAAGGGAATTTATTAACGAACTAGAAGATCGTGGCGAATTAAAACGCATCGCCACCGAAGTGGACGCTAATTTAGAAATTACTGAAATTTGCCGTCGAACCCTAGATCAGCAAGGCCCTGCTCTGCTGTTTGAAAATGTCAAGGGTCATAATATCCCTGTATTGGCTAATTTATTTGGCACCACCGGACGTGTCGCCTCTGCCATGGGTCAAGAAGATTTAGTAGCACTTCGAGAGTTGGGCAAACTACTTGCCGAGCTTAAACAACCCGAGCCACCTAAAGGCTTAAAAGATGCGATTGAAAAACTTCCGACACTAAAAAAAGTGCTTAACATGCCGGTCAAATCGGTAAAAAAAGGTCAGTGTCAAGAAGTAATTATTGAGGGTGATGAAGTAGATTTATCAACACTACCCATTCAAACTTGCTGGCCGGGCGATGTTGCACCATTAGTTACTTGGGGGCTAACCATTACCAAAGGGCCTTTGAAGAAACGTCAAAATTTAGGTATCTACCGTCAACAAGTCATTGGTAAAAACAAACTTATTATGCGCTGGCTATCACACCGTGGTGGTGCGCTTGATTTTAAAGATTGGTGCGAGCAGAATCCTGGCGAACCTTACCCGGTATCTGTGGCGATTGGCGCTGATCCAGCCACTACCTTGGCAGCGGTCACTCCAATTCCTGACAGTTTAAGTGAATACGCATTTGCCGGATTGTTACGTGGTAAAAAAACTAAAGTATGCACCTGTATTGGTAACGATTTACAAGTGCCTGAAAATGCCGAAATTATTCTTGAGGGAGTTATTTACCCAAATGAAATGGCTGACGAAGGTCCGTATGGTGATCACACAGGTTACTACAACGAAGTTGAGCGTTTTCCTGTGTTTACCGTAGAGCGTATCACGCATCGAAAAAATCCTATTTATCACTCCACTTATACGGGCAAACCCATTGATGAGCCTGCCGTTTTAGGCGTAGCACTTAACGAAGTATTTGTGCCTTTGTTGCAGCAACAATACCCAGAAATTACTGATTTTTACTTACCACCAGAAGCCTGCTCCTATCGCATGGCTGTGGTCAGCATTAAAAAGCAATACCCAGGTCATGCCAAACGGGTAATGATGGGTGTTTGGTCATTCTTGCGTCAATTTATGTACACCAAATTTGTGATTATCGTCGATGACGATATCGATGTTAAAGATTGGAAAGAAGTTATTTGGGCGATGACTACACGAGTAGACCCCACCCGTGACACCACATTGATTGACAACACCCCGATTGACTATCTAGATTTCGCCTCGTCTGTTTCTGGACTTGGCTCCAAGATGGGTATCGATGCCACCAACAAACTCCCTGGAGAGACGGATCGTGAATGGGGTACGCCAATTGTGATGGATAAAGATGTCATTCAAAGGGTGGATGACATTTGGTCAGATTTAAAGATTGGCGGATTCGACTCATAAGTGCACAACTCCCAATTGACGAGCATCAACACCCGTC
>JACNGB010000012.1:0-26509 GCA_014384345.1 Candidatus Thioglobus pontius
CTCATGCCAGCAACATAATCAGCTAAAGAAACGGTTTGCTCTTCACTGTTAGATTTGGTGGTAGAAAAGCGTAACAAAGAGGCAATTTTGTCTTTGTTGCTTGGGTCTTCAACCACACCTTCTTTCATTACCATGCCGAATTCTTTCCAGAATGCTGCATATTTCTCAGGCTTATTTTTAGCCATTTTTTCAAGTTCTTTTAAAATTCTGCTAACTGAGGCTTTGCGGATTGTATCAACCACTTTATTGCCTTGTAAGATTTCACGAGACACGTTTAACGATAAATCAGCTGTGTCGATGACACCTTTAATAAAGCGTAAGTACATCGGCATTAACTCTTCATTGTCCTCCATGATAAACACACGCTTGGCGTAGAGTTTAATGCCACCTTTGCGCTTTGGCTCCCACATGTCAAATGGCGCTTTTGATGGAATGTATAGTAAAGAGGTGTAGTCTAAGTTGCCTTCAACACGATTGTGTAGTTGTGCAAGTGGCGCTTCGAAATCGAACGTTAACGACTTGTAGAATTCGTCATAATCTTCTTGTTTTAAATCACGCTTGTCTTGTGTCCAGAAAGCATTCGCCTTGTTAACCATTTCATATTCAATGGCGTCAGACTCTTCCTCTGCAGGCTTGATCATCATAATTGGCACGGTGATGTGATCAGAATATTTTGAAATAATGCCGCGCAAGCGATAATCATCTAAAAACTCTTTTTCATCGTCTTTAATGTGCAAGGTGATTTTGGTACCAAAATCTTTAACTGTGGCGGTTTCTAGTGAATATTCACCTTCGCCTTTTGAAGTCCATATTGTGCCGTTAGCTTGATCGTCGCCTGCTTTTCTAGTGGTTAATACCACTTCATCTGCAACAATAAAGGCGGCGTAAAAACCCACACCAAACTGACCAATTAGATTTGAATCTTCGGCTTGTTTTTCATCCAAACTTTGTAGGAATTTTTTAGTACCAGAGTTAGCAATAGTACCAATATTAGCCATTACTTCCTCTTCATTCATGCCGATACCATTATCAGTAATAGTAATGGTGCCAGCGTCCTTATCGACATCAATATGCACTTGAAGCTCTTCTTTGCCCTCAACCATGGTGTCATTTGAAAGCGATTCAAATTTAAGCTTGTCTACCGCGTCAGAGGCGTTTGATACCAGCTCTCGCAAGAAAATTTCTTTGTTAGAATACAAAGAGTGAATCATTAAATGTAGAAGTTGAGAAACCTCTGTTTGGAACGAATGCGTCTGTTTTGTCGTCATTTTATTTTTATTATTATTTGTGCGTAAAATGTCTTGATATGGCCAAGCTTAAAAAAATCAAGTGAAAAAACAAATAATTGACTTTATTTCTTACTTAAAAATTGAGCGTAATTATGCGATCAATACACAGCGCGCCTATGAGCGTGATTTGCTGCAGTTGCTTGATTTTTTAAAAGTGCAGAAAATATCCAGCTGGCAGGCGCTTGACACAGATAATTTGAATTTATTTGTGATGCAATTACGTCATAATAATATTTCTTCTCGTAGTATTCGTCGCTATCTGTCATCAATTAAAGGGCTGTTAACTTATTTGGTTAATCATGGCGAGCTTGAACATAATTGTGCCGTGCAGTTGCGTACGCCAAAAATAGCACAAACCTTGCCGGATACATTAACTTATGATCAGCTACTGATGATGCTAAAACCGCAAAAAACCAGTCGTTTCGAGCAGCGTGATGTATGTATTATTGAGGTTATTTATTCTTGTGGTTTGCGAGTCTCTGAATTGGTTAATTTAAATGTCAGCGATGTGGATTTATCTCAAGGATTTTTGAGTGTTTTAGGTAAGGGTGGCAAGATGCGTTATACGCCGTTAGGCGATTCGGCAATTAAGGCTATTAAATGTTATTTACACAAGCACCAAGCAAGCGCTTTGTTTGTTAATAAAAGTGGCGATAGAATTGGTGTTAGAGCACTGCAAAATATGATTAAAAAACGCGCACTTACTGCAGGTATCAAGGTGAATGTACACCCACACATGTTACGTCATGCAGCGGCTACGCATTTTTTACAATCTAGTCATGATTTACGCTCTACTCAAGAGTTTTTAGGCCATGCCAGTATTAAATCTACCCAAGTTTATACGCACCTTGATTTTTTGGAGCTTTCAAAAGTTTATGATAAGTGTCATCCACGAGCGAAAAAACCATGAGTTTTAAAGCGCAATTAGCTGCAAATATTATGCGTTCTGGCGGTGTGATTAGTTTGCCGACTGACACCATTCAGGGTTTGAGTTGTTTGCCATTTTTTGATTCATTAATGCGACTTGTTAATCTAAAGCAACGCTCACATAATAAGGGGTTGATTTTAATATCAAGTAATCTTGATTATTTCACTCCCTATGTAGAGGATGCGACTTTATTAGATAAAATCAAGCTTGGCAGCGTTCCAACAACCTATATTGTAAAGGCACATAAAAACACACCTAAAATGCTGCTTGGTGGGCATGATACGGTGGCCATCAGACTAACCAATTATGCTTTAATTCATGAATTGTGCCAATTAACTGGCAGTGCTCTGGTGAGTACCAGTGCGAATTTATCCGGCTATCCTGTTGCTCAAAGCAGCTTAAAGTTGCGTCTTTATTTCAAGGATCAATTAGACTATATAATTGCACCTGTAACAACCAATAGCAACCCATCAAGCATTATTAATTTACACACGGGAGAGAAACTTAGATGATTGATCAAATTAAAGATTATTTGTTAGCTTTACAAGAGGATATTTGCACTCAATTGGAGCAAGTTGATGGTCAGGCTAAATTCATTAAAGATGAGTGGTCTAAGCCAAATGGTAGTGGTAATGGCTTAACTCGAGTGTTAACCGGCGGAGATGTGTTTGAGCAGGCCGGTGTTAATTTTTCAATTGTCCATGGTGACAATATGCCAGCCTCTGCAACGGCGTTAAGGCCTGAGCTAGCAGGGCGCAGTTTTAGTGCTTTGGGCGTATCGCTGGTCATCCACCCTAACAATCCATACGTGCCGACATCACATGCCAATGTGCGTTTTTTTGTGGCTGAAAAAGCCGGCGAAGATCCAATTTGGTGGTTTGGTGGTGGCTTTGATTTAACCCCGTATTACGGGTTTGATGAAGACGCTGTTTTTTGGCATCAAAGTGCTAAAGCAGCTTGTGATCCTTTTGGCGAAGAGGTGTATGCTAAATACAAAAAATGGTGTGATGATTATTTTTATTTAAAGCATCGGGATGAACAGCGCGGTATTGGTGGTTTGTTTTTTGATGATTTAAATGAAGGCGGTTTTGAGGCATGTTTTGCTTTTATGCAAAGTGTGGGTAATAGCTATATTAAAGCTTATAGGCCAATTGTTGAAAAGCGCAAAGATACAGAATATGGCGATCATGAAAGACAATTTCAATTGTATCGTCGTGGCCGCTACGTAGAGTTTAATTTGGTTTATGATCGTGGCACGTTATTCGGCTTGCAAACAGGTGGACGTACTGAATCAATACTGATGTCCTTGCCACCGTTGGTGCGCTGGGAGTATCAATACGAGCCAAAATCAGGCACACCGGAATCGATGTTGTATGAAAAATTCTTAAAACCACAGGATTGGATTGATGCAAACTAATATTGATGTTAAAAGATTGTTATGCCCCATGCCGGTGATTCGTCTTGGTGAAATGATTGATAAAGTTAAGATCGGAGACACTATTGAAATGCTAGCAACTGATCCAGGTGTGCTTCATGATATACCGGCTTGGTGCAAGGTGCATGGTCACAAAGTGTTAGAGATTGAAGAAAAATCAGACGAGATCATACTTTTGGTGGAGAAAATAGGGTAGAATAATTCGCTGTTTTTGATGAAAATATAGTAGATATTTATTATATTAAAATAAAAAAACACAGAATTTGAACGCAACGGCGCGCTCTGCTTGACAACGATTGTCAGTTAATACAAACAGCTATAAACATAGGAGAATATATGTCTGCTAAAGATGTAATGAAGATGATCGAAGACAACGAGGTTAAATTTGTTGATTTTCGTTTTACAGATACTCACGGTAAAGAACACCACGTAAGCGTTCCTGCTCATACAGTTGATGAAGATAAATTTGAAGAGGGTCAAATGTTTGACGGCTCTTCAATCACAGGTTGGAAAGATATTAACGAATCTGACATGATTTTAAAGCCAGACACAACGGCTTGTGTTATGGATCCGTTTACACAGGAGCCGACACTAATTGTACGTTGTGACATTGTTGAGCCAAGTGATATGCAAGGCTATGAAAAAGATCCTAGATCTCTTGCTAAGCGTGCTGAAAAGTACATGCAAGATTCAGGTGTTGGTGATACGGTTTACTTTGGTAACGAAAATGAGTTTTTTGTATTTGACAGTGTTAAATGGGATACTGGATTCGGCATGGGTAAGGCATTTTACGAAATCCATTCTGGAGAAGCAGACTGGGAGTCTGGTTCTGATTTGGAAGGTGGCAACAAAGGTCACCGTCCAAATGTTAAAGGTGGTTATTTCCCAGTACCACCGGTTGATTCATTGCATGATCTTAGATCAGAAATGTGTCTTGTAATTGAAGAGATGGGTGTTGAAACTGAAGTGCACCACCATGAGGTGGGTACTGCTGGTCAATGTGAAATTGGCGCTAAATTTAACACGCTAGTAAGAAAAGCTGATGAGACACAAATTCTTAAGTACTGTATTCATAATGTTGCTCACATGTACGGCAAAACAGCTACTTTTATGCCTAAGCCAATTGCGATTGATAATGGTAATGGTATGCACGTTCACCAGTCAATTGCTAAGGACGGCGTAAACTTGTTTGATGGCGATGGGTACGGCAACTTAAGTGAGATGGCACTACATTATATTGGTGGTATTATTAAGCACGCACAAGCGTTAAATGCCTTTACTAATGCATCAACTAACTCTTACAAGCGTTTAGTGCCGGGCTATGAAGCGCCTGAAATGCTAGCATACTCTGCTAAAAACCGTTCTGCTGCGATTCGTATTCCTTTTGTATCTAATCCAAGAGGTCGTCGTATTGAAGTACGTTTCCCAGATAATACAGCCAATCCATACTTAGCATTCTCTGCAATGCTTATGGCAGGCCTTGATGGTATCAAGAATAAAATTGATCCTGGTAAGGCGCAAGATGGTGATTTGTACGAACTAACTAGAAAAGAAAAAGCGAAAATTCCTAAAGTTTGTAATTCTTTAGAGCAAGCACTTGATGCGCTTGATACTGATCGTGATTTCTTAAAAGCGGGCGGCGTATTTACTGATAACGTAATTGATTCTTTCATTGATCTTAAGATGAAAGAGGTTAACGCGATGCGTTCAGCACCTCACCCAGTTGAATTTGACATGTATTACAGCCTGTAGTACTTAATTTAAATTCTAAGTAAAAGCCGTACTTTTGTACGGCTTTTTTGTGTCTAAAATACCGGTAAAATAGCCAAAATATTATTAAACAATCTACTTATGAGTGATTTAAAACACGACTGGACATTGGAAGAAATTAACCAACTGTTTGCTATGCCATTTAACGATTTGTTATTTAAAGCGCACAGCATTCATAGAGAGAATTTTGATCCAAACAAAGTGCAAGTATCTTCACTGCTAAATATTAAAACGGGCGCCTGCCCAGAAGATTGCTCTTATTGTTCACAATCATCTAAACATGATTCTGGTCTAGAGCGTGAAAAGTTGGTGCAAATTCAGCAAGTTAAAGAGGCTGCTAAAAAAGCCAAAGATTTAGGTTCTGAGCGTTTTTGCATGGGCGCTGCTTGGCGCAATCCAACGGACAAATCACTCGATGTGGTGATTGAAATGATTAAAGAGGTGAAAGATTTAGGTATGGAGTCGTGTGTCACTTTGGGTATGCTGAGTGAATCACAAGCAGCTAAATTAAAAGAAGCAGGGCTTGATTATTACAACCATAATATTGACACCTCAAAAGAGCATTACTCGAATGTAATCACTACGCGTGAATTTCAAGATCGCCTAGACACCATTGATCATGTGCAGCAGGCCGGTATTAATGTTTGTAGTGGCGGTATTTTGGGCTTGGGTGAAACGGTTGAAGATAGAGCGTCTATGTTGCAAACTTTGGCGAATATGGATCAGCATCCAAATTCTGTGCCGATTAATTTATTAGTGCCAGTGTCGGGTACGCCATTTGAAACCATGGAAAAGCCAAGTGATATTGATTTTATTCGCTCTGTTGCCGTGGCCAGAATTTTAATGCCCAAGTCGGTAGTGCGCCTATCCGCTGGACGAACAGATATGAGTGAAACCATGCAAGCAAGCTGTTTCTTTGCTGGGGCAAATTCGGTATTTTATGGCGATGAACTACTAACCACACCAAACGTTACTCAAAGCAAGGATGAGGCTTTGTTTAAGGGTTTGGGTATTAACATGCATCAGCATCATTAATCAATTGGAGAATAATATGAAAAAATCTTTATTAACTTTGTCATTCACTGTTTTAATGAGTTTTAACACCGTGGCTGAAACGAATAAATGTTCGAGTGGTTATGATAATCTTGAACACTTGGGTGGTTGTTTGGGTAATGTGGTTGATTCTGGTATTGGCATTTTGGCTGACTTGCCAAGTGATGCTAAAGCCTGGTCAAATAAACAACATGCTAAAGCCAAGCAAAAAATAGAAACTATTAAAAGTGATATTTGCGAGAATGCCAATCCAGTCAAAGAGGTGATTGTTGAAAAAATTGTCTATGTGGATAAGATTGTTGAGGTGCCAGCTAAAACTCAGGAGCGTCGTTGTGTTACCCAAAAGAAATCAGACAGATTTGGTAATACCAATGAAATAACCACCTGCACTGAGTGGCGATAGCCACTGATTAAGTTTATAAAGACCGCTTAAATGCGGTTTTTTTATGCCTGAAGTAAGCTGTTAACAATATCACTTGCAGCAGTTGGCTTGGCCAATGCTAATGCACGGCTTGACATGCTTTGCAATGCTTCATTAGTAAGATTTTGTAAGTTTTTTTCAAGCAATTCAATAGACAAATTTTTCTGTTCAATTAAGATACCAGCTTCAGCATCTGCCAGTATCTTTGCGTTGTAATATTGATGATTGTCAATAGCATGTGGCAAAGGAATGAGGATACTTGGTGTGCCACTGAGCATAAGCTCTGATACAGTCATTGCGCCAGCTCTACACAGCACCACATCGGCCCAAGCGTATGCTTTGGCCATGTCGTCAATAAAGGCTGTTACTTTGACTGATTTTTTCTTATATTGAGACTTAACCTGTTTAAAGTGCAGTTTGCCAGTTTGATGCCAAATATTAATATTGATATCAAGTTTGGTCACCACATCGTTAATTGGTTTTGAGCCGAGACTGCCACCCACAATTAACAAGTTAAGCTTTTTATTTTCCGCTATTGGATTAGCTATTTTGAAAGCTACCGGATTACCGACCGTGAGCGCATGAGTTTTATCCTTAAAAGTGTTGTCAAAGGCTTGAAAAGTTTGCGTGGCAATACTTGAGAGTAGTTTATTGGTCGTACCAACAATGGCATTTTGCTCATGAATAAATAAAGGCACTCTGTAAATCCAAGCAACCAGACCACCAATGCCTGAGGCAAAGCCACCCATGCCTAGAACCACATCTGGCTTAACTTTATAAAATACTTTAAATACTTGAAGGGTGGCCAGTGCTAATTGGAAGGGCGCTTTAAGTAAATTCATTAAGTTTTTTCCACGTAAGCCAACCGCATTAACGCGGTGCAGCTTGATGTTGTTATTTGGCACAATGGTGTTTTCCATGCCACGTTTTGAACCTAGCCACTCAATATTAACACGGTGTTTTTTTAGCTCGTTAACGATGGCAAGTGCTGGAAAAATGTGCCCACCTGTGCCACCTGCCATAATTAAAATTTTCTTATTAGACATAATCTTTTTGTTTGGAATACTCACAACGACTCTCCATGTCTATTCTTAGCAAAATTCCACAAGCAATTAATACAAATATCATGCTGGAACCACCATAACTAATTAATGGCAATGGGAATCCTTTAGGGGGGATTAAACCTAAATTCATAGCAACATTAACACTAAACTGAAGAGACAGCCAGGTGCAAATGCCAAAGCCAACATAAGAGCTATATTTGCGTTTTTGTTTTAGCGCATCTTTGGCAATTTTAAAGCCTTTGAGCATAATGTAGCCAAAACTAAAAATAACAAATAGCATACCAATAATGCCAATTTCTTCACCAATAATAGAAAAAATCATATCCGTGTGAGGCTCGGGCAATTTGGTGTATTTCTGAATGCCATTTCCCAATCCAACACCGGCCCAATCACCTCTAGCAATACCAATTAACGCTTGTTTGGTTTGATAGACTTTTTCACTATCATTGAGCCATAGGTCAATTTGCCAAAATTCGGTTAATCTTGCCCAGCGTACGCCACCATTTAGGCCGTCAATGTAGAGTCCAATGCCGGCTAGACTAAATAATCCAGTACCAACAATACTGAGTTGTTTTAGGTAGGCGCCTGCAGCAAAAAGCATAATTAACGCGGTTAATGAGATGATGGCTGTGGCACCCAAGTCTGTTTCTAAGAGTAATAGAATTGCAGCAGAACTAATAATAATAAGTGTTTTAACTAGCCCCATCCAAGGTTTTTTTACATCTTTTTCATGACGAATGAGAAAGTCAGCCATGTATAAAATCATGGCGATTTTCATCATTTCCGAGGGTTGAAATTTAAACACGACAAAGTTAATCCAGCGTGTAGAGCCGTTAACTGTGCGACCTATTGGCTCGGGTAAAAATACTAAAGCTAGGCAAACCAAGGTAAAAATAAAAAACTTCCTGGCATGCTGTTGATAAAAATATAGCGGTATTTTTAAGCAGGTGAAGGCTAGCATCAACCCTAGCGAAATAAAGATACTTTGTCGAGCAAAATAACCATAACTATCAAAATGACCTAATGATGCTGAAAATGACATAATCCAGCCAAAGGTAAGCAGTATAAGAATGGCAATTGTTAAATTTTTATCAGGTAATAGTCCAGTTTTTTCAAACATTGAGTTGTTGTTGAGCTTGGAATTTACTCATTATTTTAACCCTCAACAGATCGTTCAAGCGTCCTAATCAATCTGATATTTGTTTTAGTTGTTTATTGCGTTTATGGGATAATAGTTGTTTTTCAAAAACCATCCTAAGTCCATGATTTCTACTGCTAATATCACCATGCAATTTGGTGAAAAACCTTTATTTGAAAATATCTCTATTAAGTTTCAAGGTGGCAATCGCTACGGCCTAATTGGTGCTAATGGCTGTGGAAAATCTACTTTTATGAAGATTTTAACCGGTGAGCTAAAGCCTAGTAATGGCACAGTGAGCATTAGCGAGGGTGAGCGTCTGGGTATTTTGCGTCAGGATCAATTTGCGTTTGAAGATTTTCGTGTGGTTGATACCGTTATTATGGGTCATGAAAAGCTTTGGGAAGTAAAAAAAGAAAGAGATCGTATTTACGCCTTACCTGAAATGAGTGATGCAGACGGTATTAAGGTGGGTGAGCTGGAAATGGAATTTGCAGAAATGGATGGCTATATGGCTGAATCTTCTGCAAGTGAATTATTGCTAGGTTTGGACATTCCAGAAGATCAGCATTACGGCCTAATGAGCGAGATTGCACCCGGCTGGAAATTACGTGTACTTTTGGCGCAAGCATTGTTCTCAGATCCAGAAATTTTATTATTAGATGAGCCAACCAACAACTTGGATATCAACTCAATTAGCTGGCTGGTTGACGTATTGAATGAGCGTAAAGCCACTATGGTGATCATCTCACATGATAGACACTTTTTAAATGGTGTCTGTACGCACATGTCAGACTTAGACTATGGTGCACTTAACACCTTCCCTGGTAACTACGATCAATTTATGATTGCCTCAACGGCGATTCAGGAAAAGATGCAAGCCGATAATGCTAAAAAAGAAGCCAAAATTAAAGAGCTAAAGCATTTTGTGTCACGATTTTCAGCCAATGCTTCTAAGTCAAAACAGGCAACTTCTCGCCAAAAACAGCTTGAAAAAATTGAGCTTTCTGACATTAAGCCTTCTTCAAGAATTAGCCCTTACATCATCTTCAAGCAAGAGCACAAATTGCACAGAAATGTATTAGAGGTAACCGGGTTAAATAAGAGTTTTACGGCGCAAGGGGATGATAAAGACGCCAAACCTTTACATGTTTTAAAGGATATTGAATTTTTATTTGAGGTGGGTGAGCGTGTTGCGATTATTGGTCAAAACGGTATTGGTAAAACCACCTTATTGCGCACATTGGTTGGTGAGATTGAGCCAGATGCTGGCAAGGTTAAATGGAGTGAGAATATCAATATTGGCTATTATGCACAGGATCATAGTGCCGATTTTGAAGAAGATATGACTGTGCTTGATTGGATGGCTCAATTTAAACAGCCGAAGCAAGACATGCAAGATATGCGTGGTGTTTTGGGCAAGATGTTGTTTGGTAAAAATGACATTGTTAAAAGTGTTAAATCGCTTTCAGGTGGTGAAAAAGGTAGAATGCTGTTTGGCAAACTAATGTTGCAAAATCCAAATGTATTGGTAATGGACGAGCCAACTAACCACTTAGACATGGAATCAATTGAAGCACTTAACCTTGCACTAGATAATTATGAGGGTACACTTATATTTGTGAGTCATGATAGAGAGTTTGTATCTTCATTATCCACCAAGGTGGTTGAGCTAAAAGAAGATGGCATGCATTATTATTCTGGCAATTACGAGGATTACTTAAAATCACAAAAATAAGCCTATGATTACAACCGTATTGAGAAGATTTGTCGAGCGCCAGGGTTTTGATTCTGCGGCTATTTTATCTTTCGATACGTTGTTTGCCATTGTGCCAGGCCTTGCGCTCGGTTTAAGTGTTTTTTCTTTGTCGCCTTATTTTGCCGACTTGCAAAAACCATTAGAGCAGTTTTTATTTACTTATTTGTTGCCACAAAATGTTGGTTTGGCACAAGACTACATTCAGCAATTTGTTACTCAAGCGCAGGCTATTAAAGGCTATACTACGGTTTTTTTGATTTTTGCAGTAATGCTACTGCTGTATGAAGTTGACAAACGCATCAACCTTACTTGGCATGATTCGCATCATCGTCATTGGATGGAGGGGCTGGTTTCTTATTTGTTTGTTTTGTTTCTAGGCCCGATACTCTTAGGTGCATCTTTGTTTTTCAGCTCTTACGCTATGGCGTCAGAGTTGTTTAATAATTTGCCAGTCATGCGCTATGCACCTATATTTACCCCATTTGCATTATCCAGTCTTGGTTTTGCGGTGTTGTATTATTCAGTGCCATTAGAAAAGGTTCGTTTCATCAACGCCTTAAAAGCCGGCATTATTGCTGCGATATTGTTGGAAGTTATCAAGTACGCCATGTTTGTCTACATTCAGTATTTTCCAGTTTATGAACTTATTTATGGCGCCTTATCGATCTTGGTATTGATCATGCTTTGGGTTTACCTAGGTTGGGTAATTGTGTTGCTGGGTGCGAGTTTTTGTTATTGTTTTGAAAATAAAGACATAATCTAACTGCGGCGCAATTAGCGTAAAATTAGCAATCTTTAATCATCTACTTTATTTATGTTCACAGGCATCATTCAAGCATTGGGCAGTATTAAAACTAAACTGGCTTATGACAAAGGTGCCGTTTTTAGTTTTAGCGCCCCAGACTTTGATTTTTCTAGTATTGCCATAGGCGATAGTATTGCGGTTAATGGTGTTTGTCTGACAGCAGTTGAAATTGGCGGTGATTTCTTTAAGGCGGATGTTTCTCAAGAAACCATTAATTGCACCATTTTCTCTGAGCTTGAAGAGGGTGATACGGTTAACTTAGAAAAAGCCTTAAGACTTAATCAAGGCATTGACGGGCATTTAGTTAGTGGTCATGTTGATGGTGTGGCGCAAGTGAGCGATTCTTTTAGCGAAGGTGAGTCAACACGTTTTAAGATTAGTGCACCAGATAATTTGGTAAAATACATTGCCAAAAAAGGCTCTGTATGTATTAATGGCGTAAGTCTAACAGTCAATGAAATTCAAGCTAATGTATTTGATTTGAATATCGTTCCCCATACATTGGCAGTAACAACACTTGGCACACTAAAAAAAGGTAGTCGAGTGAACTTAGAGGTGGATATTATTGCACGTCACCTAGAGCAACTATTACAAAGTAAGTAGGCATCATGAAAGCAAGTATTGAAGAAATATTAGAAGATTATAAGCAAGGAAAAATGATCATCTTAATGGATGATGAAGATCGTGAAAATGAAGGTGATCTGATTATTCCTGCAGCCACGTGTACTAAAGAGGATATTAACTTCATGGCCACACACGGCCGTGGTTTGATTTGCTTAACCTTGACTCAAGAGCGTTGTAAGCAGCTTAATCTGCCGCTGATGGTGGCGCAAAATAACGATGCAAATGGCACCAACTTTACCGTATCAATTGAAGCGGTGGAAGGGGTAACAACTGGAATTTCAGCAGCAGATAGAGCCAAAACGGTACTCGATGCAGTAGCGCCAGATGCCACACCAGAAGACATTGTTCAGCCAGGGCATATTTTCCCATTAATGGCACAACCAGGCGGCGTACTTATTCGCGCCGGTCATACGGAGGCAGGCTGTGATCTTGCACGCCTTTCAGGTTTTGAACCAGCTTCGGTGATTGTTGAAATTCTTAATGAAGATGGCACCATGGCGCGTCGTGATGATCTTGAAATTTTTGCCAAAAAACACAATATTAAATGGGGCACGATTGAAGATTTAATTTCATATCGTGTTGAGCATGAAAAAACCATTGAGCGCATTAATGAACGTCCTTTTACAACCGATCACGGCAAATTTAAAGTGGTTTCATTTCTAGATAGTATTCATAACGAAACTCACCTGGCACTAGTCAAAGGTAAGATTGATGACAACAGCAACACTTGCGTTCGTGTACACATGGAAGATACCTTTAAAGATGTTTTAAAAGAAAGCTCGACCAGTTTTAGTGTGGATGATGCATTAAAACATATTGCCAAAGCAGAATCTGGCGTGTTGTTACTGCTTAGAAAGCAAACTGATCAATCTATTTTGCAGAATATTGACAACGTTTCAAGAGATAGTGGTGACGATATTAAGACCTACGGAATTGGTGCACAAATCTTATCTGATTTGGGCGTGAAAAAAATGAAGCTATTGGGCTCACCAAGAAAACTACATGGCCTTAAAGGGTTTGGTCTAGAAGTGAGCGAATACGTAGAAATTAACAAATAAAGGATTCAAATGCAATTTCAATTTGATAAAAACGCCAATAGTGACTTTTTAAAAGATAGTAAAGTTGCTATTATTGTAGGTTATTTTTACCAAGATATTGGCGATAAGTTGTTAGCGTCTGCACAAGAAACATTGGCAAAATATGGCATTGATGAAGGTAACGTTAATGTATTTTATGCGCCTGGTGCTTTCGAGATTCCACTACTGGCTAAACGCATTGCAGCGCAACAAGCCAATGGTAAAAATTTATACGATGGCATTGTGACATTGGGCGCTGTTATTAAGGGTGAAACTCCGCACGATGTTTATGTGTGTAATGAGTGCGCTAAAGGCATTGCTGAGGTGTCTTATCAATTTGAAGTGCCAACAACATTCGGCGTATTAACCACACTCAACATGGATCAAACCATTGGTAGAGCAGGTGGTTACAAGGGTAATAAGGGTGAAGAAGCCACCATGGCTATGATTGAAATGCTTTACTTGACGAAGCAAGCTGACACTCAAGCGTTTTAAATTATGGCATTCAAAACTCCAAAACATCGCTCTCGTGAGCGTGTGGTTCAAGCTATTTATCAATACACCGTTTCAGGTGGCGAAGTGTTGCAAATTGAGCAGCAATTCTTAAATCAGAAAGAAGGCAAAATATCAAAAGCATTCTTTTCAAATTTGTTTATCAATATTCTTAAAAATAGAACGCAGCTTGATAAGCTAATCGCCCCAACACTTTCTAGAGAAACAGACGAGCTAGGCTCTGTTGAGCATGCAATCTTATATTTGGGTGCGTATGAGCTTCAGCACAGTATTGAGGTGCCTTATAAAGTGGTGATTAATGAAGCGCTTGAAATCGCCAAATTGTACGGCGCTGAAGGTGCATTTAAGTTAATCAACGCCTCATTAGATCAATTAGCTAAAGAGCTTCGCAGTATTGAAGTCAACGCTTAATATTGCCCAAAGTCCATTAGACAAACTGCCTGAAATTCTTAGGCAGAATCTTAAGAAAAATTTATGCGTGTGTAACGAAGTCAAAAAAATTGATATTATCAATGCGATTGCCAATGGGGCAAATACCGTGGCAAAAGTTCGAAATCAAACTTTTGCCACAAGTGGTAATGGCTGCTGTACTAGACAAGTTGAGCGACTTATTGAGTGTATTCATACTGACGAATAGATACAGCACAATAAACCACTCTAAATTAGGCGAAAGCGGTCTTTCCGCTTGATCTACCGAAATACCTTTTCTGCTGGCATAATCTTTCACTTGTTCTTGGTTGATCTTTTATGATATTATTAATCATCAGAATTTAAAAATTAGGATTAGAAAAAATGAATACAACAGCGTTAATAAATGAAGCGGTATCGTTACCTATCGAAGATCGAACCCTAGTTGTTGAGTCGCTACTAAAAAGTTTGAATCATCCAGAAGAAAAAATTGATGACCAATGGTCAAAGCTCGCTACAAAAAGACTAAAAGAATTACAAAGTGGTAAAGTAAAAGCGATTGACGGCGTTCAAGTTTTTAATAAAATTTGGAAGAGATTTAGTTAGTGAATTTTTCATTTCATCCAGAAGCAGAGATAGAATTAAATAAAGCGATTGATTATTATGAGAACATATACTCTGACTTAGGTTTAGATTTTGCCAACGAGGTTTATGTTGCTATTCAGCGTTCAATGTCTTTACCAGAGGCTTGGGCGATAATTGATGGCAATATTAGACGCTCTTTGGTAAATAGATTTCCGTTTGGAGTCTTGTATTCTAAAGAGGACGATAAAATATTGGTTATTGCAGTAATGCATCTTAATCGTCTTCCAAACTATTGGAAAGATAGGATGTAGTGCCAAACAAGAAGTAAGCGGGTTATTCCAAATTAGACGAAAGCAATCTTTCTGCTTGGTCCACCGAAATACCTTTTCTGCTGGCGTAGTCTTCCACTTGTTCTTGGTTGATTTTTGCGATGCCAGAGGCAATGCCTTGCACCTAAGATATAAAAGAAGCCTAATAAATCCTAGACAATTGTGTACGTATTAAGCCTAATAAAGTGGAGAAAGGCTTTGCCTCACTTGGAAATGTATTATTCTAAATTAGGCGAAAGCAGTCTTTCCGCTTGATCCACCGAAATGCCTTTTCTGCTGGCGTAGTCTTCCACTTGTTCTTGGTTGATTTTGGCCACACCAAAATAACGAGATTCAGGATGCGCAAAATACCAACCACTAACACTGGCTGTTGGCAGCATGGCGTAAGAGCTGGTTAGTGTCATACCAGTGTTTTTCTCAACATCGAGTAGTTCCCATAGTTTGTCTTTTTCACTATGCTCAGGGCAAGCAGGGTAGCCTGGCGCAGGGCGGATGCCACGATAGTTTTCTTCAATAAAATTGTCATTATTAATGTCTTCATTGCTATAACCCCAAATTTCAGTTCGGAATTTGTAATGCATCATTTCTGCAAATGCTTCAGCTAAACGGTCAGCCACGGCTTTAATCATGATGGCGTTGTAATCATCATGTTCAGCTTCATAAGCCTGAACCAGTGGATCAATGTTAATGCCTGCTGTTACGGCGAATGCACCGATATAGTCTTGTATGTCACTGTCTTTCGGGGCGATAAAATCACTCAGACAAAAATTTGGCGTATTGCCTTTTTTATCCAATTGTTGGCGCAGGTGATTAAGCGTCATGATGATATCGCCATTTTCATCCGTCAACTCAATGTCTTCATTGACGCTATTAGCACGGAATGTGCCAACGACCGCATTAGCAGTAAGTAGTTTCTCATCTATGACTTTCTTGAACATTGCTTGAGCATCTTTATAAAGTTCTGAGGCTGATTCACCAACCACTTCATCGGTTAAGATGTCAGGGAATTTTCCTGCAAGCTCCCAAGTTCGAAAGAAAGGCACCCAATCAATAAATTCAAAAATCTTAGCCAAATCGTAGTCTTCAAATACTTGTATGCCAAGCTGATTAGGCGCAGTGATCTGATCAAAATCTAGAGCTGGTTTTCTGGCTCTAGCTTTATCTAAGGACAATAATTTACTTTTGCCTTTGTTAGCACGGCGCTCACGTACTTTTTCATAGTCAGCTTTAGTATCTTGTAAGAGTTTTGGTTTAAGTTCACTTGATAATAAGCTAGAAGCCACACCAACTGACTTAGAGGCATCTTGTACATAAAATACACCTTTGTCATATTCTGGCTCAATCTTAACGGCTGTATGCGCTTTAGAGGTGGTAGCACCACCAATCATTAGTGGAATGTCAAAGCCTTGACGCGTCATTTCTTTGGCCATAAATACCATTTCATCTAGCGACGGGGTGATTAGACCAGAAAGACCAATAATATCAACATTTTCTTTAACAGCAGTTTCTAAAATAGTTTCAGCGGGTACCATAACACCAAGATCAACAATTTTGTAGTTATTACAAGATAGCACTACACCAACAATATTTTTGCCAATATCATGCACATCGCCCTTAACCGTAGCCATAAGGATTTTCCCCTGTGAGGTGGAGGCGCAATCTTGCTTTTCAGCTTCTAAGAATGGATCTAGATAAGCCACGGATTTTTTCATCACTCGAGCAGATTTAACCACTTGTGGCAAGAACATTTTTCCTGCGCCAAATAAATCACCTACCACGTTCATGCCATCCATTAGCGGGCCTTCGATGACCAAAATAGGGCGGCCTAATTTATCAAGCGCCTCTTGAGTGTCTTCGTCGATGAATTTAGTAATACCTTTAACCAAAGCATGTTCTAAGCGTTTTTCAACCTCCCAGCTGCGCCATTCTAAATCCTTTGGATTTTCTTTTTGATCGCCACTATCAGAAAATTTTCCAGCAATATCTACTAAGCGCTCACCAGCATCTTTATCGATATTAAGCACTACGTCTTCTACTGCTTTTTTCAGCTCAGGGTCAATATCATCATAAACCACTAGCTGGCCAGCATTAACAATGCCCATAGTCATGCCAGCTTTTACCGCATGGTATAAAAATACCGAGTGAATGGCTTCACGCACCGGGTTGTTACCCCTGAAAGAGAAGGAGACATTAGACACACCACCAGATACTTTAGAGTAAGGTAGATTTTGGGTGATCTCGCGCGTGGCTTCAATAAAATCCACACCATAATTGTTGTGCTCTTCAATGCCAGTTGCCACTGCAAAGATATTTGGATCAAAGATAATATCTTCTGGCGGGAAATTAACTTCATTGACTAGTATGTTGTAAGCTTCGGTGCAAATTTCAATTTTGCGCGCTTGAGTGTCAGCCTGGCCAACCTCATCAAATGCCATGACAATAATGGCTGCTCCATAGCGTTTGCACAAATGTGCATATTTAACAAAATTCTCCTTGCCTTCTTTAAGCGAGATGGAGTTAACAATTGGTTTGCCTTGTGTACATTTTAAGCCGGCTTCAATAATATCCCATTTAGAGGAATCCACCATTAAGGGTACTTTGGAAATATCAGGCTCTGAAGCAATTAGATTTAGAAAACGGATCATGGCTGCCTTGCCATCAAGCATGCCTTCGTCCATGTTAATATCAACTACTTGTGCGCCATCTTCTACTTGTGCACGACAAATATCAAGCGCTTCCTCGTATTCTTCATTAAGAATTAGACGTTTAAACTTAGCTGAGCCAGTCACATTGGCACGCTCACCCACATTGATAAATAATGAATCGTCGCCAATATTAAAGGCTTCAAGGCCAGAGAGGCGACACTCTGGCTTGATATCAGGAATTTGGCGAGGTGGTAGGTCTTTAATTGCATCAGCAATGCATTTGATATGCTCAGGTGTAGAGCCACAACAACCGCCCAAAATATTAACCAAGCCAGAAGCTGCCCATTCACCCACTTGCTCACTCATGGTGATCGCACCTAAATCGTACTCACCAAATTCATTTGGCAAGCCAGCATTCGGATGTGCCGATACATAAGTGTCAGCAACGCGTGACATTTCAGCCACATATTGGCGCAATAAATCAGGACCTAAGGCACAGTTAAGGCCAATAGATATCGGCTTGGCATGACGTAGTGAATTATAAAAAGCTTCAGTCATTTGCCCAGAAAGCGTACGACCCGAAGCATCAGTAATAGTGCCTGAGATCATAATTGGTAATTCGGTATCGTCTTGTTCAAACACCTCTTGAACGGCAAAAATAGCGGCCTTAGCGTTGAGCGTGTCAAAAATGGTTTCGATTAGAATAATATCCGCACCACCCTCAATCAAACCGCGGGTGGACTCCATATACACGTCAACCAACTCATCAAAGGTAACGTTCCTAAAGCCAGGGTCGTTAACATCAGGTGAGAGTGAACAGGTGCGCGAAGTGGGGCCGATAACACCAGCAACAAACCTTGGCTTATCATCGGTTGAAAATTCTTCACAAGCGGCTTTGGCTAAGCGCGCACTTTCTACATTAATCTCATATGCCAACTCTTCCATTTCATAATCGCTCATGGAAGTTTTGGTGGCGTTAAAGGTGTTTGTTTCTACAATATCTGCACCGACTTCTAAATACGAGCGATGAATGTCTTGAATAATTTTAGGCTGTGTAAGTGACAGCAAGTCGTTATTACCTTGTACTAAAATAGGCCAGTCTTTAAAACGCTCACCACGATAGTCTGCTTCGCTGAGTTTGTGCTTTTGAATCATGGTGCCCATAGCACCATCTAAAACCATGATTCTTTGCTTTAAAATTGATTGTAATAACTTTGTTTTATCCATGTTTTGCATTATACCCACAGGCTATTACTTCAGCTTTATAATGACATGGTTAAATGGTTCATAATAATTATGTTGATTATTCATAACAACGGGAAGAGAAAATGAAAAAAATAGTGGTTGCAGGCTTACTAGTTAGCAGTCTTGGTGCTCAAGCTTTTTTAGACTTTAATAGTTATGGCCCTGGCTATGATGATAATGATTGGCCGATTTGGACGCCAATGTATTGGATGGAAAAGATGACTGACAATGATAAGTTCAGTAATTACGGTTATCCGTATAACAATCGTCCGTTTAATGTTGGTGCATCACAATTCAACATGTCACAAATGCCAACCCCTGATCAGGCCTACCGTGCTGAATCGCCAGCAACGCCAGCGCCTACTTACATGACACCAGCAGCCATGTCATTTGCCAATCCTGACAGGCCAGCGCAAATGCAGCCAGTTCATTTACAAAGTCCTTATTCGCGTAACTATAATTTTGTTGAGCCTAGAAGACCAAGTTGGCGTGGTTTTTAGTTATAATAAAACTTGCAAATATATATTATCGTGTTATAATATAGTTTCTTAAATAATTTAGATATGGAGATAAGACAATGAAAAAACTTTTAGCAATCGCATTAGTTGCCGCTTCTTTAAGCGCAAACGCGTTCTTTAACAACAACGACATGCCATGGAATAATGGCTACAACAACTACGGTTACCAAGAAGATAACGGTATGTTTGGTTACAACCCATACGACTACTGGGATCCACGTTGGTACATGGAAGAAATGTCAAACATGGTAGATGAGTTTGATGATGAATTCAATAACAACAACGGTTGGAACAACAATAACTTTAACGGTTACAACCCATACAACAACTTTAACAACCCTTGGAACAACACAAACGCTCCTCAAGCGCCAGTTGCACCAGCTAAGTAAGTTTTAGTTAGTTTGATAAAAACCAGCACACGTTGCTGGTTTTTTTTCGTCTAATGAAAATACCGAGCGGCTTACGGAAGTGGTTTATAATAAACTTTTTTAATGTAAACAATCAACAAGGGGAGAGTATGAAAAAAATCATCGCAACATCACTAATGGCGGTGGCGCTTAATGCATCAGCAGGTTTTGGCAATGGTCCATGGGGCAATAACGGCTGGAACAACAACCAAGATAACGGCTTCATCGCCCATAATCCTTATTCTATGTTTACACCAGATTGGTTTAGTGAAGAAATGGATGACATGATGGATGAGTTTGATTTTAACAATAATAACAATCGTGGCCCATGGGGTAATAATTTTAGCAATAATGGCCCTTGGAATAACAACTTTAATAACCGCGGCCCTTGGAACAATAATGGCCCGTGGCAAAATAGAAATTGGAATCAAGCGCCTTGGGGTAACAACCAGCCGTTTAACTTCCGCAACAATTCATTTGGTCCGATGAACAATGGCCCATGGAATAACACCAACACACCAACTCAAACAAAATAACAAAAAAGGGGAAAACTATGAAAAAAATCATCGCAATTACACTAATGACAGCATCTTTAGGTGCTTCAGCTTTCGGTAGCAATTGGAACAGCAACGATCCAATGAACTTTGGCAGCAACACACCGTGGAACAACAGCGGCAATAACTTTGGCAACTTTAATAACGGCCCATGGAATAACAACTCTTGGGGTAATAACATGCCTATGAATAGCAAGAACTTCAACAATGCGCCTTGGTCAAACGGTAATAACTGGGGCAACAACATGCCTATGAACAATGGTAATTTTAACAACATGCCTTGGAATAATAGCAACGGCAATAACTTTGGCCCGTTTAAAACTAATTCAAACTTCAGCCCATTTAATGGTGGCACTGGTCAGCCATTTAACTTTGGTACTAGCACTTCACCGTTTAATTTTGACACAAGCTCAAACTCATTCGGCCCAATGAATATGAATAATTCACCTTGGAACTACGGCTACAACCAAGCCATTCCAACTACTGCTGAAACTAACGATACACCAGCAGCTGAAGCAGCTAAATAAAGTTTAGTTGTTTTAACTTTAAAAGCCGGCCATGTGCCGGCTTTTTTTTTGGCCTAACGGTTTTTAGAGGTGCTCTTAAAGTTAACAGTATTATTTTATCCATTGCTTAAGGTAAAATAATCGTCCAAATTATCCATCTTTAGACAAGGAAAATAGTATGAGTAACGAGTGTTTATTTTGCGAACTAAGAAATCAAGAAAGAGTTATCGGCGAATGCGATTTAACCATTACGTTTATTGATAATTTTCCAGCGTCACCGGGCCATACACTAGTTATTCCTAAGCGCCACTTTGCCACGTATTTTGAGGCTACAGAAGCTGAACTATTGGCAATTGGTGTTGCTGTACAAAAGGCCAAATTGTTACTGGACGAAGAGTTCAAACCAGATGCTTATAACATTGGCGTGAATAATGGCGAGATGGCCGGGCAAAGTATCAAGCACTTGCACGTACATTTAATCCCAAGATACAAGGGTGATGTTGAAGATCCGAAAGGTGGCGTGCGCTGGATTTTAAGAAATAAAGCCAATTATTGGGATGCTAGAGATGAGGCAAAAGAGTCAAAATAACACCACTTGATAAGAGTATTTAATGCCCGCTTTAAGCGGGTTTTTTATTTAATTGGAAACTTCAAAGTAGCCACCGCACCATCTTCCATAAATCTGTTTTTAAGGCTAACTTTGCCACCATGAAGGCTCATTATTTTTTTCACAAACCTTAGTCCTAAACCGTTGCCACGCTTGCCAGTATCAGGTCTTGAAGATGAGAAAAAGCGCCTAAATATTTGCTTTCTAGCATGCTCTGGCACACCTTTTCCTTGATCTTGAACTTGGATATTAACATGAGTATTTGATTCACTCACTTTAATACTAATAGTTGAATCGGGTGGTGTGAAGTCAATCGCATTGTCAATGATATTTGATAGTGCTTGTTCGGCAAGTAGTTTCTCAGCTTTGATGCTAAAGTCACGTTCAATGGTGTATTCAATTTTAATACTTCTTCTAGAAATATTACCCTTGCGACTTGGCGCTTGAACCACATCTTTGATCAGTGTTTTAACATCTATTTTTTCAACATTCTCAAGCTTATCTCTACGTTCAATTCGAGACAGGTTAAGTAAGCGATTAACCAGCATATCCATCTTCTTATTGGCATCTAGAATGTTGTTTACGAAATGTTCACGTTGCGAGCTACTCATTGGCATTAATAGATTCTCGGCCGTACCACGAATACCTGTAATCGGCGTACGTAGCTCGTGTGCCATGGTGTTGATGTATTCCTCAACGTACTCTCGACCTTCAAGATCAACCCGTAGTTTTTCAATGGCTTGAGCGAGTTCGGCAAACTCTACTTGGCGGATTTTCGGCGCAACGACAGTTTCACCCTTGGATAGGGCGGTGGTGTATTTAACTAACTTTCGAGTGCCGCGAGTTACAACAAAGCTAACGCCTGCACCAAATAGTAGTGATATCAATAATACGTATATGGCGTATTCTGTTATCTGGTCTTTTTGAGCAATAACATAAGGCTTTAAATCAGCGACAGACTTGATAACCGTCAAAGAGCCAAAAATCTTCCCGTTATGATAAATAGGTGCGGCAACATGATGTGCTTTTTGATCGGCTGTTGGCTCTTCTATACTTGCATCATAAGCGCTAGATCTAGCGCCATATTTACCTTTCAAGGTTAAAAATACATCTCGCCACTGAGAATAATCCTCACCTTCAATCTTGCCTTTAGAGTCGTAAACAACAATACCATCTTGATTGGTAATGTAGATTTGAAGATTGGGATTTTTTTTGCTAATTGAATAAATATTAACATCTAGTTCTCGATTAAGATAGGCTGACATAATCGCGCGAACTTCATCAACATTAATCTCATCATCTTTAATATTACTAGAGACCATTTGGGCCAATAAATTAGCAGAGTCAACCATAACTTCTTCAGCAGCTTGATCAATGCCGTTGGTAATGCGTAGAGATATTTTGTCAGTAGCAAACCAGACAATGCTAGCGGTAATAATAAAATAAGCTAAAAATAGCTTAACACCAATAGTTAGTTTCATAATACGAGAGAGTAACCCAATCCTTTGTGATTTTTAATGTGCTCTTTGTCAGTGTTAATTTTGTTTAGCGCTAATCTAATTAGTCGAATATGGGTGACAATGGTGTTTTCACCAGCACCTGTTGGCCTATCATGCATAACATTAAGCAGAGCTTCTTTTGAATGAATCCTATTTGGGTGTTTGATTAAATGCATTAATATCTTGCATTGACCTCTGGTTAGATCAACCACATCTCCATGAAACAAAATCTGATGTAAATCTTTATTGATAAGAAAAATTTCATCAAACTCGACAGCCTCGTTGTCAAAAGTATTGTTGGATTGACTGTTAGCATGTCTAAGTTGTGTGCGCACTCTAGCCACTAACACACGTGGATTAAACGGCTTGGTCACGTAATCATCAGCGCGTAGACCCTCAAGACCCAGGACGATATCTTCGTCTGCATCTCTAGCGGTAATAATAATAACTGGCACCTCTGAAGTTTTTCTAATCTTACGCAATACATCAAAGCCATTAATATCTGGCAGTCCGAGATCCAATAATACTAAATCCACATCATGACCGTTTAAGTGTGAAAGCGCATCATTGCCCATTTCACACCATTTCACCTTAAAGGAATCATTTTCTAGCGAGAACATGATGCTTTCAGCGATGATTTTGTCATCTTCAACGAGGAGAATATTGGGCATAGTGCGTAATTATTTTGTTGTTTGAGATGCGTATTGTAAAGGATAAATAAGTAGCTTAAAAGTGACTTCATTTAAACTTCATCAATTCTACATTTTTAAAACATCATAGATTCATTTTCAAGCTCTACACTGTGCTCATTGTTTTTAGTTAATTGGATCTAGATATGCGCAAAACCCTCCTCCTTGTTATGTTGTTGTCAACAGGTGTTGTTGCTGAGTCTACGGTTTATGTAGGCGATCAGGTAAAAATACCAATGCGCGCTACTGATTCGATTGCTAAGAACAATGTTATTAATCATCTTAATATCAATACACCAGTCACCTTGATTAAAAAGCAAGCTAATGGCTGGAGTCAGATTGAGCATGATAACAAGCAAGGCTTTATAGTTTCAAGATACTTGACCGATAAAAAGCCTGCTAACGAATTGGCTGAAAAATTACAAACTAAGCTGGATCAATTGCAAAAGTATAGTGGCGGAAAAACTAAAACAATTAAGAATTTAACGCAAAAAATTGAAACCCAGGAAGATGAAATATCAAGACTTAATCTTGAAATCATTAATAAAAATACACAGTCACTAGAGCTTAATAAATTACAAAATAAACTGTTTACTTTAGATGAAACTAATGCTGATTTAATCGAACAAGTTTCAATCTTAAAGTCAGCCAACGGATCGCTACATACTACTGATTTTATGACTATTGTTAGCGCCGTCACCTTGTTTCTAGGCTTTGGCGTTGGCATGGGAATGAGTAGGGCAAGTAGCAGTCGAACTAACAAGATTTACACACTATAGAATTTTAACGAACCTCAACCAACTATTACTCCTCCCTCTTTGGTAATAGTTGAGGTAACCCACTACCACTAGTAGCTCGTCCTTTTGCTGCCGGTGGTAGTTTTTTATTTAAGGAAAACTAATGAGAAAAACCATCAAACAACAACATTGGTCACAATCACATGTTATACCTGTCTTTCAACTGGCAGCACCAGCTCATAATCAAGAGTTTATCGTGCTAGAAGGTGATACGCGTGATGCGCTATTATTCGGCCCGGGAAGGTCGCCAAGTAGCTATTTACCGGGCGATTGTGGTACTGTTGTTATTCATGCTAATCATCATTTTGTATTCCTGCAAAATATCGTCTTGAATGATCAAATCATTCTAAGTGATCAAATGGGCATGGAGTATCAGTACTGCGTGCTTGACGTTAGTATTATTGATCTGGATAAAGATCAAATTGAAATCACCGATACCGATGAGCTGAAGCTTGTCACCCCTTGGCCATTTGATGGCTTTACCCGAGAAAACACATTGCGTTATGTTGTTACTGCGAGGAAATATGAAACCTATCAAAACTAAATCAATCAAGACAGTTAAGCTGTTTAGAATGATGGATATGGATATCACCGAGCAGCAATTAAAGCAGGCTAAAGCCTGGTATCAAAGTGCTAAGCTACACCATCCAAATAATTTAGATCATTCTAAATAATTTAATTCAAATAGATCACATTGGTCTTTATAATTATCCAACCCAATCACAGGAGAAAAATATGAAAAAACACATTTTAGCAATTTCAATAGCAACAACCTTATTAGCAACAGCAGCTTCAGCACAACAAGAAGGCTTTAAAAATCTTGAAGACTTAGGCGGCACTATAGGGAAGACGGCCGATGGTATATTCTCAAGCACTATCGATGCAATTAATTACATATTTGAACTGCCAAACGATACTAAAAAGTGGACAGTTAGCCAAGTTGAAGATTTAAAAACTAAAATCTGTGAAAAGCCAGTTACAATTGTCAAAACGGTTGAAGTGATCAAAGAAGTGCCTGTAGAAAGAATTGTGTATGTAGATAGAGTAGTAGAAGTGCCAGCTACCCCTAAAGAAAGAAACTGCACCACCAAACGTCAGTCTGACAGATTTGGCAATGTAGATGAAGTGATTAGTTGCACGGAATGGAAATAGCATTAGCTAGCAATTAACAATCACCAAATAAAGGCCGCTATATGCGGTCTTTTTTAATGCTTCACCAACAAAACATCCAAAGCACATTTCAACTTCATCTTCACTTTAGATAATAACGACTTTCAACCAAGCGGAAGTCTTTATGTCATACATCAAACCCATTGGTGTAGTTGCTGCACTCATTGCAGCGGCCACACTCACTTACTCACACCTGATTCAAGCGGATATATCATTCTCACAAAAATCAGTGCAAACAAAATCATATTCATCTACTCTTAATCCTATTAATGAAGTTGGGTCTGGCTCGATCATCTACACACTAAATGACAGTTCAACACTTACTCAAATGGCACTAGACACTAAAGTGCAAATGGATATCACTGGCGCCATTAGTCGAGTCAAAGTTGAACAAAGCTTTACCAACCCATCAAATGAATGGGTGGAAGGTGTGTATGTATTTCCATTACCAACAGACTCGGCGGTGGATCATTTAGATATGATTATTGGCAAGCGCATCATACAAGGGCAAATTAAAGAGCGACAAGAAGCCAAGAAGATTTACAACAAGGCTAAACAAGCGGGCAAAAAAGCTTCTCTTATTGAGCAGCAGCGCCCTAATATCTTTACCACTAAGGTAGCTAATATCGCCCCTGGTGAAACCATCAAAATTGCCATTGAATATCAACAAGCCGT